>DASRIR010000382.1:0-79460 GCA_035649875.1 Burkholderiales bacterium | reverse complement strand
CACGGGTTTGAATATCCGGCACGATGCCAGGGAAGGGAAGCGTCGCCGATCCAGGTTTGGTCGGAACCGCGCCCGGAATTGGCGAGATCAAAATGCCGCCGGTTTCCGTCTGCCACCAGGTATCCACGATCGGACAGCGTTCGCTGCCGATGACTTTGTGATACCACATCCACGCCTCGGGATTGATCGGCTCGCCGACGGTGCCGAGCAGGCGAAGCGAGGAGAGATCGTATTTCTTCGGCCACTCGTCGCCCCACTTGATGAACGCGCGGATCGCGGTCGGCGCCGTGTACAGGATCGTCACCGCGTAATCCTCGATGATTTTCCAAAAGCGCCCGTTGTCCGGCCAGTAGGTCTTCTTGTAGCGCTCGGGGTCGCCCCAGATCGTGCGCAGCATCGACGGCCACGGCCGCTTGATCACCAGGATGCCGCCCTTGCCGCGGCCGACCGAGTGCCCGGTTTCGTCGACGATGTCGGCGAAGATGCCGGGCAACGGCAGCGTCGCCGAGCCGGGCTTGGTGGGCGTCGCGCCCGGCAGCGGCGAGATCAGGTGGCCCCCGGTCTCGGTCTGCCACCAGGTATCGACGATCGGGCAGCGGCCGCCGCCCACCGTCTCGTGGTACCACATCCAGGCCTCCGGGTTGATCGGCTCGCCGACCGTGCCGAGGATGCGCAGCGACGAGAGGTCGTATTTTTTCGGCAGGTCGCCACCCGCCTTGATGAGCGAGCGGATCGCGGTCGGCGCGGTATAGAACACGTTGACCTTGTGGTCCTGGATGATCTTCCAGAAGCGGCCGGCGTCCGGGTAGACCGGCACGCCTTCGAACACGACCTCGGTCGCCCCCACGGCGAGCGGCCCGTACGCGATGTAGCTGTGGCCGGTGACCCAGCCGACGTCAGCCGTACACCAGAAGGTATCGCCCGGCTTGTTGTCGAACACCCATTTCATGGTGAGCGCGCACCAGAGGAGATAGCCGCCGGTGGAGTGCTGGATGCCTTTCGGCTTGCCGGTCGAGCCCGAGGTATAGAGGATGAAGAGCGGGTGCTCCGCGTTCACGAACGTGGGCTCGCAAGTTTCGGCCTGCCCTTTCACCGCGTCGTGCCACCAGCTGTCGCGCCCCGCCTGCATCGGCACGCTCGAGCCCGAGCGCTGGTACACGATCACGTCCTTGATCGCCTGGCAGTCGCCCATGCCGAGCGCCTCGTCGACCACCGGCTTCAGCGGAATCTCGCGCCCGCCGCGAAACTGACCGTCCGCGGTGATCACCGCGATCGCGCCGGCGTCGATGATGCGCTCCTGCACGCTCTTCGCCGAGAAGCCGCCGAACACCACCGAATGCGTCGCCGCGATGCGCGCGCACGCCTGCATCGCGACCACGGCCTGGATCGACATCGGCATGTAGATCAGCACGCGATCGCCCTGCTTGATGCCTTTCGCCTTGAGCGCGTTCGCGAACCGGCACACTTCCTTGTACAGCTGCTGGTAGGTGATCTTGGTGACGCTGCCGTCGTCGGCCTCGAAGATGATCGCGGTCTTGTCGGGCTGGGTCTTCAGGTGCCGGTCGAGGCAGTTGTAGGACGCGTTCAGCTCGCCGTCGTAGAACCAGCGGAAGAACGGCGCCTTCGTCTCGTCCAGCACCTTGGTGAACGGCTTGGACCAGAGCAGCGTTTCGCGCGCGAGGCGCGCCCAGGCGCCTTCGAAGTCGCGCTCGAACTCGGCGCAGAGCTTGCGGTACGCCTCCATGCCGGAAATGTTGGCCTGCTTAACGACCGCAGGCGACGGCGGAAAGACCCGTTTCTCCTGCAGGACCGATTCGATGGTCGACGACATGCTGACTCCTCCTCGTAGGCGGGATTTTGCGTGCAGTGTGCTTACACCCCGCTTACGCTAATACAATCACCAAATCCAACACCTGTAAAGGCAACGCCTCTCGATGAAAACCCCCAGCGAAGAGCGCGTACTGCGCCCGCTTCCCTCCTTCATCTTCGCCAGCCGCTGGCTGCAGCTGCCGCTCTATCTCGGGCTGATCGTGGCGCAGGCGATCTACGTCTGGGTCTTCTGGCAGGAGCTCTACTACCTCCTGATGGCGACGTTCGGGGATGCCAGCGCGCTCGAACACGTGCTCGACTCGGTCACGGTCGAAGGCGGCTCGCGGCCGAAGAAGCCCAACGAGACGGTGCTCATGCTCGTGGTGCTCGGACTGATCGACGTGGTGATGATCTCGAACCTGCTCATCATGGTGATCGTCGGCGGCTACGAGACCTTCATTTCGCGCATGGGGCTGGAAAGCCATCCCGACCAGCCCGAGTGGCTGTCGCATGTGAACGCCTCGGTGCTCAAGGTGAAGCTCGCCACCGCGATCATCGGCATCTCCTCGATCCACCTCCTCAAGACCTTCATCAACGCGGCGGCGTACGACGAGAAGACCATCGTGGCGCAGGTGGGCATCCATCTCACCTTCCTGGTGTCGGCGCTGGCGATCGCGGCGGCAGATCGCATCACGCCCGCCGTCGGTGGCTCCCACGAGCAGAAGCACGTATGACGACGATCAAGCGTCCGGATCTCGTTCAGAGCGTCGCCGACGCGCTGCAGTTCATCTCCTACTACCACCCGGCGGACTACATCCGCGCCCTGGGCCGCGCCCACGAGCGCGAGCAGTCGCCGGCGGCGAAGGACGCCATTGCGCAGATCCTCACCAACTCCCGCATGTGCGCCGAGGGCCATCGTCCGATCTGCCAGGACACCGGCATCGTCAACGTGTTTGCCAGGATCGGCATGAACGTGCGCTTCGACTTCGAGGATTTCGAAGGCGCGATCAATGAAGGCGTGCGGCGCGCCTACATGGATCCGGACAACAAGCTGCGCGCTTCGGTGCTCGACGAGTCGGACTTCGGCCGCAGGAACACCAAGGACAACACCCCGGCGGTGATCAGCGTGCAGATGGTGCCGGGCGACAAGCTCGAGGTCGACGTCGCGGCGAAAGGCGGCGGCTCGGAGGCCAAGGCGAAGTTCGTGATGCTGAACCCGTCGGATTCGATCGCCGACTGGGTGGTGAAGACCGTGCCCTCCATGGGCGCCGGCTGGTGCCCGCCGGGCATGCTCGGCATCGGCGTCGGCGGCACCGCCGAGAAGGCGATGCTGATGGCCAAGGAAGCGCTGATGGAGCCGATCGACATGGCCGAGCTCAAGGCGCGCGGTCCGAAGAGCAAGGTCGAGGCGCTGCGCGTCGAGCTCTACGATAAGGTGAACGCGCTCGGCATCGGCGCCCAGGGGCTGGGCGGCCTTTCAACGGTCCTGGACGTAAAAATCCGGACGTATCCGGTTCATGCAGCAAATCGCCCGGTCGCCATGATCCCGAACTGCGCCGCCACGCGGCACGCGCACTTTGTGCTCGACGGCTCCGGCCCCGCGGAGTTCGAGGAGCCGAAGCTTTCCGACTGGCCCGCCGTCACGTGGTCGCCCGATGCCAATTCCAAGCGCGTGAACCTCGACACGCTGTCGAAAGCCGAAGTCGCTTCCTGGAAACCCGGCCAGCGCCTCCTCCTTTCCGGCAAGCTGCTCACCGGCCGCGATGCGGCTCACAAGCGCATACAGGATTTCCTCGAGCAGGGAAAACCGTTGCCGGTCGATTTCACCAACCGCGTCATCTACTACGTTGGCCCGGTCGACCCGGTGCGCGATGAAGTCGTCGGGCCGGCGGGTCCGACGACGTCGACGCGCATGGACAAGTTCACCGACATGATGCTGGCGCGGACCGGCCTGGTCGCGATGGTGGGCAAGGCCGAGCGCGGGCCCGCCGCGATCGAGGCGATCCGCAAGCACCAGGCCGCTTACCTGATGGCGGTCGGCGGCGCGGCGTACCTGGTGTCCAAGGCAATCCGCAAGTCGCGCGTGCTCGCGTTCGAGGACCTCGGCATGGAAGCCATTTACGAGTTCGAGGTGAAGGACATGCCCGTCACCGTGGCGGTCGATGCCAGCGGCGTCTCGGTGCACAGCACCGGTCCCGGCGAGTGGTCGAAGAAGATTGTCGAGCTGAAGATCCCGGTTAACGTCGCTTGACGAACTGGCCCGCGGTCTGGGTCATCTTCGCCGGCGGGCTGGCTGCCGGCGCGTACATGACGAAGGTGCCGCCGGCGCTGCCGACGTTGCGCGCCGACCTCGGCCTCACGCTGGTCGAGTCCGGCTGGATCCAGACCATGCTGTACACGATCGGCGCCTCGGTCGGCGTCTTCTTCGGCGTGTTCGCCGAGCGCGCCGGCGTCAAGCGCGCGGCGCTCGCCGGCCTGGGTCTGATGGTGGCGGGCGGGCTGCTCGGCGCTCTCGCCGGCGGTTACGGCACCCTGCTCGCGGCGCGCTTCCTCGAGGGCGTCGGCTTCCTGCTCTTCGTGGTGGCGGCGGCGCCGCTCCTCACCGCGGCGACGCTGGCGCAGGATCGCGCGACCGCCTTCTCCATCTGGAGCTCGTACATGCCGACCGGCGGTGCGCTCGCGCTCCTCGTCGCCCCGGTTGCGCTCTCCAGCATCGGGTGGCGCGGGCTCTGGGTCGTGCTCGCCGCGTACACCGCGCTCTGCGCTGCGCTGCTCGCACGCAAGGTGCCGGCGGCGCAGCTCGGAACCGGCATCGGCTCGCTGCGCTTGCTCCTGGAATCGCTCGCCCGGCCCGGCAGCCTCGCGCTGTGCCTCGGCTTCATCTGCTACGTCGGCCAGTGGACCTCGCTCATGACCTGGCTGCCGACTTTCGTGGTCGACGAGCGCGGGGCGAGCCCGGCGGCCGCGGCGCTGGTGACCGCGGCGTTCGTCGCCATCAACATCCCCGGCAACCAGCTCGGTGGCCTGCTGCTGCGCTCGGGCATGGCGCGCTGGGCGGTGATGGCGGCGGGAGCCTTCTCCATGGGCGCGACCGCCCTCGGCTTTTTTTCCACCGCGCTGCCGGACGCCGCGCGCCTCGCCTGCGTGCTCGCTTTCTCGACGCTCGGCGGCGTCATCCCGGCCGCGGTGTTCTCCGGCACCACGGTCCACGCGAAGAGCCCGCAGCACATCGGCACGACCAACGGCATGGTCATGCAGTCGTCGCATGCCGCGCAGTTCGTGATCCCGATCCTGATCGCCTGGGCGGCGTCGCGCGCCGGCAGCTGGAGCGCCTCGCTGCAGGTCATGCTGGCGTTGGCGGTGACCGGCATCGTCGCCGCCCTCATCGTGGGACGCTTCGAGCGTAAACTCTAGGCATGTCCGTACACATCTGCGAAGTCGGCCCGCGCGACGGCCTGCAGAACGCGCACCACCTGATGCCGACGGATGCGAAAAAGCGCTGGATCTCGGCGCTCGCCGCGGCCGGGCTCAAGGAAATCGAGGTTGGCTCATTCGTGCCGCCGAAGCTCATACCGGCCATGGCCGACACGGGGGAAGTGGTAAAGCATGCGGTCGGCATCCCTGGGCTGAAAGTCGTCGCCCTGGCCCCGAACCTGAAAGGCTTTCAGCGCGCGCTCGAAGCCGGCGCGCACAAGGTCACCTTCCCGGTGTCGGCGAGCCGCAAGCACAGCGAATCGAACGTGCGCATGACGCCCGAGCAGATGGTCGAGGAAGTGCGCAAGTGCGCGCAGCATCCGCATGCCGGCGTCGAGATCGAGGGCGCGGTCTCCACCGCGTTCGGCTGCACCCTGCAGGGCGAAGTCCCCGAGGACGACGTCGTGCGCATCGCGGTCGCGCTTGCCGAGTTCTGCGATTTCGTGTGCCTCGCCGATACCGTGGGATACGCCAATCCCGCGCAGATCAGGAGACTCTTCAAGAAAGTGCGCGCGGAAATCGGCGAGAAGCTGGAGGCCGCGCATCTGCACAACACGCGCGGCCTCGGTCTCGCGAACGCGCTCGCCGCGTACGAGGAAGGCGTGCGCCACTTCGACAGCTCGATGGGCGGCCTCGGCGGCTGCCCGTTCGCGCCCGGCGCGAGCGGCAACGTGATCACCGAGGATCTGGTGTTCATGTTCGAGAGCATGGGCGTGAAGACCGGCGTCGACTTCCAGAAGCTCATGGCCGCGCGCGAGCTCCTCGTGAAGGCGATTCCCGAGGAGCCGGTCTACGGCCACACGCCGCTCGCCGGCCTGCCCAAAGGATTTCGTGCTGCCGCTTGAAGGGGTGCGCGTAGTCGAGTTCGCGCACATGGTGATGGGCCCCTCGTGCGGGCTCGTGCTCGCGGATCTCGGCGCCGAGGTGATCAAGGTCGAGCCGCTCGCCGGCGACAACACGCGCCGCCTCGAGGCGGCGGGCGCCGGGTTCTTCCCGGTCTTCAACCGCAACAAGAAAAGCCTCGCGGTCGATTTGCAGAAGCCCGAAGGCCGGGACCTCGTGTTCCGGCTGCTGCAGAACGCCGACGTGCTCACCGAGAACTTCCGGCCTGGCGCGCTCGACAAGCTGGGCTTCTCGTACGACAAGCTGTCGAAAGACAACCCCCGCCTCATCTACTGCTCCCTCAAGGGCTTTCTGAAGGGTCCGTACGAGCATCGGCTGGCGCTCGACGAGGTGACCCAGATGATGGGTGGCCTCGCGTACATGACCGGACTGCCCGACCGGCCGCTGCGCGCGGGCTCGTCGGTGATCGACATCATGGGCGGCACCTTCGCCGCGGTCGGCATCCTCTCGGCCTTGCGCGAGCGCGACAAGACCGGCCGCGGCACGCGCGTCACCAGCTCGCTTTTCGAAAGCACGGCGTATCTGGTCGCCCAGCACATGGCGCAGTTCGAGCTTACCGGCGAAGCGCCGCAGCCGATGTCCGTCAAGCGCCCGGCGTGGGGCGTCTACGACATCTGCGACACCGCCGACGGCGGGCGGCTCTTTGTCGGCGTGGTGACCGATACGCAATGGGAAGTCTTCTGCCGCGAGTTCGGCGAGCCGCAGCTCGCCGCCGATCCTCGGCTGAAAACCAACGGCATGCGGGTGAAGGAGCGCGGCTGGCTTCTGCCGAAGGTCAACGAAATCACCAAAAAGCACACGCTGGCCGAGCTTAGCGCCAAGCTCGAGGCGATCGGGCTGCCGTTCGCGCCGATCGCGAAGCCCTGGGACCTGCTGGACGATCCGCACCTGAATGCCTCCGGGGGCCTGCTCAAGATGCACGTCGACGGCCGGAGCCTGCGCGTGCCCGCCTTGCCGCTCGCGCTCAACGACCAGCGACTGCGCAAGCGCACCGACCCGCCGCGCATCGGCGAGCATGGCCGGGAATTGCTGGCCGAGCTCGGCTGTTCACCCAAGGAAATCGAGAGCCTGCGCGACCGGCGTATAGTCGCGCTGCCCTAGTTGCTCAACCCAGAGGAGGAGCACTCATGAAGTTGCAACTCGCAACCGCTGTTGCCTTGGCCGCGTGCACGACGCTAGCTATCGCGCAGGACCGGCGCCCGGACTACGGTCCGTCCATCACCCTCGCGACGGCCAAAAAGGTCGCGGCGGCAACCATCGCCGAGTGCCAGAAGAACAAGTGGAACGTCGCTGTTGCAGTCGTCGACACGCATGGCGCGCTCCTGTACTTCGAGCGCTTGGAGAACACGCAGTATGCGAGCAACGATATCGCCATCGGCAAGGCCAGAGCGGCGGCGACGTACCAGCGCCCGACGCGCGCGTTCGTCGATGCGATCGCCAAGGCCGGTCCGGCCGTGTTGAGCCTGGGCGCCATCTACGCCTCTCCCGGCGGAGTGCCCCTCATGGTCGAGGGCAAGGTCGTCGGCGCGGTCGGGGTGAGCGGCGTCACCGGCGACCAGGACGAGCAGTGCGCCAAGGCCGGCGCCGGCGGGATGTAGCCCCGCCTTACTTCATCTTGCAGTCCTGCACGTAGGCGTCGGCACGGTTTTGCAGCACCGTGCCGATCGTCTTGTGCACCAGCCGTCCGTCGTTCCCGCGGCCGACGAGCTGCAGGTAGTAGTTCTGCACCGGGAACTGGTTCGGCCCGAATTTGAAGTCGCCGCGCACGCTCTTGAACTCGGCGGCGCGCAGCGCCGCGCGCAGCGCGTCCTTGTCCTCGATCTTGCCCTTCACCTTGCGGATCGCGGCGTCCAGGAGGAGCGCGGTGTCGTAGCCGGAAGCGGCGTAGCCCGTCGGCAGCCGCTTGTACTCCTTCTCGAACTCGGCGACGAACTTGCGGTTGACCGGGTTATCGAAGTCGATCGACCAGTGCCCGACGCTGAACAGGCCCAGCATCGGATCGCCCACCGCGCGGATGATGTCCTGGTCCGAGCCCCATAGCGGCACCACGAGCTGGATGTCCTTCGACATGCCTGCGGCGACGAACTGCTTGATGAAGTTGACGCCCATGCCGCCCGGCAGGAACACGTACAGCGCCTCGGGCTTGGCCGCCCGGATCTGCGAGAGCTCCGCCGCGTAGTCGAGCTGGCCGAGCTTGGTGTACATCTCGTCGACCAGCTTGCCCTTGAAGTAGCGCTTGAAGCCGGTAGCGGCATCCTTGCCGCCCTGGTAGTTGGGGGCGAGGAACAGCACGTTCTTGATGCCCTTCGACGTGATGTACTGGCCAGCCGCCTCGCTGTAGGCCTCGCTCGGCCAGGAGGATACGAAGAAGTACGGATTGCATTGCGCGCCGGAATACGGCGCCGGGCCGGCATTGGGCGCGATATAGAACGTCTTCGCCGCGAGCACGTCCGGTGCAATCGCCACCACGATGTTCGAGAACACCGTGCCGGTCACGAAGTCCACTTTCTCGAGCCTGAGATAGCGCTCGGCGAGCTGCTTCGCCTGCTCCGGCTTCAGGCCGTCGTCGCCGACCAGGACTTCCGCCGGCAGGCCGCCGAGCTTGCCGCCGTTCAGCTTGATCGCGAGCTGGAACGCGTCGCGGATGTCGACGCCGACCGACGCGTTCGGGCCGGAGAGCGTGCCGATGAAGCCGATCCTGACTTTGTTTGCGCCATGGGCCGCGGCGGCCACGCACAGCATGAGAAGAAGCGCCAGCTGTTTCATCTTGCCTCCCGGTTGACTTTCATTTTCTGATCGACGATGCGGCCGCGCTCGATCACGACCTTGCGATCGAGCTCGACGGTGCAATCGCGCATCGGCACGTCGTAGTGGCCGCGCGTGTCGCGCTTGCCGCCGCCCTGCGTGTTCGGGCCGGTGGAAAACAGGAAGTTGCCCGGAAAGGTGCGCGCCGCGGCGCGGTGGCGCTCGGGCTCGTCGCCGTGCAGCGCGATCCCGTACCACAGCGCTTGCGGATTGAGGCCCCAGCCGAGGTGCGACACCGCGTACGGGTCGCGGTCCTTCGCCGAGGACTTGCCGTCCTCGAGCCAGTCGCGCATCAGCTTCGCGTCGACGCCGCCCTCGAGCTTCACGATGTGGCCCTCGCGGATCTCGAGCTTGACCGGGTCGGCGACGTAGCGGCAATACGGCAGGATCACGATGTCGCCCGGCTGCAAGACGACGGTGCCGCGCGCGCTGCCCTCGTTCGGAAAGGTGTGGATGTGGCCGCCGCCCCAATGGTCGAAGTGCCCGCGCTCGTCGGCGTAGCCCCACTGCGTCATCACGGGGTATTCACCACACGTATAGGTCAGGTCTGTTCCACCGTCTGAGGTAACCCGCACGGTTTTGGTTTTCTTATAGAGCCCGTCCGCGTACTTGCAAGCCTCTTTCAAACCCGGCGGCGCCATCAATTGCTCGAGGTCGTCGGGCGAGTCGATGATCATCAGCACGCGCGTCCCGCCATCCATCACCTGCTTCAGCCACTTGGTGAAGAGCGGCACGTGGAAGATGACGACCATGTCCGCCGCCTTGACGGCCTCGAGCGTGCCTTTCGCCTTGCCGATAGTCGGCACACCGACCTTGGTCCACGACGGCAGCGAGTTCACGCACAGCTCGTAGATGTCGGCGCCCAGGTCGTCCGCCGCCGCGAACGCGGCCTGCAGGTATTCACGGCGCGTGGCGAGGTCGCTCACCGCCGCGATGGTCTCGCCCTTCCTCACCTTGCACAGCTCGAACTGCCGGCGATAGAGCAGCGCGAGCTTGGCCGGATTCAGTTCCTGGATCATTCGCGCATTATGGCTTGCCAGATGCGGTGCGGCGTAGCGGGCATCTCCAGGTCCGCCACGCCGAGCGCGTCGAGGAGCGCACTCATGACCGCAGCCGGCGCGCCGATCGCGCCCGACTCGCCGCAGCCCTTGGCGCCGAGCGGATTGTGGGTGCAGGGCTGCGACTCGTCAGTTTCGCACCGAAACTCGGGCAGATCGCCCGCGCGGGGCAACGCGTAGTCCATGAACGAAGCTGACAGCAGCTGGCCGTCCTCGTACACGGTGCGCTCGGCGAGGGCCTGGCCGATGCCTTGCGCAAGGCCGCCATGCATCTGTCCTTCGACGATCATGGGATTGATGACCGTGCCGATGTCGTCGACCGCGTGGTAGGAGACCAGCTGCGTGGCGCCGGTCTCGGGATCGACCTCGAGCTCGCAGACATGCACGCCGTTCGAGAAGGCAAAATTCGGCGGATCGTAGAACGCGGTCTCGTCCAGACCGGGCTCGAGCGATTCGAGCGGATAGTTGTGCGGGACGTACGCCGCGCCGGCCACCTGCGCAAAGCTCACCGCGCGGTCGGTGCCCGCGACCTGGAATTTCCCCCCGTTGAACTCGATGTCGGCCGGGGCCGCCTCGAGCAGGTGCGCGGCGATCTTCTTTCCCTTCGCGATGATTTTCCGCGACGCGACCTCGAGCGCCGAACCGCCCACCGCGATCGAGCGGGAGCCGAAGGTGCCGGTGCCGACGGGCACGGCCGCGGTGTCGCCTTCGACGATTCGGATGTTTTGGAAGTCGACCCCGAGCCTCTCCGAGAGAATCTGGGCAAACGTGGTCGCATGCCCCTGCCCGTGGTTGTGCGTGCCGAGATATGCGGTAACGCTTGCGTCCGGCGCCACGCGCACCGTGGCCGCCTCGTAGAAGCCGACGCGCGCGCCCATCATCCCGGCAAGGCGTGAGGGCGCGACACCAGAGGATTCCAGGTAGCAGGCGATGCCGATGCCACGCAGCTTCCTGGAGGACTGCTTCCGCGCCGCGAAACCCGCATAATCGGCCACCTCGAGCGCCCTTTCGAATACCTTCGGAAAGTCGCCGCAGTCGTAGGTCGGCCCGATCGGCGTCTTGTACGGCATCGACGCGCGCGGAATGAGGTTGCGCCGCCGGATCTCGGCGCGGTCGAGCCCGAGCGCGAACGCCGCCTTGTCCACCAGCCGTTCGAGCACGTAGCATGCTTCGGGGCGCCCCGCCCCGCGATAGGCGTCGGTCGGAACGGTGTTGGAAAAGACCCCTGTTACTTCTATATGAATGGCCGGGGTCCGATACAGGCCCGCGAGCAGCGCGCTGTAGATCGGCCCCGGGATCGCAGCGCCGAAGGTGGAGACGTATGCACCGAGATCCGCGGTGGTATTGACCTTGAGGGCTAGAAATCCCCCTTCCTCGTTCAACGCAAGGACTGCATGCGTGCGGTGGTCCCTGCCCTGGGTATCCGAAAGGAACGACTCCTGGCGCGCCGCGACCCACTTGACCGGCCGACGCAAGCGGCGCGCGGCCCAGGCGACGATCGTCTCCTCCGGGTAATGCTTTCCCTTGTAGCCGAAGCCGCCGCCCATGTCGGGCGACACGATGCGCAGCTCGGTTTCGCGGAGCCCGAGTTCGGCGCACACGTGGCTGCGGATGTGGTGCGGCGCCTGCGTGGCGCAATACAGGGTATCGCCGCTCGCGATCACGCCGCGCGCCTCGAGCGCCGCTCCACACAGGCGGTTGTTGATCAGCTCGATATCGACGCGATGGGCGGCCTTAGCGAAGGCTGCCTCGACCGCCGCCGCATCTCCTCGCGTCCAGCGGAAGCAAACGTCCGAAATGGAAGCGAGCGGCTCGTATTCGACGCTGACCCGCTCGGCTGCGTCTTCCGCGCGTGCCCTGGTCGCCGCGAACACCGCCGCGACCGGCTCGCCGACGTGCCGCACCGTCTCGCGCGCCAGCGCCCAGCGCGGCGGCTCGACCATGCCCGGCACCTGCCAGCCCGCGCGCATCGGACCGACGCGGTCCTTTTCCATGTCGCGGCCGGTGAAGACGAGGAGGTCCTGGGGAAATTCGATTCTCCGCACGCGGGCGTGCGCGTGCGGCGACCGAACCAGGACGCAATGGAGCATCCCCGGAAACGCGAGATCGTCGATGAAGCGGCCGCTGCCGGTCAGGAAGCGCAGGTCCTCGACCCGCAGGACCGGCGCGCCGATCCCCCAGTCTTTCACCCTATTTCTTCGCGCAGGAGATCCAGTCGCTCGTAGAGCGCGCGGTCGGTGACCACGAACAGCTCGGCCGCCTGGCGTGCCTCGTGGCTCGCCCAGGTCCAGTGCGGGATGGTGAAGACGTCATGGCGTGACCACTCGAAACGCTCGTCCCCTACGGTCGAGCGGCCCTCGCCCGAGACCACGAGGCAAATCGCGTTGTAGGTGCCTCGCTTCGGGCGGGTCCTGCCTTCGATTTTCGACCAGAACAGGTCAAGCGTCGGCATGACCGAGCCGCCATCCTTCGTGTAGCGGAACGTGCGGGCGCCATCGGCCCCTACCGCCGTGGAGACAAGCGCCTTCCGGGTCTCCGCTCCGGGAAAGCGATATTCCGACGAGCCTGCGTCGCCCACTTCCCAGAAGCGCTCGTCCTGGCGCGTGCCGGGCTCGAAGAAGCTCGCGTCGAGCGCGCAGATCGCGGGCATGTTCGCGGCATCGAACCACACGGTGCGCCGCCCGCCCTGGTTGATGTGGCCGTGCCAGCACATGGGCGGCGTCAGCACGAGATCGCCCTCCTTCATCTCGCAGCGCCGGCCGTTGACGATGGTGACCGCGCCCTCCGCGCGGGTGGAGAAACGAATCGCCGCCGCGGTGTGCCGGTGCGGCACCGCCTTGTCGCCCGGCTCGAGCACGGTGAAGGCGCCGATCAGGTTCTGCGTGGTCACGGTCGCGCCCGCGAACGCCGGGTGCGCGAGGATCAGCGCGCGGCGCTCGACGTCCTCGATCGCCACTTCCTTCGCCGCGCGCTCCGCGAAAGGCTCGATGTCGCGCCAGCGCCAGTGCATCGGCGCATCCTTTGCCTTCGGCGCCATGGGCGTGATGCGCTGGTAGCGATCCCATAGCGGGTGGATGTTCGAGCGCTCCAGTGCGGAGATCAGCGCGGCGTCGCCTCTCATGGCGTGTCCTCAGAGTGCAGCAGTGGTGGCATCGTAGCGGAATAGCCATTCGTAGCGCGCGGCGACGCTCTGCCGCGCCCACTCGCGCTCGACGTACTCGCGCGCCTTCACCGGATCGGCGAGCGCCGGGTTGTGAAAGCGCTGGATGTTGTCGCTCGAGCCATCGACGGCGCGCCGTGTGCGCTCGCGCCTGGCGCTTTCGTACCGAACAACGGCCTCGGGAAGGGGAAACTCCTGAAGGCAACGAGAAAGAATGAAGCCGTCCTCGATCGCCATCACCGCGCCCTGGGCGAGGAACGGCACCATGGAGTGGCAGGCATCGCCCAGCAGCGTGACGCGACCGACGCTCCAGCGCGGCATCGGCGGGCGCACCTTCAGCGCCCATTTGTGGGGCTCCGGAAGGTTTCGAATCAGCGCATGGACGTCCTCGTGCCAGCCCTCGAAGTCGGCCGCGAGCTCCTCGGTCGTGCCGCGCGCGCTCCAGGACTCCACCTGCCAGTCGGCGCGCTCGAGCGCGCCGACGAAATTCATGACCTGGCCGCCGCGCAGCGGGTAGTGGACCACGTGCCCAGCCGGCCCGATCCAGTTGGAGCCGATCATGCGCGCCATGTGGCTCGGCAACCGGTCCATCGGCACGATGCCGCGCCAGGCGATGATGCCGGTGAACTGCGGCTTGTCCGGACCGAATAGCGCCTGGCGGATGCTTGAATGGACGCCGTCCGCGCCGACCAGGGCATCGCCTTCGCGGGTTTCATCCGTGAGTTGAAGCTGGACCTTCGCGTCGGATTGGGAAAACCCCAGGCACTTGGCGCCAAGATGAATGGCATCGGGCTTCAGGCGGCGGACTGCGGAAGCGAGCACGCCAAGCAGCTCCGGGCGGTAGACGGTGAAGTACGGATAGCCGTAGCGCTCGAGCGAAACCTGGCCGAGATCGAAGAGCTTCCAGGTCTCGCCGGTGTTCCAGAGCCGGATTTCCTTGCCGCTCGCCTCGCAGGATAGCGCCTTCAGCTCCTCGCCGACGCCGAGCGCGTAGAACACGCGCGTGCCGTTCGCGCTCAGCTGCAGCCCGGCGCCGACTTCCTTCAGCGCCGGCGCCTGCTCGTAGACTTCGACGTCCAGGCCCCCGCGCAGCGCGGCGAGCGCGGCAGTGAGACCGCCGATGCCCGCGCCCGCAATGAGAAGCTTCAACCCTGCTCTTTATCCCGTCACGGCCTTGATGCCGGCGGCAGCGATCTGCTCGTCCTCGTGGGATTGCACGCCCGAAATTCCGACTCCTCCCACGCAGGTGCCTTCGACCATGATCGGCAGGCCGCCCTGGATCGGGGTGATGCCGGGCATGCGCAGCATCTCGGGGCGCGGCTTGATGCGCTCCTGCCAGACGGCGGTCGAGCGGCGCGTCTCGGCCGCGGTGCGGCCCTTCTCAACGGCGATGCGCGCGTTGGCGGGGGTCGCGCCATCCATGCGCGCGAGGTGCAGCAGGTGCCCGCCGTCGTCGAGGATCGCGATGCACACATTCCAGTTGTTTTTCCTCGCCTCGGCCTCGGAGGCGGCGGTGATCTTGCGGCAGTCCTCCAGCGTCAGCATGGGTCGGGTTTTCATCTCAGGGCCTGTCGGATTTGCTCCAGTGCGTTGGGATCTTCGATGGTGGTGAGGTCGCCGGGGTCGCGCCCCTCGGCAAGCGCCTGGATCGAGCGGCGCAGCGTCTTGCCCGAGCGCGTCTTGGGCAGGAGCGAGACGAAGTGCACCGCCTTCGGCCGCGCGATGGCGCCGAGCTGCTTGTCGACGGTCTTCATCACGTCCTCGGCCGAAGTGGCCTTCGACGCGTCTTTCAGGACCGCGAAAGCGAGCGGCATCTGGCCCTTGACCGGGTCCGCCACGCCAACCACCGCGCACTCCGCGACGTTGGGATGCATGTTCACCGCCTCCTCGATCTCGCGCGTGCCGAGGCGGTGTCCGGCGACGTTGATCACGTCGTCGGTGCGGCCGAGGATGAAGTAGTAGCCTTCCTGGTCGCGGATGCCCCAGTCGAAGGTCGAGTAGATGCCCTGGAAGTCCTTGAAATAGGTCTGCACGAAGCGCTCATCGTCGCCCCACACCGTGGTCATGCATCCCGGCGGGAGCGGCGGCGCAATCGTCACCACGCCTTTCTCGCCGTCGGCCACCGGCTTTCCGGTCTGCTCATGCAGCAGGCGGACGTCGTAGCCGTAGACCGGGAAACTCGGCGAGCCCATCTTGAGCTTGGTCTTCTCGATGCCGGGATGCGCGGAAAGCAGCGGCCACCCGGTCTCGGTCTGCCAGTAGTGGTCGATCACCGGCCGGCCCAGCGCGTCGCTGATCCAGACATGCGTCGGCTCGTCGAGCGGCTCGCCCGCCAGGAAGAGGTGCTTGAGCGACGACGAGTCATACTTTTTCAAGAACGAGACATCGTGCTTCTTCAGCACGCGAATGGCTGTCGGCGCGGAGAACATCACCGCGACCTTGTAGTCCTGCACGATCTTCCACCACACGCCCGGGTCGGGCCGGATCGGCACGCCCTCGTACAGGATGGTCGTCATGCCCGCGATCAGCGGCGCGTAGATGATGTAGGAGTGCCCCACCACCCAGCCGATGTCGGAGGTGGTGAACATGGTCTCGCCGGGGTCGCCGCAGAAGATGCGCTTCATCGACGAAGCGAGCGCGACCGCATAGCCGCCCACGTCGCGCTGCACGCCCTTCGGGCGCCCGGTGGTGCCGGAGGTGTAGAGGATGTAGGAAGGCTGGTTCGACTCGATCCAGGCGCAGTCCACCCTCGCGTTCAGGTGCTGTTCTCTTGATTGCGCCCAATCGACATCGCGCCCGGCGACCACCGGCATCGCCTTGTCCAGCCCCCTCGAGAACAGCAGCACCTTCTTCGGCGGATGCTTGGCCAGCCGGATCGATTCGTCGACCAGCGACTTGTAGAGTACGGCCTTGCCCATGCGGCTGCCGCCGTCGGCGGTGACCATCAGCGCGGGCCTGGCGTCGTCGATGCGCGCGGCGAGGCTGGCGGCCGCGAATCCGCCGAACACCACCGAGTGGATCGCGCCGATGCGCGCGCAGGCGAGGATCGCGAACGCGGCCTCGGGAACCATCGGCATGTAGATGATGACGCGGTCGCCCTTCTTCACGCCGAACGCCTGCATCATCGCGGCGACCCGGTTGACCTCGTCGAACAGCTCCCGGTAGGTGAAGCTGCGGGTCTCGCCCACTTCGGTGGAGATCCAGACCAGCGCCTTCTGCTCGCCGCGCCGCGCGACATGGCGATCGACCGCGTTGTAGCAGAGGTTAGTCTCGCCGCCGACGAACCACTTCGCGAACGGCGGCCGCGAGTAATCGAGGACCTGGGAAAACGGCTTGTTCCAGTGCACGAGCTTGGCTTCCTCTGCCCAGAAGCTTTCGCGATCGGCAATGGAGCGGCGGTGGAAATCGCGGTACGTCGTCACCGGCCCGATTCTAGTTCGATCGCGCGCGTTTGGCCTGGATCGCTTTTGCGATGCGCTTCAGTCGCCGCGCGAACTCGTCGGCCGCGGCGCCGAAGCGCGCGATGTCCGCACCCTCGAGGAAGCGCAGGATGCGCTCGAGGTCGGCCGGCATGCCGGCCGCCGGCGCCGCGGGGGCCGCCGGCGCGGCCGGCGCGCGCTGCAGCCGCTGCAGCGCGAGACGCATCAGGTCCTCGATGGAATTCGCCGGATCCGCGGCGGAGGCGACGCCAAGGCTGCTCACGAACTTGAGCGCCTGGTCACGGTGCTTGACCTTGGCCTGGTCGAGCTCGCGCCGCAGACGCTGCCCGACCGCCAGCATCTGCGGCGCAGCCGCGCCGGCCGCCACGACCACGAAGGTGGCCTGCGCCACGCGCGCCACGGAATCCTCGGTGCGCACCTTGTCCATCACCAGCTTCGCGATCCGCGTGACGATCACGTCCGCGATATCCTTGCCGGCGGCAAGCGCGATGTCGTCGTAGCTGTCCAAGCGCAGCGCCATCACCGACAGCTGGCCGCCGTGCCGGCGCACGTGCGCGAAGTGCTTGCGGCCCTCGGTTACGAGGTAATGCGGCGTGTGCGTACCGGTGAGCGGGTCGTGCGTCGCGGTGCGCTGCACCGCCTCGCGGCTCTGGTCGAGCTCGTTGCTCGTGCGCACCAGGCGAAGCAGGTTGTCGATGCGCGAAAGCACTTCGGGCGCATCGGCCGACTTGGCGATGAAGTCGTTGGCGCCCAACTCGCGCGCGCGCTGCTTCATCCCGGCCTCCTCGTGGCCGGAGATCACCACGACCGGCAGCTGCTTGATGCGCCGGTCGCTCGACCCCCGGATGCGTGAAAGCAGCCCGAAGCCGTCCAGCCTCGGCATGTCGAGGTCCGTGAACACCATGATCAGCGACGGGTCGCCCTCCACCGCGTCCCACGCCGCCTCGCCGTCGGCCTCCTCGCGCACGCCGAACGACGCCTTGAGGATGGATGCGAAGGTCGTGCGCACGAACTTCGAATCGTCGACCACCAGCACCCGGCGTTGCGGCAGTTCGGTGGTCCGGGCCATGCTAGGGGCTCATTCCGCGAGGTCCACCACCACGCGGCGCGTCACCTTCGCGTTGATGAAGTCGTCGAACACCGACGGCAGCTGGTTGAAGGGCACGGTGCGCGCCATTTCCTTGAGGAGCGGCGGCCTCATGTCGGTGCCGAGACGGCGCCAGACGGTCTCGCGCACGTCGTTCGAGCTCTCGCCGGAATTGATGCCGAGCAGCCGCACTCCGCGCAGGATGAAGGGCATGACGGTGGTGTTGAGATTCGCGCTCGCCGCGAGGCCGACCGAGCCGATGACGCCGTTGTCCTTCATGGTGCTACAGATCCACGACAGCACCTCGCCGCCGAGATTGTCGATCGCGCCGGCCCAGGTCGACTTGTCGAGCGGCCTGATCTTTTCGAGGTTCAGGCTCGACCTCGGCAGAACCTCCTTGGCGCCGAGCTTCTTCAGCCAGTCGGCTTCGCTTTCCTTCCCGGTCAGCGCGACCACGTGATAGCCCAGGCGCGCGAGCGCCGCGAGCGCGATCGAGCCGACGCCGCCGGTCGCGCCGTTCACCAGCACCGGCCCGCTCGAGGGCTTGAGCCCTTCGTGCTCCATGCGCACGATGGCGATGCCGGCGGTGTAGCCGGCGGTGCCGAACGCCATTGCGTCCCAGAGCGACATGCCCTTCGGCAGCTTCATCAGCCAGGCGCCCGGCACCCGCGCGTACTGCGCGTAGCCGCCGTGGTGCGAGACGCCCAGATCGAAGCCGATGCCGACGACGGCGTCCCCTTTTGCGAACTCGGGATCCTTCGAGCTCACCACCGTGCCGGAGAGATCGATGCCGCCGACGCAGCTGGGGCGCCGCAGGATCTTGCCCTTGCCGGTGGCGGCGAGCGCGTCCTTGTAGTTCACGTCGGAATACGCGACGCGGACCACGACGTCGCCCGGATCCAAGTCGTCGAGCGTGAGATCGACGAACTCGGCGCGGATTTTCATGCCGGCCGCCTTCTCGTCCTTTACTTCGGAAAGTTTGTAGGCTTTGAAGCGTTCCATGGGTTACTCCGGCTTTATGCCAGCTTCTTTAACTACGCGGGTCCACTTTTCGGTCTCCTGCGTGACGAAAGACGCGAATTCCGATGGTTTCATGCGCACGACTTCCGCTCCTTCGAGCTCGAAGCGCTTGCGCGTTTCCACCGAATCGAGGATCGCGGTCAGTTCCTTGTAGAGCCGGTCGAGCACCGGCTGCGGCGTGCCCGCGGGCGCGAGGATGCCCCACCAGTTGCTCACCTCGTAGCCCGGCACGCCGGCTTCGGCGATAGTCGGCACCTCGGGCATCGCCGGAACGCGCTTCGCGCTGCTCACACCGAGCGCCTTCAGCTTCCCCGAGCGCACGTGCGGAACCATCTGCACCAGGCTGCCGAGGTTGAAATGCACCTGGCCGCCGATGGTGTCGGTCAACGCCGGGCCGCCGCCCTTGTATTGCACGATCACGAAGTTGGTCTTCGACTGCAGGCGGAAGAGCTCAGTCGCCATGTGCTGGAAGCTGCCGATGCCCGCCGCCGCGGCGTTGAGCTCGCCGGGTTTCTCCTTCAGCGAATTCAAAAGATCGCTGACCGAGTTCGCGGGCGAGCTCGCCGGCACCACCAACAGCGCGGGGCCGCTGCCGAGCATCGCCACCGGCGCGAAGGACTTCATCGCGTCCTGCGGCAGCCGGCTGAAGCCGATGCTGGTCGGGAACGCGGTCGAAATGAGGAGCAGCGTGTAGCCGTCGGGCGGGGCCTTCGCCGCTTCGTTGGTGCCGATGACTCCGCCGGCGCCGCCGCGGTTGTCGATCACCACGCCCTGGCCCAGCTTTTCTGCCAGCTGCTGGCCCATCGCGCGACCGACCACGTCGTTCGAGCCCCCAGGCGGGAAGGGAATGATGAGACGGATGGGTTTGGTGGGATAAGCCTGAGCAACCGCAAGGCTCGAGAAGAGTGCCAGCAGGACTGCGATGACGGTTTTCATGCCGTCAATGCTACCCGCCTGGCCGGCAGCAGGCGGTATTCGGCCGACTGGATTTCATGCAGCCGGCTCACGGTGCGCTGGAAATCGGCGGAATTGTCGCCTTCGATGAACAGTTCCTCGGGCGCCGCCTCGGCCGAGACCACGAGCTTTATCCGCTCGTCGTAAAGGACGTCCACGAGCCAGGTAAAGCGTCGCGCCGCATCCGACTGCTTCGCCGACATGCGCGGCACACCGGACAGCATCACGGTATGGAAGCGTTTCGCCAGGTCGACATAGTCGGCGTAGGAGCGCGGCCCGGCGCAGAGCGCCTGAAAGTCGAACCACACGAGTCCCCCGGCGCGCTTGCGATACGGAATGTTTCTTCCCTCGACATCGAGCGGCTGGCGCTCTTCCTCGACGTCTTTCAGCTCGTCGAAGATTCTCGCCATCGGCGCCTCGGCCAGGTGGTAAACCTGCACCTGCTCCATTTTCAGGCGCCGGTAGTCGGTGCCGCCGTCCACGCTGACCACGTCGAGCCGGGCCTTCAAGAGCTCGATCGCCGGCAGGAAGCGCTCGCGCTGCAGTCCGCCGGGGTAGAGCTGGTCGGGGTGGTAGTTCGAGGTCATGACGAACTCGACGCCGCGATCCATGACCTGCTCGAGGAAGCGCCCGAGGATCATCGCGTCGGCGATGTCGGAGACGTGGAACTCGTCGAAGCAGATCAACCGATGGCGCCGCGCCGTGCGCGCGGCGACCTCCGCGATCGGGTCCTCGGTATCCTTCAGCTGGTCGAGCTCGCGGTGGATCTCGCGCATGAAGTGATGGAAGTGCACGCGCCGCTTGCGCACCAGCGGCACGCACAGATAGAACGCGTCCATCAGGAAGCTCTTGCCGCGCCCGACCGGGCCCCAGAGGTATACGCCCTTGGGCAGCGGCGGCTTGACGATCAGGCGCTTTAGCGCCGTATCACGGCGCTTCTTGTACGCGCTCCATTCTTCGAACAAGCGTTGCAGGCGCTCGACCGCGCGCCACTGAGATGAATCCTGGACGAAGCCGCGGCGCGCGAGGTTCTGCCGGTAGTACGAAACTACGTCTTGGCTCAAATGTTGAGCGAGCGCTTGTCGACCCCGAGCGCCGCGTCCTTCAGCGCTTCAGAGAGGGAGGGATGCGCGTGGATGATCATGCCGATGTCCTCGGCCGAGCCGCGGAACTCCATCGCCACCACCGCTTCCGAGATCAGCTCGGAGGCGAAGGGGCCCAGAATGTGCACGCCGAGGATCTGATCGGTTCTTGAATCCGCGATGAATTTCACCAGCCCCGTGGTATCGCCCAGCGCCCGCGCCCGCGCGTTGGCCGAGAACGGAAACACCCCGGTGCGGTAGTCCACGCCCTCGCTCTTCAGCTGCTGCTCGGTCCTGCCGACCCAGGCGATCTCCGGGCTGGTGTAGATCACCGAGGGGATGGTGTTGAAATCGAGGTGCGGCTTTTGGCCGGCGATGCGCTCGGCCACCACCACGCCTTCCTCCTCGGCCTTGTGGGCGAGCATCGGGCCGCGCACCACGTCGCCGATCGCCCAGACGTTCGGCAAGCTGGTGCGGCAGTCCTCGTCGACCGCGATGAAACCGCGCTCGTCCAGTTTCAAGCCCACCGCTTTGGCGTTCAGGCCGTCCGTGTTTGGTACTCGGCCAATGGACACGATGAGCCGATCACACTCCAAGGTTTTAGATGAGTTATCTGCCGCATTATATTGAACCTTAACTGTTTTCTTCCTTTCGATCGAGCCAACCTTGACCCCCAGCTCGATCTTCAGACCCTGCCTGGCAAACACCTTGGCGGCCTCTTTTGAGATCGCCTCATCAGCGATTCCCAGGAATGCCGGCAGCGCCTCGAGGATCGTGACCTCCGCGCCGAGCCGCCGCCAGACGCTGCCCATCTCCAGGCCGATGATCCCTGCGCCGATCACGCCCAGCCGCTTGGGGACTTCGGGAATGGAAAGCGCCCCGCTGTTGCTGAGGATCAGCTTCTCGTCGAACTCGACGCCCGGCAGGGCGCGGGGGTTCGAGCCGGTCGCCACGATCACCTGCTTCGCCTGCAGGGTCTCCTCCCCGACGACCACCTCGCTGGCCGACTTGCCGAAACTGCCGCGCCCGTGGAAGAAGGTGATCTTGTTCTTCTTGAAAAGGTAGACGATGCCGTCGTTGTTCGACTTCACCACCTTGTCCTTGCGCTTCATCATCTGCGCGAGATCGAGCTCGAGCCCTGTCACCTTCACGCCGTGCTCGGCAAAGTGGTGGCCGGCCTGCTCGTAGTTCTCGGAGGACTGGAGCAGCGCCTTGGACGGGATGCAGCCCACGTTGGTGCAGGTGCCGCCGAGCGCGGGCTTGCCGTCGGCGCCCTTCCACTCGTCGATGCAGGCGGTATTGAAGCCGAGCTGCGCGGCGCGGATCGCGGCGATATAGCCGCCCGGCCCGCCGCCGATCACCACCACGTCGAAGGACTTCATATCTCGAGGATCAGGCGGGCCGGATCTTCCAGGGCCTCTTTGATGCCGACGAGAAACAGGACCGCTTCGCGGCCGTCGATGATGCGGTGATCGTACGACAGGGCGAGGTAGTTCATCGGCCGCGCCACGATCTGCCCGTTCTCCACCACCGCGCGCTCCTTGGTCGCATGCACGCCGAGGATCGCCGATTGCGGCGGGTTGATGATCGGCGTCGAGAGCATCGAGCCGAACACGCCGCCGTTCGAGATCGAGAACGTGCCCCCGGTAAGCTCCTCGATCGCCAGCTTGCCGTCCTGCGCACGCTTGCCGAAGTCGCCGATCTTCTTCTCGATCTCGGCGAAGCTCATGCGGTCGGCGTCCCGCAGGATCGGCACCACCAAGCCGCGCGGGCTGCCCACCGCGACGCCGATGTCGAAGTAGCCGTGGTACACGATGTCGGTGCCGTCGATCGAGGCATTGACCACCGGAAAGCGCTTCAGCGCATGCACCGCGGCCTTGACGAAGAACGACATGAAGCCCAGGCGCGTGCCGTGCTCCTTCTCGAAGCGCTCCTGGTAGCGCTTGCGCATCTCGATCACCGGCGCCATGTTCACTTCGTTGAACGTGGTGAGGATCGCCGCCGTCGACTGCGACTGCACCAGGCGCTCGGCCACGCGCTGACGCAGCCGCGACATCGGCACGCGCTGCTCGGGTCGGCCGGTGAGCAGCTGGTCGACGTTCACGGGCGGGGGCGGCTGCTGCAGCGGCGCCTTTGCGGGGGTTGTTCTTGCTTCGAGGACATCCCCCTTGGTGACGCGGCCGTCGCGCCCCGTGCCCTGAATCTTCGCGGTGTCGATGCCCTTCTCCGCCGCGATCTTCTGGGCGGCCGGCATCACTGGCGCTCCTGCCGGGGCTGCTGGAGCGGGCGCCGGCGCCGGGGCCGATTTCGCTGGCGCTGCCGCGGCCGCTTTGCCTTCGGTATCGATCTGCGCGATCACGTCGCCGGACCCCACCGATTCTCTGGCTTTCTTGACTATTCGTACCAAAACCCCGTCCGCGGGCGACGGCAGCTCGAGCACGACCTTGTCGGTCTCGATGTCGATCAGGTTCTCGTCGCGCGAGACCCGCTCGCCTTCCTTCTTGTGCCAGTCGAGGAGCGTCGCCTCGGCGACCGACTCCGACAGCTGCGGCACCTTCACTTCCACGATCATCTGCTTCTCCCGTTCAGTTTTTCCCCGGTTCCGGCTTAGCCTTTCCCGAGTTGTCGAAAAACCAGCGAGTAACTCGCCGGGATCTATCGGCTATTTGTATTTACCGAAGGCCTGCTCCACGAGTGCTTTCTGCCGTTCGTTGTGCCGAGCCATGTAGCCGCCCGCCGGCGAAGCCGACGCCGGACGGCCGGCATAGTACAGCTTCTGATCGTCGCGCATGTTCTCGCGGAAGAAGTGCGCGCTCTGGTACCACGCGCCCTGGTTCTGCGGCTCCTCCTGGCACCACACCACTTCCGTCGCGTTCGGGTAGCGCTTCATCTGCGCCTCGAACTGCTTGTGCGGGAAGGGATAGAGCTGCTCCACGCGAATGATTGCGGTATCGGTTTTCTGAAGCTCTGTGCGCTTGAAAACCAGGTCGTAGTAGACCTTGCCGCAGCAGGCGACGATGCGCTTCACGCCTTTCTCGTCGACCGTGGTGGTGTCCGGGATCACGGTGTGGAACTGACCGTTCGCGAGCTCCTGGATCGCCGAAGCCGCTTCCTTCTTGCGCAGCAGCGACTTCGGCGTCATGACGATCAGCGGCTTGCGGAACGGACGCAGCATCTGCCGGCGCAGGAGGTGGAAGATCTGCGCCGCGTTGCTCGGCACGCAGACCTGGATGTTGTGCTCGGCGCACAGCTGCAAATATCTTTCCAACCGGGCGGATGAATGCTCGGGGCCCTGCCCTTCATAGCCGTGCGGCAGCAACTGCACCAGCCCGCACACGCGCCCCCATTTGGTCTCCCCCGAGCTGATGAACTGGTCCATCACCACCTGGGCGCCGTTCGCGAAATCGCCGAACTGGGCTTCCCAGATGACCAGCGCGTTCGGCTCGGCGGTGGAGAAGCCGTACTCGAAGCCGAGCACCGCTTCCTCCGACAGCACCGAATCGATGACCACGAAGTCGCCCTGGTCCTTGCCGATGTTCTGCAGCGGGATGTAGCTGCCCTGGTCCCAGCGCTCGCGGTCCTGGTCGTGCAGCACGGCGTGGCGGTGCGCGAAGGTGCCGCGCGCCGAGTCCTGCCCCGACAGCCGCACGTCGTAGCCGTTCGAGAGCAGCGAGGCGTAAGCCAGCGTCTCGGCCATGCCCCAGTCGACCGGCAGCTTGCCCGCGGCCATCTGCTTGCGCGCCTCGATCACGCGCGCCACGGTAGGGTGCAGGGTGAAACCTTCGGGAATCGCGGTCGCCCGATCGGCGAGCCGCCTCAGCTCTTCCAAAGGGACATTCGTATCCGCCGCGTCGGTCCACTTCGAGCCGAGGAACGGCGCCCAATCCACCGCGAACTTGGACTTGAAGTTCGACAGCACCGGGCTCACCGACTGCTGGCCGGCGTCGAGCGTGTCGCGGTACTTCTTGATCATCGCTTCCGGCTCGCCCTCCCCGATCACCTTCTGGGTGATCAACCGTTCGGCGTAAAGCTTGCGCGTACCGGGGTGCTGGGCGATCTTCTTGTACATCAGCGGCTGCGTGACCGCGGGCTCGTCCTGCTCGTTGTGGCCGAGCTTGCGGAAGCACACGATGTCGATCACCACGTCCTTGTGGAACGCCTGGCGGAAGTCCATCGCCAGGCGCGTGACGAAGAGCACCGCCTCGGGGTCGTCGCCGTTCACGTGGAAGATCGGCGCCTCGACCATCTTCGCCACATCGGTGCAGTAGATCGTGGAGCGCGCATCGCGCGGGTCGGAGGTGGTGAAGCCGATCTGGTTGTTGACAATGAGGTGGACGGTGCCCCCGGTGCCGTAGCCGCGCGTGCCCGAAAGGTTCAGCGTCTCCATCACCACGCCCTGCCCGGCGAACGCGGCGTCGCCGTGCACCAGGATCGGCAGCACCTGATCGCCGGTCTTGTCCTCGCGCCGGCGCTGGCGCGCGCGCACCGAGCCCTCCACCACCGGATTGACGATCTCGAGGTGCGAAGGGTTGAACGCGAGCGACAGGTGCACCGGCCCGCCCGCGGTGGTGATGTCGGACGAGTAGCCGTTGTGGTACTTCACGTCGCCCGACGGCAGCTCCTGCGCGCTCTTGCCCTCGAACTCGAGGAACAGGTCCTTCGGCATCTTGCCGAGCACGTTCACCAGGACATTGAGCCGCCCGCGGTGCGCCATGCCGATCACGATCTCCTGCACGCCGTTCGCGCCCGCGCGCTGGATCAGTTCGTCGATCGAAGGGATCAGGCTTTCGCCCCCTTCGAGCGAGAAGCGCTTCTGGCCGACGTAGCGCGTGTGCAGGTAGCGCTCGAGATGCTCGGCCTCGGTGAGCTTCTGCAGCAGCCGCTTCTGCTCTTCGGGCGCGACCTTCGGCGCGGCGCGCGTCGGCTCGATGCGCTCCTGGAGCCACTGGCGTTGCGCCCGGTCCGAGATGAACATGTACTCGAAGCCGATGTTGCGGCAGTACGTGTCGCGAAGGGCTTGAACAAGAACTCTCAATGAAACCCGTTCCAGGCCGACAAACGATCCTGCGTTCACCACCTGGTCGAGGTCGGCCTCCTTGAGGTCGTAGTACGCCGGCTCGAGCTCCGGGATGTTCGGCCGCGGCATGCGCTTCAGCGGGTCGACCGTTGCCCAGCGCGAGCCCGCGATGCGGTAGGCCGTGACCAGGAGCAAGGCCGCGACCTGCAGGCGCTCGGGGGTGACCGGCTCCGCCGGCATGGTCCGGGCCGCGGAGAACTCGCCGCGCTTCGCTCGCTGAACGAAGCTTTCCACGACCGGCGCGTGCGCCACGTCCTTCTCCTTCGCGCCCGGCAGATCCTGCATGCGGTCGAAGTAGTCGCGCCACTCTTCCGGGATCGACTGCGGGTTCACCAGGTACTTCTCGTACAGCTCCTCGATGAACGGCGCGTTGCCGCCGAAGAGGTAGGAGTTGTTCAGGAATTCTTTCAACATGAGGCGTTACCTCTTGTCGAGCGGTTTGACGTCCCTCTTAGTCGCTCCCTTGTAGAGCTGGCGCGGACGGCCGATTTTGTACTCCGGATCGGTGATCATCTCCTGCCACTGCGCGATCCAGCCGATGGTGCGCGCGAGCGAGAAAATGCAGGTGAACATCGCCACCGGGATGCCGAGCGCGCGCTGCACGATGCCCGAGTAGAAATCGACGTTGGGGTACAGCTTTCTGCTGACGAAGTAGTCGTCTTCCAGCGCCACCTTCTCGAGCGCGAGGGCGAGCTTGAACAGGCGGTCGTTGTGCAGACCGAGCTCGTTCAGCACCTCGTGGCAGGTCTCGCGCATCAGCTTGGCGCGCGGGTCGTAGTTCTTGTAGACCCGATGGCCGAAACCCATCAGGCGCACGCCCGAGTTCTTGTCCTTCACCTTCTTGATGAACTCGCCGACCTTGGAGGCGTCGCCGATCTCTTCCAGCATCTCGAGGCAGGCCTCGTTCGCACCGCCGTGCGCCGGGCCCCAGAGCGAGGCGATGCCGGCGGCGATGCAAGCGTAGGGATTGGCGCCCGAAGAGCCGCACAGCCGCACGGTCGAGGTCGAGGCGTTCTGCTCGTGGTCGGCGTGCAGGATGAAGATGCGATCAAGCGCTTTCACCAGCACCGAGTTCACCTTGTACTCCTCGGTCGGCACCGCGAACATCATGCGCATGAAGTTGGCGGTGTACGAGAGGTCGTTCTTCGGATAGATGAACGGCTGGCCGATCGAATACTTGTAGGACATCGCGACGATGGTCGGCATCTTCGCGATCAGCCGGAACGCCGAGATCACGCGGTGCTGCGGGTCGTTGATGTCGAGCGCGTCGTGATAGAAGGCCGACAGCGCGCCCACCACCCCGACCATCACCGCCATCGGATGCGCGTCGCGCCGGAACCCCTGGTACAGGCGCGCGAGCTGCTCGTGCACCATGGTGTGGTGGGTGACGATGTCGACGAACTCGTCCTTCTGCTTGCGGTTGGGCAGCTCGCCGTACTGCAGCAGGTAGCAGACCTCCAGAAAATCGCAGTGCTCGGCAAGCTGCTCGATCGGGTAGCCGCGGTAGAGCAGCACGCCCTCGTCACCGTCGATGAAGGTAATCGCCGAGCTGCAGCTTGCGGTCGACAGGAATCCCGGGTCGTAGGTGAACCAGCCGGACTTGCCGTAGAGCGTGCGGATGTCGACCACGTCGGGGCCTGTGCTTCCGTGCAGCACAGGGAACTCCAGCGTCTTACCGTCAGGAAGCTTCAGGGTGGCGGATTTGTCGGCCATATCTCTGCCTTCTAAGCAGCGCGCAGGCGCGCCACGGTTTCCTCGAATCTGTGGTCGTACTCGTCGCTGCGGCCGACGATGATGTCCCAGAGGTCGTTGTCCGGGAGCTCAAGCAATGCGTGGAGCGGCTGCACGTCTTCATCCTTCAAGTTTGGGATGAATCTCTGCAAAACCAGATCGAGCTCCAGCAGGCCGCGGCGGCATTTCCAGTAAAGCCGGTTGCGCGCGGTGGCATCCATCACACCGCGCGCCTCACCATGATTTCCTTGATCTTGCCGATTGCCCGCGTCGGGTTGAGCCCCTTCGGGCAGACATCCACGCAGTTCATGATGGTATGGCAGCGGAACAGGCGATACGGATCCTCGAGGTTGTCGAGGCGCTCGGCGGTCGCCTGGTCGCGCGTGTCGGCGATGAAGCGGTAGGCCTGCAGCAGGCCCGCCGGGCCGACGAACTTGTCCGGGTTCCACCAGAACGACGGGCACGCGGTCGAGCAGCACGCGCACAGGATGCACTCGTAGAGGCCGTTCAGCTCGTCGCGGTCCTGCGGCGACTGCAGCCGCTCGCGCTCGGGCGGCGGGTCGTTGTTCACCACGTAAGGCTTGATCGAGTGGTACTGCTTGAAGAACTGCGTCATGTCGACGATCAGGTCGCGGATCACCGGCAGGCCGGGCAGCGGGCGCAGCGTCACGTGCTCGGGCAGCTCGGCAATCTTGGTGATGCACGCCAGGCCATTCTTGCCGTTGATGTTGATCGCGTCCGAGCCGCACACGCCCTCGCGGCACGAGCGCCGGAAGGCGAGCGAGTCGTCCTGCGCCTTCGCCTTCACCAGGGCGTCGAGCAGCATCCGGTCGTTTCCGTCCAGGGGAACGTCGTAGTCCTTCAGGTAGGGTTTCTCGTCCTTGTCGGGGTCGAAGCGGTAGATGGACAGTTTCATTTAGTAGGTTCTCACCTTCGGCTCCATCGTCTCGACCGACAGCGGCTTCTGGTGCACCGGCTTGTAGTCGAGGCGGTTCCCCTCCTTGTACCACAGCGTGTGCCTCATCCAGTTCTTGTCGTCGCGCTCCGGAAAATCGGCGCGCGCCTGCGCGCCGCGGCTCTCTTTGCGCGCCTCGGCCGAGATGACGGTGGACATCGCGGTCTCGACCAGGTTCTCGAGCTCGAGCGCCTCGACCCTTGCGGTGTTGAAGACCTTGGACTTGTCCTGGATGAAGGTGCGGTTCAAGCGCTCGGCGATCTCCTTCACCTTCTGAACGCCCGAAACCAGATCCTCCGGGAAGCGGAACACCCCGCAATGCGCCTGCATGATGCGGCGCAGGTCGTTCAGCACGTCGACCACCCTTTCCCCGCCGCTAGCGTTGTCCAAGCGGGCAAGCCGAGACCGCGTGGCATCGCCGGCGCCCTTGGGCAGCGCGCGATGCGGACTCGGTTGCGAGCGGATGTCCTTGATCACCTGCTCGCCCGACGCCTTGCCGAATACCAGCAAGTCGAGCAGGGAATTGGTGCCCAGCCGGTTTGCGCCGTGCACCGACACGCAGGCGCACTCGCCCGCGGCGTACAGGCCGGGAACGATCGCCTCCTTGCTCGCGCCTTCCGGCACCACCACCTGCCCCATGTAGTTCGTTGGGATCCCGCCCATCTGGTAGTGCACGGTCGGCACGACCGGGATGTGCCCGCGGATCGGGTCGACGTTGGCGAACTTGATCGCGATCTCGCGGATTCCGGGCAGCCGCTTGATGATGTCTTCCGGCTTCAGGTGCGACAGCTTCAATTCGAGGTAGTCGCCGTGGGGGCCGCAGCCGCGCCCCTCCTTGATCTCGGTGGTCATCGCGCGCGACACCACGTCGCGGCTCGCGAGGTCCTTGTTGTTGGGCGCGTAGCGCTCCATGAAGCGCTCGCCGTTCTTGTTGAGGAGGTAGCCGCCCTCGCCGCGCACGCCCTCGGTGATGAGCACGCCGGCGCCCGCCACCCCGGTCGGATGGAACTGCCAGAACTCCATGTCCTCGAGCGGCAGGCCGGCGCGCGCCACCATGCCCAAGCCGTCGCCGGTGTTGATGAACGCGTTGGTCGTCGCCCAGTAGATCCGCCCGCCGCCGCCCGTTGCGAGCAAAGTGGCTTTCGCCTGGAGGATGCTGATCTCGCCGGTCTCCATCTCCAGCGCCACCACGCCGACGCAGGCGCCGTCCTGGGGATCCAAGATGAGATCGAGCGCCATCCACTCGACGAAGAACTGGCTGTTGGCGCGCACGTTCTGCTGGTAGAGCGTGTGCAGCATCGCGTGGCCGGTGCGGTCCGCCGCGGCGCAGGCGCGCATCGCCATCTTCGGGCTGCCGTAGTTCTGGGTATGGCCGCCGAAGGGACGCTGGTAGATCCTGCCGTTCTCGATCCGGTCGAAGGGCATGCCCATGTGCTCGAGCTCGACCACGCACTCGATCGCGCGGCGGCACATGTACTCGATCGCGTCCTGGTCGCCCAGGTAGTCCGCGCCCTTGACCGTGTCGTACATGTGCCAGTGCCAGTTGTCCTCGGTCGTGTTGGCGAGCGGCGCCGCGATACCGCCCTGCGCGGCGACCGTGTGCGACCGGGTCGGAAAGACCTTGCTCAGCACAGCGACTTTCAGGTTCGAGCGCGCGAGCTCCAGCGCTGCGCGCATCCCGGAGCCGCCAGCCCCCACCACGATTGCGTCGAATCGGCGGACTTGCATCAGCGCCAGAGAATCTGAACCGTCCAGCCGAGGTACGCCGCAATCACCAGCAGCGTGACGATCTCGAGCGTCAGCCGCAGGCCGTCGGGCTTGACGTAGTCCATGATGATGTCGCGCACCCCGACCCAGACGTGCCAGGCGAGGCTCGCGGCGAAGAGCAGCGTGGCGACGCGCATCCAGCCCTGCGCGAAAAGGTCGCGCCAGACCGCGTAGGTGAGCGGCGAGTTCTTGAGCACGATCGCCGCGACGATCACCGAGTACACGGCCATGATGGCCGCGGTCACGCGCTGCGCGAGCCAGTCGCGCAGGCCGTAGTGCGCTCCGACGACCAGGCGTTTCACAGGAGCTTCGATCCGAGCACGCCGGCAAGCACGAGCCCGGCGACGATCACCACCCAGCTCGTGATGCGCGCCGTCCTGAGGTCCACGCCCTTGTCCAGGTCGAGAAACAGAAAGCGGATGCCGGCGCAGAAGTGGTGGCAGTACGACCAGATGAACACCAGCATGCCGAGCTTGACTAGCGGGAGATCCAGATATTCGGCGCGCACGTACTGAAAACCCTGCTCCGAGCGCAGGCTGGTGTCGAGCAGGTACAGCGCCCAGGCCACGAACGGGAAGAAGAGCAGCGCGCCGGAGATGCGGTGCAGGATCGACACCCAGCCCGGAACCGGCAGGCGGATCTCGAAGAGGAGCGCGGGCAGGCTGAGGTACTTTGGACGGATTTTCTTCGCGGACGCGCTCGCCATGAAAGCGCCCGGCCCCTAATTCCGGGCGCTCACATTATAGCGGCAGCCCAGCGTACTGCTCGGCGAGCGCGGCCTGGGCGTGGTCCGAAGAGCGAACGTACTCGAGCTCGTACTCCTGCGCGCGCTGGTCGAAGTCGCTCGCGCCCGGGAAACGGTGCAGAAGGTTGGTGAGGTACCAGGAGATGCGCACCGAGCTCCAGACGCGGCGCAGCGCCGTTTCCGTGTAGCGCGCGAGCAGCTCGTCGCTGCCGTCCCGGTAATGCGCGCCGAGCGCGCGAGCCAGGTAGTAAACGTCCGACACCGCGAGGTTCAGGCCCTTGGCGCCGGTCGGCGGCACGATATGGGCGGCGTCGCCGGCGAGGAAAAGCCGGCCGTGCTGCATCGGCTCGGCCACGTAGCTGCGAAGCGGCGCGATCGACTTTTCGATCGACGGGCCGGTGACGATCGCGTCCGCGAGCTCGCGCGGAAAGCGCGCCTTGATCTCCTGCCAGAAACGCTCGTCGGGCCATTCCTCGAGGTCGGTGCCGTGCGCAACCTGGATGTAGTAGCGGCTGAGCTGGGGATTGCGCATCGAAGCGAGCGCAAAGCCGCGCGGATGGTTGCAATACGTGATATCGGGCAACGGAGGGGTCTCGGACAGGATCCCGAGCCAGCCGAAGGGATATACCTTCTCGTATTCGTGCAGCACCCCGGGCGGAATGCTCTTGCGCGATACGCCGTGGAATCCATCGCAGCCGGCGATGAATTCGCAATCCAGGCGCTGCTTTTCGCCCTGGACGGCAAAACTCACCCACGGCCGGTCGGTTTCGAAATCGCTCGGCTGGACCGCGGACGCCTCGAAGACGAGCGGCGCGCCCCGGCGGTCGGCGGCCGCGTAGAGATCCTCCTGCAGGTTGGTCTGCCCGTACGCGACGAAGCGCTTGCCGACGTGCTTGCGGATGTCGATGAAGTAGCTCTCGCGCCCGGCCCAGACGATCTTCATGCCGTCGTGCACATGGCCTTCGCGGTCCATGCGCGCGGCCAGGCCGCTCTCGCGCAGCACCTGCACGGTGGTGGGCTCGAGCACGCCCGCGCGGATGCGCGAAAGCACGTAATCGCGGCTCTGCCTTTCGAGCACCGCGCTCGCCACGCCCTGGCGATGCAAGAGCTCCGAGAGCAGCATGCCCGCCGGGCCGGCGCCAATGATCGCAACCTGGGTTCTCAACAGCGCAAGTTTGGCGCAGTCCGTTAGAATTTGCGCTCACCGCTTCAATCGGAGCCCAAATGTCGAAGCCTCCCGTGCGCGTAGCCGTCACCGGCGCCGCCGGCCAGATCGGTTACTCGTTGCTTTTTCGCATCGCGAGCGGCGACATGCTTGGCAAGGACCAGCCGGTCATCCTGCAGATGCTCGAGATCCCGGACGAGAAGGCGCAGAAGGCGCTGAAGGGCGTGATGATGGAGCTCGACGACTGCGCCTTTCCGCTGCTCCAGGGCATGGTCGCCGCTTCCGACCCGATGGTGGCGTTCAAGGATGTCGACGTGGCGCTGCTCGTCGGCGCGCGGCCGCGCGGCCCGGGCATGGAACGCAAGGACCTGCTCGAGGCGAACGGCAAGATCTTCGCGCCCCAAGGCAAGGCGCTCGAACGCGTCGCGAAGCGCAGCGTGAAGGTGCTGGTGGTCGGCAACCCGGCGAACACCAACTGCCTGATCGCGATGAAGAACGCGCCCGGCCTGAAGCCGAGCCAGTTCACCGGCATGATGCGCCTTGACCATAACCGCGCTGTTTCGCAGATCGCGCACAAGATTTCGAAGCCGGTGACCTCGATCCGAAAAGTCACGGTGTGGGGCAACCACTCCGCCACGCAATACCCGGACGTCTTCCAGGCCGAGGCGGACGGGAAAAAGGTCTGGCCGACGATCAACGACCAGGGCTGGCTCGATTCCACATTCATCCCGACGGTGCAGAAGCGCGGCGCGGCGGTCATCGACGCGCGCGGCCTCTCGTCGGCGGCGAGCGCGGCGAACGCGGCGATCGACCACGTGCGCAACTGGGTCTCGGGCAGCGCGGAGGGCGACTGGGTCACGATGGGCATACCTTCCGACGGGAGCTACGGCATCCCCGAAGGCGTGATCTTTGGCTACCCGGTCACCTGCCGCGGCGGCGAGTACCAGGTCGTCAAGGGCATCGAGATCAGCGACTTCAGCCGCAAGAAGATCGACGCGACGCTCAAGGAACTTCACGAGGAACGAGACAGCGTCAAGCAGCTACTCGCATGACAGCAGGCCAGCGCTTCCGCGACGCGGTACAACAAGAAAAGCCCCTCCAGATCGTCGGCACGATCAACGCCAACCACGCGCTCATGGCAAAGCGCGTGGGCTATCGGGCGATCTACCTGTCGGGCGGCGGCGTGGCCGCGGGCTCGCTCGGCATGCCCGACCTCGGCATCTCGGGCCTGGACGACGTGCTCACCGACATCCGACGCATCACCGACGTCTGCGAGCTGCCGCTCCTGGTCGACGTCGACACCGGGTTCGGCGCGAGCGCCTTCAACGTGGCGCGCACCACGCGCTCGCTCGTCAAGTTCGGCGCGGCGGCGATGCACATCGAGGACCAGGTCGGCGCCAAGCGCTGCGGTCACCGCCCCGGCAAGGAGCTGGTGTCGAAAGACGAGATGGCCGACCGCATCAAGGCGGCGGTGGACGCGCGCAGCGATCCCTCGTTCGTCATCATGGCGCGCACCGATGCGCTGGCAAACGAGGGCCTGGATTCCGCCATTCAAAGAATGCAGAAGTACGTCGAAGCCGGCGCGGACATGGTGTTCCCCGAGGCGATCCCCTCGATAGAGATGTATCGCAAGGTGGCCGATGCGGTGAAGGTGCCGATCCTCGCCAACATCACCGAGTTCGGGAAGTCCCCCCTGTTCACGGTCGAGGAGCTGCGCGCGGCCGACGTGGCGATGATCCTCTATCCGCTCAGCGCCTTCCGCGCGATGAACAAGGCTGCGCTCAAGGTCTACGAGAACCTGCGGAAAACCGGCACGCAGAAAGGCTCGATCGGGGAGATGCAGACGCGCGAAGAGCTGTACGAGATCATCAACTACCACGCCTACGAGAAGAAGCTCGATGAGCTCTTTACCCGCGGTCGCTCCTAAGCCGAAAAAATCGGTCGCGCTGTCCGGCGTCCCGGCCGGCAATACCGCCCTGTGCACCGTCGGCCGCAGCGGCAACGACCTGCACTACCGCGGCTACGACATCCTCGACTTCGCCGAGCAGGCCGAGTTCGAGGAGGTCGCCTATCTCTTGGTGCACGAGAAGCTGCCGACCCGCGACGAGCTGAAGAAATACAAGAGCTCCCTCAGGAAAATGCGCGGGCTACCCCAGGCGCTCAAGGTTGCGCTGGAACGCGTGCCGAAGAAGGCGCACCCGATGGACGTGCTGCGCACCGGCGTCTCGGTGCTGGGCACGATCGAGCCGGAGAAGAACGACCATGCCAAGGCGGGCGCGCAGCGCATCGCCGACCGGCTGATGGCCTCGATGGGCTCGATGCTGCTCTACTGGTACCACTACAGCCACCGCGGCAAGCGCATCAACACGGAGACCGACGACGACTCCATCGGCGGACACTTTCTCAGGCTCTTGCACAACAAGAAGCCGAGCGAAGCGGCGGTCCGGGCGATGCACACCTCGCTCATCCTGTACGCGGAGCACGAGTTCAACGCCAGCACCTTCGCCTGCCGCGTCGTCGCGGGAACGGGCTCGGACATGTACAGCGCGATCTGCGCCGGTATCGGCGCGCTGCGCGGGCCGAAGCACGGCGGCGCCAACGAGTTCGCCTTCGAGGTTTTATCAAGATATAAGAATGCGGATGACGCCGAAGCCGATATCGTTCGCCGTGTTAAGGCGCGCGAAATCGTGATCGGCTTCGGCCACCCGGTGTACACGACCGGCGATCCGCGCAACCAGGTGATCAAGGGGGTCGCCAAGCGCCTCTCGCAGCAGGCGAAGAGCATGAAGCTGTTCGACATCGCCGAGCGGCTCGAGCACGTGATGCGGCGCGAAAAGGACATGTTCGCGAACCTCGACTGGTACAGCGCGGTGTCCTACCACCGCCTCGGCGTGCCGACCTCGATGTTCACGCCGGTGTTCGTGATCTCGCGCACCAGCGGCTGGTCGGCGCATGTCATCGAGCAGCGCGCCGACGGCAAGATCATCCGCCCGGCAGCGAACTACACCGGCCCGGAGAACATGCAGTGGGTACCCATTGCAAATCGATAAATGTACGAATCCGATCTGACCAAGTTCATGCGCAAGTTCCTCGAGGAGCACCCCGAGGAGGTCGAGTCGCAGCGCAAGGGCCGCGCGACCTGGTGGGACAAGACGCGCGACGAGCGCGCTCCAGCGCCCTCCATGCGCCACGCGCCGCGCGCCGGCGGCAACGAGCACACCTTCGAGCCCGCCGGCGGCTACGAGTGGAGCTTCGGCGTGGACGACAACGGTCCGGCCGCCGACGACGACTCGAACAAGACCTCCTAGGCCGATGTCCACTCACATCTCCAACGTCCGGCCGAAGCCGGACAAGGTGCTCACGCTGATCGCTGACTACGCGACCAAGCACCAGGTGAAAAGCAGCGAAGCGTACGAGACCGCCCGCTATTGCCTGATGGACACGCTGGGCTGCGGCTTCGAGGCGCTGGAATATCCGGCGTGCACCAAGCTTCTCGGCCCGATCGACCCCGCCACCGTGGTGCCGAACGGCGCCAAGGTGCCCGGCACCAAGTTCCAGCTCGATCCGGTGCAGGCGGCGTGGAACCTCGGCGCCATGATCCGCTGGCTCGACTTCAACGACACCTGGCTCGCGGCCGAGTGGGGTCATCCGTCGGACAACCTTGGGGGCATTCTCGCCACGGCGGATTGGTTGTCCCGGAATCAGAAACCCCTGCTCATGCGGGAGGTGCTCACCGCGATGATCAAGGCGCACGAGATCCAGGGCGTGATCGCGCTCGAGAACAGCTTCAACCGCGTCGGCCTGGACCACGTGGTGCTCGTCAAGGTGGCCTCTACGGCCGTGACGGCGCAGATGCTCGGCTGCACCTACGACCAGGTGGTCAACGCCGTTTCGCAGGCCTGGGTCGACGGCCAGTCGCTGCGCACCTACCGCCACGCGCCCAACACCGGCTCGCGCAAGAGCTGGGCGGCGGGCGACGCCACCTCGCGCGCCGTGCGCCTCGCGCTGATCAGCAAGACCGGCGAGATGGGCTACCCCTCGGTGCTGAGCGCCAAGGGCTGGGGCTTCTACGACGTCCTGTTCAAGGGCAAGCCGTTCAAGTTCCAGCGCAAGTTCGGCAGCTACGTGATGGAGCACGTGCTGTTCAAGATCTCGTTCCCCGCGGAGTTCCATGCCCAGACCGCGGTGGAATGCGCGATGAGCATTTTTCAGCAGATGAAATCGAGCGGCAAAACTGCTGAAGACATTAAGAAAATCCGCATCCGGACGCACGAGGCCGCGATCCGCATAATCGACAAGAAGGGACCGCTTTCGAACCCGGCGGACCGCGACCACTGCATCCAGTACATGGTCGCTGTGCCGCTCCTGTTCGGGCGGTTGACCGCCGCCGACTATGAAGACGACGTCGCAACAGATCCACGGATCGATGCCCTGCGAAAGAAAATCGAGTGCGTCGAGGACAAGCGCTTCACGCGCGACTACCACGACCCGAAGAGGCGCTCGATCGCCAACGCCCTCACCGTGGAGTTCAAGGGCGGCGCGAAGCTCAAGGAATTGGTGTGCGAGTACCCGATCGGCCACAAGCGCCGTCGCGCCGAAGGCATGCCGATCCTGGTGGAGAAGTTCAAGACCAACCTCGCGCGGCGCTTTCCCGCGCAGCAGCAGAAGGCCATTCTCGACGTTTGCATGGACGCGGACAGGCTTGCGGCAACGCCGGTCGACAAGTTCGTCGACCTGTTCGTCGTCTGATCAGCAGGGGTGATCATGGATACGTTCAAGACGCTTCAATCGTTCAAACACGGGAAGCTTTATTCGCTTCCGGCGCTGGGCAAGAGCCTCGGCCTGAAAATCGAACGGCTGCCAGTCTCCATCCGCATCGTGCTGGAGTCGGTGCTGCGCAACTGCGACGGCAAGAAGGTGACCGAGGAGCACGTGCGCGAGCTCGCCGGCTGGAAGCCGAGCGCCAAGCGCACCGAGGAGATCCCCTTCGTGCTGGCGCGGATCCTGCTGCAGGATTTCACCGGCGTGCCCCTGCTGTGCGACCTCGCGGCGATGCGCAGCGTGGCGCAGAAGATGGGCCAGAACCCGAAGCTGATCGAGCCGCTGGTGCCGGTCGATCTGGTGGTCGATCACTCGGTGCAGATCGATCACTACGGCACCAAGAACGCGCTCGACCTCAACATGAAGCTGGAATTCAAGCGCAACGAGGAGCGCTACCAGTTCATGAAGTGGGGCATGCAGGCGTTCGACACGTTCAAGGTAGTGCCGCCGGGCATCGGCATCGTCCACCAGGTGAACCTCGAGTACCTGGCGCGCGGGGTGCACAAGTCGAAGGATGGCGTGTGCTATCCCGACACCCTGGTCGGCACCGACAGCCACACCACGATGATCAACGGCATCGGCGTGGTGGGCTGGGGCGTCGGCGGCATCGAGGCCGAGGCCGGCATGCTCGGCCAGCCGGTGTACTTCCTGACCCCGGACGTCGTCGGCGTGAATCTCAAGGGCAAGCTGCATCCCGCCTGCACCGCGACCGATCTGGTTTTGACCGTTACAGAACTCTTGAGAAAAGCCAAAGTCGTCGGCAAGTTTGTCGAGTTCTTCGGCGAAGGCACCGCGTCGCTCTCGGTACCCGACCGCGCCACGCTCGGCAACATGGCGCCGGAGTATGGCGCGACCATGGGCTTCTTCCCGGTCGACGACCGCACGGTGGAATACTTCCGCGGCACCGGCCGCACCGACGAGGAGATCGAGCGCCTTGCCGCCTACTTCAAGGCGCAGGGCATGTACGGCATCCCGAAGGCGGGCGAGATCGACTATTCGCAGGTGGTCGAGCTCGACCTCTCGACCATCTATCCGTCTCTCGCCGGTCCGAAGCGCCCGCAGGACCGCATCGACCTCGACAAGGTGAAGGCCACCTTCGAGAAGCTGTTCACCGCGCCGGTCAAGGAGAACGGGTTTGGCAAGCGCGCGGACGACCTGCGCAGGCCCTACAAGACCTTCGACGGCCTCGAACTCAGGAACGGCGACGTGCTGATCGCCGCGATCACGTCGTGCACCAACACCTCGAACCCCGGCGTGCTGCTCGCCGCCGGGCTGCTCGCCAAGAAAGCCGTGGAACTGGGCCTGACCGTCAAGCCCCATGTGAAGACCTCGCTCGCGCCGGGCTCGCGCGTGGTCACCGAATATCTGCAGAAGGCGGGACTCCTGCCCTACCTCGAGAAGCTCGGCTTCGCGGTGGCGGCCTACGGCTGCACCACCTGCATCGGCAACGCCGGGCCGCTTGCGCAGTCGATCGACGAAGCGATCGTGAAGAACGACCTGGTGTGCGCGGCGGTGCTTTCCGGCAACCGCAATTTCGAGGCGCGTATCCATCCCAACATCCGCGCGAATTTCCTCGCCTCGCCGCCGCTGGTGGTCGCGTACGCGCTCGCGGGCTCCATGCTGGTGGACCTGAAAACCCAGCCGATCGGCAAGTCGAAGAAGGGCGAGGACGTGTTCATCGGCCACATCTGGCCGAGCGCCGACGAGGTGCGCGCGCTGCTCAAGTTCGCGATGGACGCGCCGACCTTCCGCCGGCTCTACAGCGACCTGGCGAACGCCAGCCCGCTATTCAAGAAAGTCTCGGCACCGACCGGGCAGGTGTACAGCTGGCCGAAATCCACCTACATCGCCGAGCCGCCGTTCTTCCAGGACTTCTCGATGACGCCGGGCAACATCGGCAACATCGTCGGCGCCAAGGTGCTCGGTATCTTCGGCGACTCGGTGACCACCGACCACATCTCGCCCGCCGGCTCGATCAAGCCGACTTCCCCCGCCGGCATCTTCCTGCAGGAGCACGACGTCGCGGTGGCCGACTTCAACAGCTACGGCGCGCGCCGCGGCAACCACGAGGTCATGATGCGCGGCACCTTCGCCAACGTGCGCATCAAGAACCTGATGCTGCCCGGCACCGAAGGCGGCATTACGCTGCACAAGGGTGAAAAGCTGCCGATCTACGAAGCGGCGATGAAGTACATCGCCGACCGCACGCCGACCGTGGTGTTCGGCGGCGAGGAGTACGGCACCGGCTCCTCGCGCGACTGGGCAGCGAAAGGCACCCAGCTTCTCGGCGTCAAGGCGGTGATCGCGCGCAGCTTCGAGCGCATCCATCGCGCGAACCTGGTCGGCATGGGCGTGCTGCCGCTGCAGTTCACCGGCGCCGATTCGGCGCAGTCGCTCGGCATCAAGGGCGACGAGACCATCGACCTCCTCGGCCTTACGGGCGTGCAGCCGCAGCAGGACCTGAAGATGCAGATCACGTACGCCGACGGGCGCAAGGCGGAGATCACGGTGAAGTGCCGCATCGACACCGCGATCGAGGTCGACTACTACCGCCACGGCGGCATCCTGCCCTTCGTGCTGCGCGAGCTGATGAGCGCCGGCCCCGCGAGCGCGAAAGCGGCGGCCTAAAGAATCAGCTTTCCCGTGGCAGGGGTCGTGCCGCGTCGTGCGGCGGGTGGCCGGTCTCGATCATCGACTTCATGCGCAGGAGATCGGTGTCCATCTCGCTCTTGGGATCGGCGCCGAACATGGTCGCGACCGCATGGCCGAAGGCGCCGGCGGGCGGGATGTAGGAAAGCTCCACGCTGAGGCGCGTGCCGCCGTCGGTGGTGCCGACGAAGCGCACGACGCCTTCGTGGCGCACGTCCGAGTCGCTCACCGAGCGCCACTCGATCAGCTCCCCGGGGATGAGGCCGGTGACCTCGGCGGTCCACTGCACAGGGACGCCGGCAGGACCGGCGACCACCCAGTGCGAGCGCCGGTCGGCGATCTCGCGCACGTCGCGCACGTTGTGCATGAAGCGCGGGAAGTTCTGGTAGTCGGTCCAAAATTCGAACACGCGCTCCACCGGAGCGGCGACGTAGATCGTTTTCTGCACCGTGATGCCGCGCTTGCCGAGACCGACCAGGCTCGCGACATCGCGGTTGGTGGCCGCGCGCGATACGAGCGCGGCGCCCGCAACGCCAAGCAGCGCGCTCAGGCTGCCGCGCACCTGCGTCGCGGCCAGCATCAGCGCGGCGCCCGCGCCGCCGGCCATCATGCGCGCCGCCGGCGACCAGTTCTCCTGCATGAGCTCGAAGCGCTTGCCGGTGCGCGGCTCGCCGCCCTGGAGCGATGACACGTTGCCGGGCTCGTTGTACACCGTGAGCTGGTCGCTGACCGCGCGCACCCCCGGCACCTTGCGCACGGCCTTGAGGAGCGGCCGCACCTCATAGGAGAGGATCGGCCCGATCAGCGTGACGTGCCCCCCGTTCGCCGCCACCTCGACGGCGTGCGGATGCGACACCAGCCGGCCCAGGGCGGCGCGCACCCGGCTCACCAATGCGTCGTCGCCGACCGCTTCCTCGTGATTGAACAGGCGCTTGGCCTCCGCCCACGCGCCTTGCGCGCGGTGCATAGTGTCGCGCGCGGTGACCTTGGCGCCCTCGTTGACCACTTTCGCGGCGTGCACCACCTTGTCGCGCGTACGCGCGCGGCGACGGCGGCCGGAGTTGGGGTCCAGGAAGTACATGAGGGCGACACCTACGGCGGCACCCCCGAGAAAGAGCGGATTCATGCTTCTAGGACTTTACGCGAAGAAACCCGTTCATCGTCATGGGGTCGAAGGTTCATGGCTACCACTTGGATTGTTGCCGCCGACGCGGCCCGCGCACGCATCCTGCAAGTTGCGGACCGGGAGCGGCTGGTCGAGATCGACAATCTGCTCAATCCCGACGGGCGGCTTCAAGACCGCGAGCTGACCACCGATGCCAATCCGCGGCTGCACGGTCCGGGCGGCCTGAGCGCCCGCGAGGAGCCCAGCGCGGTGGAGCACACCGTCCAGATATTCTCGAAGCGGATCGGCGACTACCTCGAGAAGGCGCGCACCGACCACCGCTACGACAGGCTGTACCTCGTCGCGCCGCCCAAGTTCCTCGGCCTGATCCGCAAGGAGCTGGGAAAGGAGGTGGAAAAGCTGGTCTCCGACGACCTCGCCAAAGACCTCTCGTGGTTCAGCGCGTGGGAGATCGAACGCTACTTCGCGAAAGGTAGTGGGCGAGCGCCTTGATGTCGGTGTCGCTTACGCCATACAGCGCCGCCGCCATGATGGTGTCGCCGCCGGTGCGCTTGCCGTCGCGGTAAGCGCGCAACTCGGCTTCCAGGTACGCCTCGCGCTGGCCGGCGAGGCGCGGGATTTGGTTCTGGCCGCTGTAGTCCGCGAGGTGGCACACGCCGCAGCGCAGGGCTTTTGACTTCTCCGCCCCCAGCTTCGCCAGCTTCGCGTCGCCTGGCCCCGTCTCCATGCCCTTGGCCGGCAGCTTCGAGAAATGCTCCGCCAGCCTGATGATTTCCGCGTCCTTCAGCCCCTTCACCGCCGGCAGCATGGGCTCAGACTTGCGCAGCTCCTCGCGAAACAGGATGAGCTGGTTCTCGATAAAGAGCTTCGGCTGCCCCGCGATCGAAGGAACCTGCGGATTGACGGAGTTGCCGTCCGGCCCGTGGCAGGCTGCGCACAGCTGGAGTCTTTCCTGAGAACCGGCAACAGAAGCAAAAAGGGCGGTGAGCAGGATCGCCCACCGCCCCTTGCGGAGCGCGAAAAGCACTATTTCTTCGCCGGCGCCTTCGGCCGCTGGTAGCTGATGCGGTAGATCGCACCGTTCTGCTCGTCCGACACTAGCAGCGCGCCGTCGGGCATCTGCGCGAAATACACCGGCCGGCCCCAGAACTTGTAGCCTTCCTTGCCTTCCTGGAACCCGGTAATGAACGGTTGGACACTCGCCTTGCCCTCCTCTCCGAGGCGCACGTTGATCACGTCGAAACCGGCTGCATTCGTGCGGTTCCAGGAGCCGCGGCGCGCGATAAACATCGTGTTCTGGTATTCGGCCGGGAACATCTTGCCGGTATAGAACTTGACGCCCATTGCCGCCGCATGCGGCCCCATCAGCGCGACAGGCCGCGTCACGCCCTTGCAACCGTCTTTTTTGGGAAAGTCCTTGTCGGCGACGCCGTTGGCATGACAGTAAGGGAAGCCGTAATTGCCGCCCGGCTTGGCTAGGCGGTTCAACTCGTCCTGCGGGCCGTCCTCGCCCATCCAGTCACGGCCGTGGTCGGTGAAATACATCTCCTTCGTCTTCGGATGCCAGTCGAAGCCGACCGAGTTGCGCACGCCGGTCGCGATTACTTCCTTGCCCGAGCCGTCGGCGTTGTAGCGCCGGATCTGCGCGTATTCCTTCGGCGGCTCGCAGATGTTGCACGGTGCGCCGAATGGCACGTAGAGCTTGCCGTCAGGCCCGAAAGCAACGTACTTCCAGTTATGGTGCTGCTCGGGCGGCAGGTCGAACTTGGCGGTCAGGTCCTGCGGCTGCGCGTTCGGATTCCCGGCGATGCCATCGAACTTGAGCACCTTGTCGATCGCGAACACGTAGAGCGAGCCTTTGTTGAACGCGACGCCCGCCGGCTGCGTCAGCTTGTCGACCACCACGCGCACGGTGCGCTTGTCGCCCGCGTCGGTCACTTCGTACACGCGGCCGATGACACGCGTGCCGACGTAAACCTTCTTGCCGTCGTCGCTGAGCGCCATCGCGCGCCCCCCCGGCAGGCCGCTCGCCCAGACCTCGGCCTTGAATCCCGCCGGCAGCTTCAGCTTGCTGACCGGGATCTCGTTCGCCGGGGTCTCGGTCATCTTCCCGGCATGCGGCGCGAGCTTGGAATCCGCCATTGCCGGCGGCTTCCCTTGATGCCATACAGGCGGGGGTTTCGGCTTGTCCTGGGACAGCGCTGGAACCGCGAATGCCGCGGCAACCGCGAACGCGATGATGCTTTTCATAGAGTGGGTCTCTCTCCTCTGGGGGTTGTTATTAGAACTGAAGGCTTGCCTGGATGCCAGCGCTCATGCTGCGGCGCGGTGAGGGCTCGTAGAAGCGGCCGTTGCCCTCGTTCACGATCACCGAGCCGACGTAATTGCGGTCGGTGACGTTATCCATGCGTACGTATTCGCTGATGCGCCAGCCCGGGCCCTGCTGGACCAGGGCGCCGACCAGATTGAAAACGGTATAAGCGTCGGCAAATTCGGAATTAGCATCGTTGACCGGAACCTTCGAGCGGTAGAGCGCTTCCAGATACGTATAGAAGCGCTGCTGCCGGTAGCTCAGCTGCCCGTAGGCCTGGTTTTTCGGTACCCCGGGCAACGCATTGCCGGCGGGAATGGTCACCGTATTGCCAAGCACCCTGCTCGAGAAGCCTTCCTTGAAAGTGGCGTCGAGATAGGTGTAGGCGAACTGGGCGCCGAACGGACCGGGCATCGCGCTCTGCGCCGCGAGCTCGAACCCGAAACGCTCGGTGCGTCCCGCGTTCTTGAAGGTCGTGCGCCCGCCCTGGTTGACGTCGACCACGATTTCGTCGCGCGTCTCGATACCGAAGAGCGCCGCATTCACCCGTGCGACCTTCGGCAGGATGGTCTTCACCCCGAGCTCGGCGTGCCGGCTGCGCGCGGCTTCGAGCGCAAAGTTGAGCCCCGTCGCCGGCGGGTTCTGGTGCGCGAGCTCGGCGAAGGTCGGCGTCTCGAAGCCCTCGCCGAAGGTGCCGTAGAAGCTCAGGTTCTTCGTGTGCCGGTAGAGCAGCCCGGCGACCGGCGTAGTCTCGGAATATTCGCGCGTGCCGCTGTCGTCGGGATTGCCCGGGATGATGAAGTGGTCCTCGGAGCGGAACTCGACCCGGCTGGTGCGCAGGCCCGCGTGCGCGCTCCAGCGCTCCGTGAACTGCCACTCGGCCTGCGCGTAGAAGTCGGTCGCCGAGACTTCGTCGTCCTCGTCGCGCTTGAGCGCCCCCTGCACGCCGAGGTTGTTGATGAAGCCGCGCCGGCGCTCGTCCATCAGGTCGTACTCGGCGCCGAGCGAGAACCGCCAAGCGTTGACCGACGTGGAGAACCTAAGGGCCGCGCCCGCATATCCGCGGTCGAGCTGCACCACCCCGCCCGAGCTCGTGGCCGGCGCCTGGTTGATCAGCGGGATCGCCAGGTACTGCTCGACCCAACGGGAACCGCCGTAGACCGTGGCCTCGATCCTCGAGTCGGCGCTCAGCCGATGCGCGAGCGTGGCGCCGAGCTGCTCCTGGTAGACAGTCTTGCGCGTATTGAACTGGATCGCCTGCGGCGTCGCCTGGCGGGGGTTTTCTTCGAGCTGCGCGCGATTCAGCCCGAGCGGATCCTCGGTCTCGGGCTGGCGCAGCTGATTGCCGATCAGCGTGAGCGAGGTCTCCGGCCGGAACGCGTACTTGAACTTGAGGTTGAAGTGATCGCGCCGCACCGCGCTGTGATCGCGATAGCCGTCGGTTTCGAAGCGCGAGGCATCGAGCAGCGTGTTGTAGCCGCCGAGTCGCACGCCTGCTCGCCAGGTGTCGTAGGTGCCGCCCATCACATCGATGCCGACCGTCGGCTCCTTCGGCGGATCCTCGGTTTCCACCACGATCACGCCGCCGGCCGCGTTGCCGTAGAGGCTGGAGAACGGGCCGCGCAGCACCTCGATGCGCTCCGCCGAGCTCAGCGCGAAAGTGGACGCCTGGCCCTGGCCGTCGGGCATGGTCGCGGGGATGCCGTCCGCGATCAGGCGGACGCCGCGCACGCCGAAGGCCGCGCGCGCGCCGAAGCCGCGCGACGAGATCTGCAGATCCTGCGCGTAGTTCTGCCGGTTCTGCACCACGATGCCGGGCACGCGTCCGAGACTTTCGGACAGGTTGACCTGCGGCCGGCCATCGCGGATCTCGTCCGCGTACAGGCGATCGACCGACGCGGGCACTTCGAGGCTCGGCTGTGGCGCGCGCGTCGCGGTGATCACGACCGCATCTTCCTGCGCGAGCGCGGACGTCACGACGACCGCGAGGAACCCTCCTCCAAGAACCTTCTGCATTTGGCCATAGGCTACAACACGCCGGCCAAGCGAAGATTCCTAGTTTTCCTCGGGCGGAGTCGTGAACTCCTCAAATTTCCTGCGATCGCGTTTTGTTGGTCGACCCTTCAGATCCTGCGCCGGCTCCGCGCCCCAGCGCCGCAGATCCATGCGCCGCGCGCGTTCGGCGCGGCTCGCATCGGTTTCCTGGTAGAGCTTCCTCGCCTGCTCCGCCGGACCTCGCTTGTCTGACAAAACACTGACGACGATCTGCCATTCGAAATCGCCCACGCGGATGGCAACCGAATCACCGGGTTTCAACTCGTGTGAGGACTTCACGCGCGCGTCGTTCAGCTTCACGCGCCCTGCGGCGATTGCGTGTTGCGCGAGACTGCGAGTCTTAAAGAAGCGCGCTGCCCAGAGCCACTTGTCGACGCGCATCAGACCTTCGCGGTGACTCCCGCGGGACAGGAAACACCCGTGCCGCCGAGGCCGCAATAGCCGCCGGGATTCTTGGCGAGATATTGCTGGTGATAGTCTTCGGCGTAGTAAAACTCAGGCGCGGTACGGATCTCGGTGGTGATGGGTCCGAAGCCCCTCGCCTTCAGCGCCTTCTCATAGACTTCCTTCGAGCGCGCGGCGGCCTTTGCCTGGTCTTCACCATAGGTGTATATGGCCGAGCGGTACTGCGTGCCAGCATCGTTGCCCTGGCGCATGCCCTGCGTCGGGTCGTGGCCTTCCCAGAACACTTTGAGCAGTTCTTCGTAGGTGACGACCTTCGGGTCGAACACGACGAGCACTGCCTCGGTGTGATTGGTGAAGCCGCTGCAGACCTCTTCATAGCTCGGATTCTTGGTCTCGCCGCCCGCGTAGCCGACCGCGGTCGAGTACACGCCTGGCGTTTGCCAGAACACGCGCTCGGCACCCCAGAAGCAGCCGAGGCCGAACTGCGCGAGCTGCATGCCTTCGGGGAACGGCGGCTTGAGCGGATGGCCGTTGACGAAGTGCTTCGCCGGCACGCGCATCGTTTCCGCGCGCCCGGGCAAGGTGCTCTCCTTCGGCAACAGCGTCTTCATTTTCTTCATGAACGCAAACATGGAAGCCTCCTGCTTTTACTTAGAATAGCACCATGAAAATCTGCGTCTACGGCGCCGGCGCCATCGGCGGTTTGATGGCGGCGTGGCTGGCGCGTTCCGGCCACGATGTTTCGGTCGTGGCGCGCGGCGTGCAGTTAGACGCAATCCGGCGCGACGGGCTGCGCGTGAGAAGCAAAGATGGGACCGATTCCTTCCGGATCAAGGCTGAAAGCGATCCGGCGGAGCTCGGAACGCAGGACTACGTGTTAGTCGCGGTGAAGGCGCAAAGCCTTACAGACGTGGCGGAGACGATTGGGCCGCTGCTCGGCAAGGACACTTCGGTCGTCACCGCCATGAACGGCGTGCCCTGGTGGTTCTTTCATGGGATGAGAAGAAAGGACAGCCGGCTGGAGTCGCTCGATCCGGGCGGCAAGCTGTCGCGAGCGATTCCCACCGAGCGCGTGGTGGGGTGCGTGATCCATCTTGCCGCCTCCACCCCGGAACCCGGGCTCATCAGCCACAACATGGGCGCGCGGCTGATCCTGGGCGAGCCGGGCGGGAAGAACACCGCGCGCACCAAGCGCATCGCCGACGCGCTCACCGCGGCCGGCTTCGAGATCGTGATCACCGACGCGATCGAGAAGGAGTTCTGGGTGAAGCTGCTCGGCAACGTGAGCTTCAACCCGGTGTCCGCGCTTACCGTGACGACCGCCGACCAGCTGATTCAGAACCAGGAGGTCAAGGCCTACATGGTGGAGATCATGCGCGAGGTGCTGGCGATCGGTCGCGCGGTCGGCGTCGATGCCGATATCGACCCCGAGGCGCGCATCGACATGGCGCGCAAGCTCGGGCGCTTCAAGACTTCCATGCTGCAGGACCTCGAGGCCGGCAAGGCGCTCGAGATCGACGGCCTGCTCGCGGGCACGCTCGAGATCGCGCGCAAAGCGGGCGTGCGCGCGCCGTTTACCGAGAGCCTGTTTGGGCTGATCCGCGCGCGTGCGCAATCGACGGGACAATATCGATGATGAGATTTGTCGTGGTCATGGCCAGTGCACTCGCCGCCCTTTCCTCCCATGCTCAATACAACGGCCCCGCGGTGGAAGCCTGCCGCGCCCTTGCCAAGCAAGAGGCGGTGCGCGACGGCACCCGGGCAAAGGACATCGTCTTCGAGCGCGACCAGAATCTGCAGATCGAGCGCTACACGCGCAAGATCGGAAACCAGTTCGTGTCTTCGATCCTGCGCGGCAACGGAGCGGTGGTGCTCGACGGCGCGCCGAGCGCCGAGCTGTCCTTCATTTGCCTCCTGGCCGACGACAAGCGCGCCGTGTTCTTCGACTGGTTGCCGCGCGTCCACGTACCCGCGGTGGCGCAGTGCACGCGCGACGGCTCGTTCCGCGACAAGCCGCGGCCGTGCCTCGAGACGCTGCTCCAGGTCGCGGAAAACGACCTGATGCAGATCTACGCGCTGCACTTCCAGGACGCTCGCGAGCGCGACCAAAATGCCGGCAATGAGAACCTGGTCACGAGCTTTCGCAAAGCGAACGACGAGTGGCGCCAATACCGCGACGCCGAGTGCGCGCGGCGGCGCGACCATACCCCCAAGAGCGTCACGGCCGAGGACTATCAGCTCGCCTGCATGGTCGAGCTCACGCGCCGGCGCGTGCTGGACATGAGGTAATCGATGTCGCTCGAGCTCTATATCGCCTACGTGCTGACCTGCGCGGTCATCGCGCTCATTCCCGGTCCGACGGTGACGGTCATCGTCGCCAACAGCCTGCGCCATGGCGCGCGCGCCGGGCTGCTGAACGTCGCCGGCACGCAGGCCGGGCTCGCGCTGATGATGCTCATCCTGGTCGTCGGCTTGAGCTCGGTGATCGCGGCGATGGGATGGCTGTTCGAGTGGCTGCGCTGGGCCGGCGCCGCGTACCTCATCTGGCTCGGCTACAAGCTCATGCGCTCGCCCGAGGCGATCGCCGATGCCGAAGGCGCGGCGCAGCCGCGCGGCGGCTTCTTCCTGCAGGGCTTCCTCGTCCTCATGGCGAACCCCAAGGCGCTCCTCTGGTTCGGCGCTTTCATTCCCCAGTTCGTCGACCCGAAGGGCAACTACCTTGCCCAGATCGTCGGCCTTGGCGTCACGGCCATGGCTGTGGCGCTGGTTTCGGACGGAGCCTACGCCGTCCTCACCGGCCGGGCCGGCGCCTTCCTCTCCAGGAAGCGAATCCGCCTGGTCTCGCGCCTGAGCGGCGGTTTCCTGATCGGCGGCGGTATCTGGCTCGCCCTGACGCGTGCCCGGTAGGCGCATTTCGGTAGCCCCGATGATGGACGTGACGGACCGTCACTGCCGTTTCTTTCTGCGCCAGGTGAACGCGAAGGCGCGCCTGTACACGGAAATGATCACCGCCGGCGCGCTGATTCACGGCGATGTGCCGCGCCACCTCGACTTCAGCGAGGAGGAGCATCCGGTCGCGTTGCAGCTCGGCGGCAGCGAGCCCGACGAGCTCGCGCACTGCGCGAAGCTCGGAGAGCAATACGGCTATGACGAAATCAATCTCAACATCGGCTGCCCGAGCGAGCGGGTGCAGAGAGGAGCGTTTGGCGCTTGCCTGATGGCCGAACCGCGTTTGGTCGCGAGTTGCGTGCAAGCCATGCGGGATGCAGTCCCCCTCCCCGTCACGGTGAAACACCGCATCGGGATCGACAAAGTCGAGGAGTACTCGTTCGTGCGCGACTTCGTCGGAACGGTAGCGCAGTCAGGGTGCAAGACGTTCATCGTCCATGCGCGCAACGCGGTGCTGAAGGGCCTGTCGCCGAAGGAAAACCGCGAGGTCCCGCCGCTGAAGTACGACTACGTCCATCGCCTGAAGCGGGATTTTCCGCAGCTCGAGATCGTCATCAACGGCGGGATCACCACGCGGGAAGAAATCGAGCGGCAATTGCAGCATGTCGATGGCGTGATGGTCGGCCGCGCCGCGTACAGCAACCCCTGGTTCCTCGCCGATGCCGGCAAGACGCGCGCCGAGGTGGTCCGCGCGATGTACGAGTATGCGCAGAACGTCGAATCCCTGCGTCACGTGACGCGCCACGTCCTCGGGCTCTATCACGGCATGCCGCGCGCACGTCAGTGGCGTCAGATCCTTTCTGACTCCAATGAACTAAAGCGCAACGACCCGGCGCTCTTGTTGCGCGCGCTGGACACGGTCGAAGGGCATCTCGCCCAAGCAGCGTAGGAGTATCATCCCAAGTCATGAGCGCAAACCTGAAATTCAAGTCGACCCCGGTACGCGAGCGCGTCAGCAAGGAAGAATGGGATACGCGCGTCGATCTCGCCGCCTGCTACCAGCTCGGCGCGATCTTCAAGTGGACCGACCTCATCTATACGCACTTCTCGGCCCGGGTCCCGGGCACCGAGGATTTCCTGCTCAATCCTTACGGCCTGATGTTCGACGAGATCACGGCTTCCAGCCTGGTCAAGGTCGACTGGGACGGCAAGATCCTCGACGACCCGCTCGGCATGGGCGTGAACGAGGCCGGGTTCGTGATCCACAGCTGCATGCACCGCGCGCGCCCGGAGATCAACTGCGTGATCCATACGCATACGCGCGCCGGAGTGGCGGTATCGGCGATGAAGTGCGGCCTGCTGCCGATCAGCCAGCACGCGATGATGGTGCAGGCGGACGTCACGTACCACGACTATGAAGGCATCGCGCTCTACAAGGAAGAGCAGGCGCGCATGGCGGCCGACCTGGGCAAGACCTCCAAGGCGATGATCCTGCGCAACCACGGCCTGCTCGCGCTGGGCGAGACGGTGCGCGGCGCGTTCGAGGTCATGTACTACCTCGACGCCGCGTGCCAGATCCAGGTGGACGCCTGCGCCGGGGGCATGCACAACGTGCATCTCATGTCCGAGCAGGCGGCGAAGACCGCGAGCACGCAGTTCAAGCGCGAAGGCCGGCCCGCGCACCACAAGGACTGGCCGGCGCTACTGCGCCTTCTTGACCGGAAGAAGATCTCTTACCGGGACTAGGCACACGATCGTCAGCGCCGCGAGCGCGGTAAAGCCGAACACGGTGTAGAACACCGCCTGCGGCAGGCTGTGGTCCAGCATCCAGCCGTAGAACACCGGCGTGATGAAGGTGCCGACGTCGAGTCCGGAATAGACGAACCCGAATACCCGCCCGGCGGCGCCCGGCGGCGTTGATGCGCGCACGATGAGGTCGCGCGACGGCGCGACCATGCCCGAAGCGAATCCGGCGAGGGCGAGCGCCGCGGGCAGCGCAGCCGGCGGCGTCAGGCTCATCGCGACGAGGAGCACGGCAAGCGCGCTCGTGGCCATGCCCGCGGCGGCGACGAAGTCGTGGCGGCTCGTGCGCGCCGCGACGAACCCTCCCGCGAGGATGCCGAGCGCTGCGCTCACCAGGTACGCGGTGAGCGCGGTGGACGCCGAGGTCGCCGTCACGCGGTACTGCTCGACCATCGCCGAGACGCCAAAGCTCTGCAAGCCGGTCAGCCCGGCGGCGAACACGGCGAAATAAACGAAGCACAGGATCACCGGCGCGGCGAACAGCACGCGCGCCTGGGTACCGATCGAAGCTTTCCTCGGCTGCGCTTCGATCTGCAGATGCCGGGAATTCATGAGGAGCAGCGCGAGCAGCCCGAAGCCCAGCGCGGCCCCGGCGAGGAGCGCCGCCTGCCAGCCGTACGTTGCGCCGATCGACACGCTGAAGACCGGCGCCAACGCGTAACCGACGTAGCCCACCACGCCATGCGCGCTGAAGGCATAGCCGAGCCGGCCGCTGCTGACGCGCGCGTTGAGGATCGCGAAATCGCACGGATGGAACACGCTGTTGCCGATGCCGCCGAGCACCGCGCCGAGCACGAGCATGGCGTAGCTACCCGCGAATCCCTGCACGAGGACGCCGCCGATCATGAAGCCGATGCCGCCCAGCAGCACCCCGCGCGCGCCGTAGCGGTCGACCACGAAGCCGGCGAGCGGCTGGAGCAGGCCCGAAAGCGTGTAAAACACCGCCACCAGGAACCCGAGCGCCGCGTACGACACCCCGAGCTCGTCCTTGACGAACGGGAAGAGCGGCGCGAGCAGGAGCTGGTAAAAGTGGCTCATGCCGTGCGCGAACGAGATGAGGCCGATAACGGCGGCGTCGCTCTTCATTTCAGCAAAGGGGCGAGGAATGCCACCGTGTGTTCTAGCACCTTTTCAGGCTGGTCACGGAAGGGGGCATGGCCGCAATTCTCGAGCTTGCGAAGCTCGCAGGGCCCGCTCACCCGCGCCTTGATCTCGTCGAGCTGCGCCATCGTGCCGTATTCGTCGTCGTGTCCTTGGATCGCCAGAACCGGGCAGCGCACGCCGGGCAGGTAGTCGGCACGGATGTCCCAGCGCTTGAATTCCGGGTCGAGCCACACGTCCGCCCAGCCGTAGAACGTCTTGCGCGCGTCGCGGTGGTAGCGCCCGAGCCTTGGCGCGAGATCCGTACGCTCGAACGCGTCGGCCGCCTTCTCGATCGAGGAAAGGCAAAGCGGCTCGATAAATACATGCGGCGCCATCGCAACCACGCCGCGCACCGCGTGCCCGGCGCCGGCGCCGGCGTGGATCAGTGCGATCGACGCGCCGTCTGAATGGCCAACGAGAATCGGGTTCTCCAGCTGTAACGCTTTCGTGAGTTCGGGTAGCGCAACCAATGCTTCATCGTGCATGAAGCGCACGCTGCGACGGGGCTCGGCGAGCACGTCCGACTGCCCATGGCCGTAACGGTCGTACACCAGCGCGCGGCACCCCGTCGCCCCGGCGAGTTTCGCCGGGAAATCGCGCCACTGTCCGATCGAGCCGAGGCCCTCATGCAGGAACACGAGCACCGGCCCGCCCTGCTCCCGGCCGATCCACGCGTAGTTCAGCGAACGGCCTGCCGCAACCAGAGAAGGCATCGCGCTCGAAGATATCATCGCAGCCGATGCGCGCCGCCGCCTATTTCGCTGTGACCTCCGCGCTCGCGCTATGGGCCGGCAACTGGATCGTGGCGCGCGCGGTGCGCGACGAGATCTCACCGGGCCTGATCACTTCCGGCCGCTTGGTCCTGGTGATGCTGACGCTCGCGCCGCTCGCGCTGCCCGCGCTCGGCGCGAAGCTGCGCGCGTTCACGGCGCGCGACTGGGCGGTGCTCACGGCGCTCGGCCTCTTCGGCGGCGGAATGCACAACGCGATGCAGTACCTGGGCCTGCAGTCGACCACCGCCACCAACGGCACGCTTTTCTTCTCGCTCTCCCCGCTCGCCATCATGGTGCTCGCGGGGCTCGTGCTCCGCGAGCGCGTGCGTCCGATGCAGTGGATCGGCGTGGTCGTCTCGCTCGCCGGCGTGCTGGTGATCGCGCTGCGCGGCGAGACCGAGGCCCTCGCCAGCCTGTCGTTCAACCGGGGCGATATCTACTGTTTCGTGTCGATGATCCTCTGGTCGGGCTACACGATCTGCCTGCGCCTGCTGCGCGCGCCGATCGAGCCGATCCAGCTGCTGTTCATGATCTGCGCCGTGGGGCTCGTCACGCTGCTGCCGTGGCTCGCGTGGGACCTGGCCAACGATCCGCGCGCCCACTTCAACTGGAAGGGCACTGCGGCGATGCTCTATTCCGCGTTCGCTTCTGTGATCCTCGCGTACGCCGGCTGGAACTTCGCGGTCTCGCGCCTCGGCGCGGCGCGCACCGGCGGGTTCTCCCACCTGCTGCCGGCGTTCGGCGTCATCTTCGCCGCGATCTTCCTGCGCGAGTATCCGGCCTGGTACCACTTCGTCGGCATCGCGCTCATCTTCGGCGGTATCGCGCTTTCCGCGCTCAAAGCTTCATCGGCTTCCAGTAGCCGGTGAGCTCCAGGTATCCGCGGCCAACGGCAGCGGCGCCGCGGTACGCCGTGACTGCTCCCTCCCAGTAAATCGTGCCGGTGCTCGCGCGCGAATCGAGCTCCTGGTCGTCCATGAGCGGCTTCAGAATCAGGTCGTTGACCGCCATCTCGACGGGATACACGACGCCGGTGCGGGGCGATTTCCAGGTGCGCAGCGGCTTGAACGAGACACCCGGCGACGCGTAATGCACGCCGCCCGACTTGTCGCGCATGCGAAAGCCCATCAACGACTTGCCGTCGAACAGGTTGATTCCGCACCAATCCCAGCCGGCGGCTTCCGGCGCCAGATAGGCGCTCGACCACTCGTGATCGAGCCAGGCCCTGCCCTCGACGTCCCGGCCGTTCAGCTTTCCCGCCAGGTCGAGGTGCGGCCGGCTGTAGTAGTAGCTCGCCTCTTCCGGGCGATGCCCCTTGCGGCTGAAGCCGTTCTCCCCCTGGAGGACGATGGTCTGCGCGAACAGCGTGAAGTCGAAGTCGAAGTCCCGTGCCGCGATCCGGGCCTGGTAGCGATGTCCTTCGAGCTCGAGGCGCCAGTCGTCGATCCAGACGCCGGTGCGGTCGAGCTCGGCGTGCGCGAGCGAAAATCCGGCGCGCGCCGCGCGCTGGTCGTGCAGCAGGCGGCCGCGCTTGGGGTCGCTCACCGCCGCGTGCGCGAACAGCACCTGTCTCGGTGTGAATTGGCTCGGATTGTCACTGGCCTCCTCCGGGCGCGCGCGGAAGAATGTGACCTGGAACCCCATGGGACCGCTCGGCGTGGTGGCGAGCCACCCGGTGACGTACCACCACTCGACGCGGAACTCGGGGTGCGCGCCGTGATCGCGCGGAAAAGAAAAGCGGTGCCCGGGCACGACGTTTGGGTACTGCACGTTCGCCGCCCACGCGTAGAGGGGGGCCAGGCCTAACCCAAGAAAGCTTCTGCGCCGCATGGAGAAATTATGCATCGCTTCCTGATCGCCGACGTGTTCACCGACCGCCGGTTCAGCGGCAACCAGCTCGGCGTGTTTCCCGATGCGCAAGGACTCTCGGACGAGACCATGCAGGCGATCGCGCACGAGCTCAACTTCCCGGAGACGACCTTCGTGTTTCCGCCGTGGCGCGTGCGCATCTTCACGCCGAAGTCGGAGATGCAGTTCGCCGGGCACCCGACGGTCGGCACCGCGGCCGTGCTCGCGCATCTCGGCCGAGCCGCCATTCCTTCCACCGTGGTCCTGGAGGAAGGCATCGGACCGGTGCCGGTGAGGATCGAGAAGCGCGGCGCGAATATTCATGCCGAGTTCACGATCGAAAAGCCGGTCGAGCTGCCCGCCGAGCACCCGCTCAAATCCGCCGCGGCCGCCGCGCTGTCGCTGCCGGAAAGCGCGGTGCTCGACGCCTGGTTCGCGAACGGCGGCGTGCGATTCGCGTTCATCCGGCTCGCCGACAAGGCGGCGGTCGACCGGGTCGAGCTCGATCGCGCGGCGTGGGCCCGGCATTTCAAGAGCGCGTGGGCCTCGCAGCTCTATTTCTTTGCCGGCGATCAGCAGATCTACGCGCGCATGTTCGCGCCTGCGCTCGGCATCCAGGAGGATCCGGCCACCGGCTCCGCCGCGGTGGGGCTCGCCGGCGTGCTCGGCGCGCGCCTGGCCGCGCGTGACGGCGTCTTCACCTGGTGTATCGACCAAGGCGTGGCGATGGGGCGTGCGAGCAGGCTCGAGGCCTCGGCCGAGAAAAGCGGCGGACACGTGACGCGGATCCGGGTCGGCGGCAGCACCGTGATCAGCGCCGAGGGCACGATGTACGTCTAATTCGGGGACGGAGCCCTAACTCCACGGCTGCGCAGCTTTCGGAGTTAGGGCTCCGTCCCCGAATTACCAATCCTCACGGACGGCGCGGACCGGAGCCAAGCCCATGGCCTCGCGGCCGGCAACGACAGCCGTAAGCACGGCGAGAAGAACCAGCACGGCCATGAATCCGGCGAGGAGCAGATACGGCGGGTGAAGCTCCATGCTCCAGTGGAATGACTGTCGGTTGATCACGTATACCAGCACCAGGCTGATGGCCGCGCCGGCGGCAAGCCCGGCAACCGAGCCGACCAGAGCGAGCAAGCCGCCTTCCGCGGCCAGCATGGCGCGAATCTGGCGGCGCGTGAGGCCGAGGTGGCGCAGCACGCCAAACTCGCGCCGGCGTGCGAGCACAATCGCGCCGAGGCTCGCCGAGAGGCCGAAAAGACCGACCAGCACCGCGACCGCTTCCATCGCGTAGGTCACCGCGAAGCTGCGGTCGAAGATGCGCAGCGAGACCTCGCGGATCTCGCCCGGCTCGGCCACGTCGAGCTGCGCGCCGCCCGGCAACGCTTTCAGCGCCTCCATCACCGCGCCCGGCGCGGCGCCCGGCGCAAGCCAGAGCCCGCCGTCGTTCACCGCGCGGTCGCCGGTCAGCGCGATGTAGTCGGCGCGGTCGATCAGCACGGCGCCGTGCTGCCGTGCGTAGTCGCGGAAGATGCCGGCGACGATCACGCCTTGGCTCTTTCCAAGGATGGGCAGCTCGAGCCGGGCCCCGGGAGAAAAGCCGTACAGGTCCGACACAGCCTCGCTGACCCACACGGTGGGCGGATCGCCCGGGCGGCGCTCGTAGCGCTCCCCGAGCATGGGAAACGCGCTCCCGGCGCGATCCCGCGCGATCAGCACGAGCGGCGGGCGCGCCGGATCGAGCAGCATGCGGCCGCTGCGCAGGAAGTCGGCGCGCGCCACCTGCGGCAGCGCGCGCACGCGTTCTTCGAATGCCGGATCGAGCACCCCGGTGTCGCCGGCGTGGGTGGTGCGGAAGTACACGTCCGCCGGCAGCACCGTGCCGAGCCAGTCGTCCACCGATTGCCGGAAGGACGCGACCATGATCGCCATCGCCGCCATGAGCGAGAAGCTAGCGACGATCGCGGCGAGGCTGACCGCCGCCTGGCCGGGTGCGGCCCGCAGCTGGCCGAGGGCCAGCCGCATCTCGGGCTGGAGCGGTAGCGGCATTGCATGAAACAGCCATTGCGCAAGCCGCGGGACGAGCGCAATCGATCCGACCAGAAGGCAGGCGATCGCCGCATAGCCGAAGAGCGGCATGCCGTTGACCGGGCCGAGCTGCGCGAGCGCCGCGCCGAGCGCGAGCAACAGGCCGCCCGGCCAAAGCGGCGCCATGCGCTCGAAGAGCGCCTGCTCGTCCCCCGCCTTGAGCGCCCGCGCCGGCGGCGTGCGGGCGGCGTCGAGCGCAGGCAGGACCGCGCCGAGCACCGCGACCGCGATTCCGGCGGCGAAATACGCGGCCGCGCCGGGAACGCTGATTTCGATGTGCGGCGCGAGGCCGCGAAACATGCCCGCGCCGAGGTCGGCGCCCGACCAGCGCACCGCCACCGACGCCAGCGCGAAGCCCATTGCCAGCCCTGCCGCCGCGCCGATCGCGCCAAGGACTGCGGATTCAAGCAACACCAACAGGAAAATCCCGCTTCGCTCAAGTCCCAGAACCCGAAGCAGCGCATGCTCGCCGCGGCGGCGCGCGACCTCGAGCGCCTGGGCCGAGAACACCAGGAAGCCGCCGGTGAAGAGCGCGACCATGGCGAGCACGTTGAGGTTGACCCTGTACGAGCGCGACGGATAGGCGCTCGCCGTCTCCAGCTCATCCAGCGCCGCCACATGCACGCCGGGCGGCAGCAGCGCCTGGATGGCCGCGGCCGCTTTCTGCCGGTCCGCGCCCGGCGCCAGCCGGATGTCGATGCGGTTCAGCTCCCCGAGGCGGGCGAAGCGCCACTGCGCGGTGGCAATGTCGGTGATCGCGCTCACGCCGCGCAGGGACGAGAGGATGCCGGCGACCTTGAAGGCGACCGTGCCCGACCCCGAAACCAGGCGGAGCTCGCCGCCCTGCGCAAGACCCAGGCTCTCCGCAGCCGCGGTGGAGAGAAAGACCCGATCGGGCGCGAGCAGCTCGTAGCGCTCGTCCAGGATCAGGCCCGGCTGCAGGAGCGAGGCGCGCAGGATGTCGATGCCAGCCACGCGCAGCGTGCGCTCGGTACCGGCCACGCCCACGTCGAGCTCGAGCGCCGGGCTCGCCACCGCGACGCCGGGCAGCCGGGCAATCTTCGGGTAGAGCGCCTCCGGGAAGCCGGCGCGGGCGCCGCGCACTTCCAGATCGGCCTCGCCGGCGAGCGTGCGCACCGCCGCGGCGACGTCGCTAACCGCGGCGCGATTCACGAGGTGCACGCCGTAGCCGAGCGCCACGCCGAGCGCGATGCCGAGGATCGAGAGCGCCATGCGCGCGCGGCCGCGGTGCGCGGCGAAGAGGAGCAGCAGCCTCACCGGCTGACTATACTGCTGGGATGCGCAACGTCCTCGTCGCGCTCGCTTTCTTCGCCAATGCAGCGCTCGCCCAGGAGCCGCCGGCGTGGTTCACCGAGTCGCTGCTCGACCTACGCGAGGACGTGGCAGAGGCCGCGAGCCAGGGCAAGCGCGTGATGCTCTACTTCGGCCAGGACGGCTGCCCGTACTGCAAGCGTCTCATGGAAGTGAACTTCCGCCAGGCCACGATCGTGCAGAAAGCGCAGCGCCAGCTCGTCGCGCTCGCGCTCAACATCTGGGGCGACCGCGAGGTGACGTGGACCGACGGCACCGTGACCAGCGAGAAGCGGCTCGCTGCGCAGCTCAAGGTGCAGTTCACGCCGACGCTGCTCTTCCTCGACGAGCGCGGCGGCATCGCGCTGCGCCTGAACGGCTACTACCCGCCGCATCACTTCGAGGCCGCGCTCGACTATGTCGCCGGCAAGATCTCGCAGAAGGAGTACCGCGAGCGGCTGAACCGGGAGCCGGCGAGCGCGAGCCTGCACCCGCAGCCGTTCTTCCTCGCGCCGCCCTACGACCTGCGCCGCAAGCCTGGAGGCAAGCCGCTCGCGGTGCTGTTCGAGACGCCTTTCTGCGCGCAATGCGACGAAATGCATGCCGTCGCCTTCCAGCGGCCGGAGGTCCTGGCCGAGCTCGGGAAGTTCGACGTGGTCCGGCTCGCGATCGCGGCGGCTGAGCCCGTCACGGCTCCGGACGGCAAGAAAACTTCGGCGGAAGCGTGGGCCCGCGCCCTGCGCGTCGGGTACGTCCCGACATTGCTGCTGTTCGACGCGAGCGGCCGGGAGGTTTTTCGTACGGAAGCCTACCTAAGGCCGTTCCACATATCGGGCGCGCTCGACTACGTGTCGAGCCGCGCCTACATGCGCGAGCCTTCGTTCCAACGCTTCCTGCAGGCGAAAGCAAGCGACCTGCGGGCGCGCGGCGAGCGCGTGGACCTCTGGGACTAGCTGACGGGGATAGCGGCTTCTTTTACAGGGGGTCACCGTGCGAACGTGGCGCGGCTGCTTTCATTGATCCTCCTCTTCGGCACTGCCGGCTGCGAGCCGCTCGCGCTCTCGCTCATCGGCGCAGGCGCGGGCACCGCGCTGCGCTATAGCCTCGACGGCGGCACCTCGCGCACCTTCACCGCGTCGGCGGTCGACGTGAAGCACGCTTCGCTCGCGGCGCTCGAGCACATGGGCATCGCCTTCCAGTCGTTCGATCGCTTCGAGCACGGCGAGCTGATCTACGCGCGCGCCGAGAATCGCGAGATCGAAATCGAGATCGAGCCGATCAGCGCGCGCGCCACGCGCTTGCGCATCGCGGCGAAGAACGGCGGCTTCCTGTACGACAACGCCACCGCGCGGGAGATCGTGGCGCAGACCGAGCGCCTGATTGCCTCGGCCGCCACAGGCGGGCAGAGTTTTTAAGCCGATGTGACCGATGTCACGCCGCCGACGCGGCGCGGGCGCGGGATTCCATTAGAGTTGCCCTACCTCGCACAACGAAAAAAGGGGGGAAAGATGAAATCCACGCAACTCACGCTAGTCGCACTTGTTTGCATCGCGCTCATTCCGGTTCCGTCGCCCGCCGAGCCACCGCCGCACGCCAAGGCGCACGGCTGGCGCAAGAAGAACGATCCGAACTACGTGGGCTATACCGGGAAGCGCTGGGAAGAGGATTACGGCGTCACCCAGGGCAAATGCAATACCGCGGCGGTCGGGGCGGTGGTCGGCGGCGTCGTCGGCGGCGCGATCGGTTCGCGTGCGGACAAGGAGGATCGCGCGGTCGCGATCGTCCTCGGCAGCGCAATCGGGACCGTGGTCGGGGCCAAGATCGGCAAGACCATCGACGAAAGCGACCGCGCCTGCATGGGGCACTCGCTCGAGCTTGCCGGACGGAAGGACAGCGTGGAGTGGACGAACAGCGCGACCGGGATTACCTACCGCGTTACGCCGACGCGCAATTTCGTGGACGGCAAGGACCACTGCCGCGAGTTCACCACCGAGCTGAGCAGCGGCAAGGGCGGCAAGAAAGACCGGGTCAGCGGCGTCGCCTGCCGCGGCGCGAAAGGCGAATGGCTGTTTAAGTCTTAAGCGGCAGGACGCCGTCGCCTTCGGCGGCGAGCGCGGCGCCCGCATCGGGCTCGCGCGCGAGCAGGCGCTCGAGACGCGCGATGTGCCGGCTCTCGTCGGCGGCCATCTCGGCCGCGAACGCGCACATGGTGTCGTCGTCCGTGTGCTCGGCGACGTCGACGTAGAAATTCTGCGTGCGCCGCTCGGTCGCGAGCGCCAGCATGAGCGCCTCGCGCGCGTTCTTCGGCGCGCGCACCACGTCGGCCTGCGGGCCGAGAAAGTGCGCAGCGTATTCCCACGACGAGAGCTGCGGCAGCTCGCGCCCGGCGGTGCCGATCGCGAGCGCCTCGTACTGCTCGCGCTCCTCACGGCCGATGCTTTGGAACTCGTCGGCGACGTGTTCCATGCCGGCCGCGCGCATGTAGCGCTCGAGCTCGGCGAAACGCTTGGTCGCCTCGCGCTCCAGGACCAGCGCGTGGGCGTAGAGCTCGCTCAGGTCGCGAGGCAGCAGACGGGTTCCCATGACCGTAACGCTAGGCGGCGCACGTTACGTCCGAACATGGTGCGGCACGCTATGCCATGGGTCGACCTGTACTGTCGCTGAACGTATTTCGTGGCTTCATGCGCGCCTAGTCCGCCGACCGAGGCGGCTGAGGTATCATTTTTCCCGCCAATCCCGGGGAGGAGGCCCAGAATGAAAACCGCTTTGCTTGTGGTCTGCGCGCTCGCTGCTGCCGATGTCTTCGCCCAGGCGGGCTTTCCTCCCCCGCCGCCCAAGGTCAGCCCGGCCGCCGGGGTGATCGACATGCACGTCCACTCGCACCCGGACGTTTTCGGCCGCAACATGGACGACATCGACATCGCGCAGCTCGCCAAGTCGAAGGGCATGCGCGGCATCCTGCTGAAGAACCATGTCAGCGAGACCGCGAGCCGCGCCGCCCTGGTCATGAAGGTGGTGCCCGGCATCGAGGTCTGGGGCGGGATCGTGCTCAACAAGGCGGTGGGCGGCATCAACCCGGACGCGGTCGAGTGGATGCATCGGGTCTACGGCAGCCGGGGCAAGGTGGTGTGGCTGCCGACCTTCGAGTCCGACAAGCACGTCAAGACGCTCTCCAAGCCGGACGCGCGCGGCCTGGTGGTCGCCCCCGGCGGCCAGGTCACGCCCGAGATGGAAGCCATCCTCAAGATCATCGCGCGCGAGAACCTGCTGCTCGCCACCGGCCATGTACACCCCGAGGAGATCATCGCGGTGGTGCGCCGCGGGCGCGAGCTCGGCGTCAAGAACGTGCTCATCACCCATGGCTTCACCAACGTGCCCGGCCTCACCATGGCCCAGGCGAAGCAAGTCGTGGACATGGGGGCGGTGATCGAGATCTGCTTCCTCCAGTTCCGCGCGGGGCCGAACGCGCCGCTCGCCTTCCTCACGCATTGGACGCAGGTCAACGCGAAGAACGTGGCGCAGGCGGTCAAGACCCTCGGCGCCCAGGGCCTGGTGATCTCCTCCGACCTCGGCCAGAGCGCCAACATGACCCATCCCGACGGCCTCGAGGTCGCGATCGCCGAGATGAAGCGCGAGGGCGTCACCGACGCCGACATCGACATCATGATGCGCAAGAATCCGGCGCGACTGCTGGGGCTCGCGAACTGAGGTTTTTCGCTGTTATTCTGAAAACGCGAAGGGGCCGGACCGCTGGCCCGACCCCTTCACTTTCCCAACAACAAGCGGCTAGCGCTGCGCGAAGTCGCTGCGGCGGTTCTCCGACCAGGCTTTCTCGTCGTGGCCGGTGGCGCGCGGCCGTTCTTCGCCGTAGCTCACCGCCTCGATCTGCTCGGGCTTCGCGCCCATCAGCACCATCATCTTGGTGACCGACTCAGCGCGGCGCTGGCCGAGCGCCAGGTTGTATTCACGGCTGCCCTGCTCGTCGGCGTTGCCTTCGATGGTCAGACGCCCCTGCGGGTTCGCCCTCAGCCAGCGCGCGTGGGTTTCGACCAGCGCACGGTACTCGGCCTTGACGTCGTACTGGTCGAACTCGTAGTACACGCTGTGCTTGAGGTCCGGCCGCCCTCCTTTGTCGGTGGTGAAGCTACCGCCCCTGCTGCCGACGCCGACCGGCGGCCTTGCGGTTCCGGGCGCCACGCCGCCGGATTGCGTGCCGCTCGGCGAGGACGTCGCGCCGGGGGTGGTGCTGTCGGCCGGCTCGGTGGTGGCGCAGCCATAGAGGCCGGCCAGCATTGCGATCACTGCGAACGAAACCTTCTTCATTTGGACCTCCCGTCTTTTATTCCCTCGACGAGCCGCCGAGGTGAGTAACTAAAGAATAGTCCAAAAACCCTGCTGCGTCAGCGCGGTAAATGTCACACCGCGGCTTAGGGGACCCCTAAGGCAAGTAAAATTGGCCGTCCCATGAGTAAACCCGCGCGGGCTCCGCAGCCAGCCTCCCCCAGCAATTTCATCCGCCAGGCCGTCGAGGCCGACCTCGCGGCGGGGAAATACCCCAACGTGCACACCCGGTTCCCTCCGGAGCCGAACGGTTACCTGCACTTCGGCCACGTCAAGTCGATCTGCCTGAACTTCGGCCTCGCGCAGGAATACCGCGGGCGTTGCAACCTGCGCTTCGACGACACCAACCCCGAGAAGGAAGAGCAGGAGTACGTCGATTCCATCAAGGAAGGCGTGAAGTGGCTGGGCTTCGATTGGGGAGAGCAGGATCTTTACGCCTCGGACTACTTTGAGCAGCTGTACGAGTTCGCCGAGGCGCTGATCCGCAACGGCCACGCGTATGTCGACAGCCAGAGCGCGGAAGAGATGAGCACCGCGCGCGGCGACTTCACCCGGCCGGGCAAGGACTCTCCGTGGCGCAACCGGAGCGCGGAGGAGAGCCTCGCGCTGTTCCGCGCGATGCGCGAAGGCAAGCACAAGGACGGCGAGCATGTGCTGCGGGCGAAGATCGACATGCGCTCGCCCAATCTCAACCTGCGCGACCCGGTGATGTATCGCATTCGCCACGTGCATCACCATCGCACGGGCGACAAGTGGCGCATCTACCCCACCTACGACTGGGCGCACGGGCTCTCCGACTGCATCGAGCGCATCTCGCATTCCCTCTGCACACTAGAGTTCGAAGACCACCGGCCGCTCTACGACTGGTTCAACCAGCGGGTCGCGGAGGCCGGGCTGCTGCAGCCGCCCTTGTCCAAGCAGATCGAATTCGCGCGGCTCAACCTGACCTACGTTGTTCTTTCCAAACGCCGCCTGATCCAGCTAGTGGAGCAGAAGATCGTTGACGGCTGGGACGACCCGCGCATGCCCACGCTCGCCGGCGCGCGCCGCCGCGGCTATACGCCCGAAGGCTTCCGCGTCTTCGCCGAGCGCATCGGCGTGTCCAAGGCGCACCAGGTGATCGACTTCGGGATCCTCGAGGAATGCATGCGCGAGCACCTGAACCAGGTCGCGCTGCGGCGCATGGCGGTGCTCGACCCGGTGAAGCTTGTGATCGACGACTATCCCGAAGGCAAGGAAGAGTTGATGGAAGTGCCGAACCATCCGCAGAAGCCCGAGCTCGGCAAGCGCAAGGTTCCTTTCTCGCGTGAGCTCTGGATTGAAAGCGAGGACTTCGAGCAGACACCCCAGAAAGGCTTCTTCCGGCTGTTTCCGGGGAATGAGGTCCGCCTGCGCTACGGCTACGTGGTGAAATGCATCGGCATGAAGGACGGCGTCGTGCACTGCACGCATTACTCCGACTCGCGCTCGGGCACCCCGGGGGCCGAGAAATACAAGGTGAAGGGGAACATCCACTGGGTGAGCGCAAGGCACGCCCACGCGACGCAAGTGCACCTCTACGACCGTCTCTTCAACGTTGCGGAACCCGGAAAGGACCGCGATTTCCTCGCGGACATCAACCCGGATTCACGCCGCACCGTGGAAGCGCAGCTCGAGCCGTCGCTGCGCGGCATGCATTCCGCATACCCCTATCAGTTCGAGCGGCATGGCTACTTCATCGCCGACTACGACCAGAAGACTTTCAACCGAACCGTGACACTTCGGGACTCATGGGCCAAAACGTGAAGTGGAAATTGGATGGCGTGCGCGTCGTGCACTCCAACGAGCTCGACATCAACACGCCGCAGACGCCGGGCATGAATCGCGCGGCGGCGATCACCCGGGCGCGCGCCGGCGCCGAGAAGCTTTGGGCAGGCACGGTCGTGATCCATCCCAAGGCCAAGACCGGCGCCCACCACCACGGACCGGTCGAGAGCGTCATCTACGTCGTCAGCGGCAAGGCGCGCATGCGCTGGGGCGAGCAGCTCGAGTTCGTCGCCGAGGCCGGCCCTGGCGACTTCATCTACGTCCCGCCCTACGTCCCGCACCAGGAGATCAACGCGAGCGATACCGAGCCGCTTTCCTGCGTGCTCTGCCGCAGCGGCCAGGAGCCGGTGGTCGTCAACCTGCCGGACCTGCCGGTCGCCGAGAAGCCCGAAGAAGTCCGCTGGGTCGACGACCTCCATAAGAAATAGAACGAAACGCATCCTCATCGTCGTCGGCGCGATTCTCGGCGCGCTGATCGCATTGCGCGTGACCGCCGCTTTTATCTGGCCGACCATCAACGACGTACGCACCGGCGTCACCGCCGAGTATCCGGAGCTGCAGCCGCAGCGATTCGCAAAGCCCTTCGATCAGGTCTTCGCCGCCGCGGCCGCGACGGCGCGCGAGATGGCGCTCGAAGTCACCGCGCAATCGCCCGAAAAGGGCGAAATCCAGGCCGTCGCTACGACGCGCATCCTGCGCTTCAAGGACGACGTCACGATCAGCCTCGCGCGGGATGGGCAAGCGGTGACGGTGAACATCCGTTCGAAATCGCGCATCGGCAAAGGCGACCTCGGCGCCAATGCGCGGCGCATCCGCGACTTTCAGGCGCGCCTCGCGCAAAAGCTGAAGTAGCTATCTCGGGGTTTGCGCCCCTACGGTCAAGCGCCGCATGCGGCGGCGCTGGCCGTGGTAGTCGTTCACCGCGTTGTGCTGGGTGCAGCGGTTGTCCCAGATGGTGAGCGTTCCCGGCGACCAGCGCACGCGGCAGGTGAACTCGGGGCGCGTCTGGTGCGCCTGCAGGAAGTCGATGAGCGGGCGGCTCTCCTCCTCGCTCATGTCGCGAAAGCGGATGGTGTGGCTGCGCGAGAGATAGAGCGCCTTGCGCCCCGTTTCCGGATGCGTGCGCACCACCGGGTGCTCGGCCTCGTATCCGTCGGCGTTTTCGATATCGTGGATCTTCATGCCGCCGACGTTCGCCGGTGCGTGTATCTTGCGCCGCCCGCCGGTGACTTTCAGGCTCGCGCTGTTCACGCCGACCAGCTGGTCCACGAGCGCGCGCATGCCCTCTGACAATGCTTCATAAGCCTTTTGCGTATTCGTAAACAGCGTGTCGCCACCGTGCGTCGGCGTCTCGAGCGCGTAAAGCAGCGTCGCGAGCGGCGGCTGCGCCAGATAGGTGGTGTCCGAGTGCCAGTTGCCGCCGAAATTGACGGTTTCGCTCTCCTCCTTCACCACCTCGAAAATGAACGGGAAGCCCTCGATGCCGGTGACGAACGGATAGTGGCAGGGCTCGCCGAAATGCGCGCCGACGCGCATCAGGTCGGCGGGCTCGAGCTCCTGGTCGCGGATGGCCAGGACCGAATACTCCAGGAAGGCGGCATGGATCGCAGGCCAGTCCCGGTCCTGCCGCAGGTCGACTCCCCGGATCTCGGCGCCGAGCGCGCCCGCAAGAGGCTGAACGTCCACGAAGCGAGTCTAACGCTTATGATTCCTCCATGAAAAAACGGATCGCAATCGTCGGCGCGGGCGCGCTCGGCGGCTATGTCGGCGGCACCCTCGCCCACCTCGGCCACGACATCACGCTCATCGACCCCTGGCCGCAGCACGTCGAAGCGATCCGCAGCCGCGGCCTCGAGCTCGACGGGCTCACACCGGAAGAGAAGTTCACCGCGCGGCCGAAGATCCTGCACCTGATGGAAGTGCAGTCGCTGATCAAGACGCCGGTCGACGTGGCGATGGTCGCGGTCAAGTCCTACGACACGCACTGGGCGACCGCGCTCATCGCACCGTATCTCTCGGAGCGCGGCTTCGTCGTGTCGCTCCAGAACTGCATGAACGAGGAAACCATCGCCGGCGTGGTCGGCTGGGGGCGCGTAGTGGGGGCAATCGCTGCGATGATCTCGGTCGACCTCTACGAGGCCGGCCGCATCCGCAAGACGGCGGCGAAAGGCGGCGACAAGCACACGGTATTCCGCATCGGCGAGCCGCACGGCGGCATCACGCCGCGCGTGGAAGAGCTGGTCGAGTGGTTCCGCGGCATCGACAGCGCCAAGGCGACCACCAACCTCTGGGGCGAGCGCTGGTCGAAGCTGGTGCAGAACTCGATGGGCAACGGCGTGAGCGCGGCGAGCGGGCTGCCGGGCGGCGAATGCCTGCGCGACCCCGCGATCCTGCGCTTCCAGATCGCCCTCGCCGCCGAGGGGATTCGCGTCGGCGAGGCGCTCGGCTACCAGCTTGAGAAGATCCGCGGCGCCGAGCCTCGGCTCTACCTGCGAGCGGCCGAGGGGGATGCCAAGGCTTTTTCCGAGCTCGAGGCCCTCATCGTGCCGAAGGCGGGCTCCAACCCGCGCGGCGACATCCAGCGCCCGTCGATGGCGCAGGACATCCTCAAGGGCCGGCGCACCGAGATCGACGCGATGAACGGCTTCATCGCGCGCAAAGGCGCCGAGGTCGGCGTGCCCGCGCCGAGCCACAAGAAGCTCGCCGAGATCGTGACGCGCGTGGAGCGCGGCGACGCTAAGCCGTCGCCTTCGCTTTTAGCCTGAGCTGCAGCCCGACGGGATACATGGTGAAGGCGAGGTGCTCCCGCGCCTCGCCCCCGTCCGGCGTGCGCACGCTCTCGATCTCGAAGGCCGAGAGCAGCATCGCAGTCACCATCTTCATCTCGAGCATCGCAAGGTAGCGTCCGGGGCAGAGCCGCGGTCCGGCGCCGAAAGGCATGGACACGCGCTTGGAAGAGGCCGCGGAGGTGCCCGAGAACCAGCGCCCGGGGTCGAACGCCGCTGCGTCCGCGAAGCGTCGCTCGTCGATCGCGCCCGCGCGCATCAGGCACATGAGGAGCGTTCCCTTTGGCAACTCGATGCCCGCGACCACGGTGTCGCGCCTGGGCTGCAGCATGAGGATCGGCGCCACCGGCTTCAGGCGCATGGTTTCGTTGATGCACGCCTCCACGAACGGCAGTGCGGCGAGGTCCTGGTAGCGCTCCAGATTCTTGCTCGCGACCTCCGCGCGCGCCTTGTCGAGCACATCCGGGTGGCGATACAGCAGGTAAGTCATCCACGCGAGCGTGTTCGCCGTGGTGTCCTCGCCCGCGAGGAGCATGGTGAGCACGTTGCCGGCCACGTCCGAGTCGGTGAGGCCGCTGTCCGGATTGTCGCGCGCAGCAATCATCGCTTCGATCAGGTTGGTCGGCTGCTCGCGCAGCCGCGGGTTCGCCTCCATCCGGCGGCGCGCCTGGCTGATGAAGTCGCCAACCGCGCGCTGCAGCGCGTCGAGGTGCGCCTGCAGCGTGCGGTCCTTGAACCAGCGCCAGAGCGGAAACAGCGCCACCATGCGCTTGAAGAGCGATGGGAACACCTTGTCGAGGTGGGTCTGGATCACCTCTTCGTCCGACTCGAGCGTGTTGATGTCCGAGCCGAAAGCGAGTCCCGCGGTGACGTCGACCGTGTAGCGCATGAGGTCGGCCTGCAGGTCGATCGCCGCGCCCGCCGCCGTGGCACGCTGCCAGCGCCGCTCGAAGCGCCGCGTCACCTTCACCAGCGCGGGAAAGTAGGTCTTGATGTGCTTCGGATCGAAGCTCGCCATCACCATCGGTCGCTGGCGGCGCCACGCGTCGCCCTCGGCCGAGAACACGCCGTTGAAGCCCATCTCATCGGCGATCGCGCCCAGGCGCTCGGTGCGGCGGAAGCCGTCGGGCCGCTCGCGCAGCAGCGCGGCGATGGTTTCCGGGTTGGCGAGCGCCACGATCTGGCGCGGCCCGATGCGGAAGCGGAAGCACTCGCCGTATTTGCGGCTCCACTCCTCGGCGACAAGGTGCATGCGCGAACGCTCGAACTGCAGCGCGTTGCCGAGGATCGGCAAGCCGCGCGGGCCCGGCAAATCGGCCACGCGAAGTGTCATAAGCTAGTGTATTCATGAAAATCGCAACCTGGAACGTCAACGGCATCCGCGCGCGCCAGGCGCAGTTCTGCGAGTGGCTGGCGCGCGACCGACCGGACGTGGTTTGCCTCCAGGAGCTGAAGGCCGAGCCGGGACAGATCCCGGAGCAGTGCAAGGTCGCGGATTACCACACCTTCTGGCACGGCATGCGCGCGTATTCCGGCGTATCGCTCCATATCCGGAAAGGCGCGTTTGAAACGGAGCCCCAGTTCGCCCATCCCGAGTTCGACATGGAGTCGCGCATCGTGCAGGCACAGCTCGGCCGGCTGGTGCTCGCCTCGGTCTACGTGCCGAACGGCAACAAGGACTACCCGGCGAAGATCGATTTCGTGAAGCGGCTGATCGCCTGGACCCGGCGGCTGCACCAGGAAGGACGCGAGGTCCTCCTCTGCGGAGACATGAACATCACGCGCACCGAGATGGACGTCCATCCCCGGGAGCGCAAGCCCATGCTCGTTGGCCAGCGGCCGGAGGAACGCGAGCTGTTCGCCGAATTGCTGGGAGACTCGCTCGTCGATGTCGGCCGCAAGCTTCAGCCCGACAACGCGGACATGTTTACCTGGTGGGCACCGTGGCGGAACATGCGCCAGCGCAACATCGGCTGGCGCCTGGACTACGTGCTCGCTTCACCTGCGCTCGCCGCGCGTGCCCAGACCTGCGTGGTCCAGGCCGACGTCGGAACTAGCGATCACGCTCCAGTAGTGATGACGGCTTCGGCTTCGAGCTGACAGTATCGGCGAGCTCGTCGAGCACTTCGGCGAGCGCGATCAGCTTGCGATCGGGCAGCGTGGCGTGGCCGTTGATCCAGGCCTCGAGCAGCGACTCGGCGACCTTCAGGCGCGCTGCGAGCGCGTCGCGCCCGATCAGGTCGGCGGCGCTCTTCAGCAGGCGTTGTTTCCGGATCTCCCCCATGGCCGGAAAAGGTAGCAGCCGGCCATCCGGCGCGCTGTGCGAAAAAGCATTGCGCTGACAGATCTTTCCGATCGTGTAGGGACTCCCCTACTTCAACGCAACCGACAGGACGACCTTAAGGACCGCGTCCGGATCGATGGGCTTTTTCACGTGGCGCAGCGTCGGCACGCGCGGCCCGCAGCTTTTCATCAGCTCCTGCGCAACCGCGCGCGCACCGGCTGCGGTCGGCACGTCGAGCAGCACCACGTCCGGCTTGAAATCCTCCGTTGCGGCGGGTACCTCGACCGCCCCGGTAGCGAGACGCACGTTGACGCCTTCGCTGCGCAGAAGGATGCCGAGGTTCACAACCGTATCGTGGTGATCGCCCACCACGAGGACGTTTGGCCGGCGCGAGGCCTTATTCGTCAAGCCTGATGTTCTGCGCTTTCGCGAGCTGGGTGTAGCGCGCGAGCTCGGCCTGGATGAACCGGCCGAATTCGTCGGGGGTCATCGGCATCGGCTCGATCGCCTCGGCCACGAGCCGCTGCTGCAGTGCGGGCGCGGCGAGCGCTTTACCGATCTCGGCGTTCAGGCGCTGAACGATCTCCGGGCGCATCTTCGCCGGGCCGACGATGCCGTACCACTGCACCCCGTCGAAGCCCTTGAAGCCCGACTCCTCGAATGTCGGCACGTCCGGCAGCAAGGCGTGGCGCGACAGGCCGGTGACTGCGATCGGCTTCACCTTTTTCGAGCGGATGTGCGGCAGCGCCGCCGCGACGCCGGGCGTCATCGCCTCGAGCTGCCCGCCGAGCATGTCGGCGAACGACGGCCCGATGCCCTTGTATTGCACGATCACCGCGTCGAAGCCGGCGGCCACCTTGAGCTGCTCGATCAGCAGATGGTTGAGCGTGCCGATGCCGCCCGCGCCGAAGGTCACCTTCGCCGCCTTGTTCTTCGCGAACTCGATGAAGCCCTTCAGGTCCGATACCGGCACGTTGGGATGCACCACCAGCATATTGCGCGTGCCGCCGACCATCGCGATCGGCGTGAAGTCCTTGATCGCGTCGTAGGGCACTTTGCGCACCGCGGGGCTCGTGGCGTGCGTCGCCACGTAACCCACCATCAGCGTGTAGCCGTCCGGCGCGGCGCGCGCCGTCGTCTGGCAGGCAATCGACCCCCCGCCCCCGCCGATGTTCTCGATCACGAAGGACTGATCGAAGGCGCGGCTCAGCTGGTCGCCGATCGTGCGGCCGATGAGGTCGAGGCCGCCTCCCGGCTGCGCCGGCACGATGATCTTGACCGGCTTGCTGGGATAAGCCTGCCCCCACGCCAGCCCCGGGGCCAGCGCGACAGCCGCCAGCAGCCTAAGCCAGGTTCTTCTTGAAGAACGCAATCGTCCGCTCCCAGGAGAGTTTCGCCGCCGCCTCGTTGAAGCGCGGCGTGGAGTCGTTGTGGAAGCCGTGCTGCGTGCCAGGATATGAGTGGATCTCGTAGCGCACGCCCGCCTTCTTCAGCTCCTGCTCGTAGGTCGGGTACATCTCGTTGATGCGCGGGTCCTGCTCGGCGAGGTGCACGAGAAGCGGCGCCTTGATCTTCGACACTGACGCCGTCTCGGCCGCCGCGCCGTAGTACGGGGCGCCCGCCTGGAGGTCGCTGCCCATCGCGGCGGCGAGGAAGTTCGTGGTGCCACCGCCCCAGCAGAAGCCCGTTGCGCCCAGCTTCTTTGTAGACAATGGATGTTGTTTGATGAACCTGGCGCCGTTCAGCATGTCGGTGCGTAACTTCGCCTGGTCAAGCTTCGTCTGCAGAGCCCGCCCCTCGTCGTCGTTACCCGGATACCCGCCGAGCGGTGAGAGGCCATCGGGCGCAAGCGCCAGAAAGCCCGCGATGGCCGCGCGCCGCGCCACGTCTTCGATGTAAGGGTTCAGGCCCCGGTTTTCGTGGATCACCAGCACCGCCGGCCACGGCCCGTTGCCCGCCGGCTGCACCAGGTAACCGCGGATCTTGTCGCTGTTGCCCCCGGGCGACGGGTAGGTGACGTAGCTCGCTTTTATCCGCGAGTCCGTAAAAGAAATGGTCTGCGCCTTCGCATAGTTCGGGAGCAGTCCCTGGGCCATCACCAGCGCGGCGGCGCCCATCGCGCCAGCGCGTCTCAGGAACTCGCGACGGTCGATGCGGCCGTGGCAATACTCGTCGTAAAGGTCGAATACCTGCTGGTCGATTTCCGGCTGGGTGATGGCGGTCATTGCTCCTCCAGAGTTGGGCGTCCGATGCTAGCCGCAATGAATAAACGCCGACAACCGACGCGTCATTCCACGCGCGGAAGAACATCAAGACGCCACCGCATGATATTGTTCTGCCTTAGAAAGTTGAAACCCAGCTGAAGGTCTTTCCAATGCGCATTCAAGGCACCGCGAGCCCCGGGACGGGCGCGCCTCCGGCCGGCCTGCTCGCCTTCTACTGGCACTTCGTGCGCCAGACCAAGGGCTGGTACGCGGCGATGTTCGGGGCGAGCCTGGCGGTCGCGGCGCTCGACACCGTGATCCCGCTTTTCATCGGTCGCCTGGTGTCGCTCATGGAGGCGACCCACCGCATGGCGGCGCTGCGTGAGCAGTGGCCGATGCTCGTCGCCATGGTCGCGCTCGTGCTGGTGGTGCGGCCGCTCGTGCTGCTCGCGGACATCGCGATCCGCCACATGATCCTCATTCCGGGCGCGACCTGCCTGATCCGCTGGCAAAGCCACTGGCACGTGATCCGGCAGAGCTGGCCGTTCTTCCAGAACGATTTCGCCGGCCGCATCGCGAACCGCGTGATGCAGACCGCGCACGCGCTGCGCGACAGCGTGATGGCGAGCATCCGCGCGGTCTGGTACATCGGCGCCTACGGCGCGATCGCGCTCATGCTGATGGCGGCGGCCGACTGGCGGCTCGGGCTGCCGACGCTCGCCTGGTTCACGGGGTACGTCGCGCTGCTCTTCTTCTTCGTGCCGCGCATGCGCGATCTCTCGCGCCTGAGCTCGGAGGCGCGCTCGCTGGTGATGGCGCGCGTGGTCGACAGCTACACCAACGTGCTGACGGTGAAGCTCTTCGCGCGCATGGCCGACGAGGACAGCTACGTGCGCGAGTCGATCGACGAGCACGGCGCCGCGATGCGGCGCCACATGCGCGTGATGACGCGGTTCCATTTCCTGCTCACGGCGCTGAACGCGGCGCTGCTGGTCGCGACCGCCGCGATCGGCATCTGGCTCTGGGCGCAAGGCGCCGTCAACGCCGGTGTCGTCGCGGCCGCGCTGCCCCTCGCATGGCAGCTCTCCAACGTGGCAGGCTGGGTGAGCTGGGAAGTGACCGCGATTTTCGAGAACGTGGGCGTGGTGCAGGAAGGCATGCAGTCGATCGCCGTACCGCACTCGGGCACCGACCGCCCGGCGGCGCGCCCGCTCGAAGTGTCGCGCGGCGAGATCCGCTTCGAGAACGTGATGTTCGGTTACGGGCGCAGGGATGCCTCGCCCGTCCTGAACAACCTGAATCTGTCCGTGAAGCCCGGCGAGCGCGTCGGTCTCGTCGGGCGCTCGGGCGCGGGCAAGTCCACGCTGGTCAACTTGCTGCTGCGGTTCTACGACGCCGAAGGCGGCAGAATCCTGATCGACGAGCAGGACATCGGGAAGGTGACGCAGGAGAGCCTGCGCGCGGCGATCGGCATGGTCACGCAGGACACCTCGCTCCTGCACCGCTCGATCGCGGCCAACATCCGCTACGGCCGCCCGCATGCGAGCGACGCCGAAGTGCAGGCCGCCGCCGAGCGCGCGCAGGCGCACGACTTCATCGTCGGCCTGCGCGACTGGAAAGGCCACGCCGGCTACGAGGCCCATGTGGGTGAGCGCGGGGTGAAGCTCTCGGGCGGGCAGCGGCAGAGGGTCGCGCTCGCGCGCGTAATCCTGAAGGATGCGCCGATCCTCGTGCTCGACGAGGCCACCTCGTCGCTCGACAGCGAGGTCGAGCTCGCGATCCAGGAACAGCTGCTGGATCTCATGGAAGGCAAGACGGTGATCGCGATCGCGCACCGGCTCTCGACCATCGCGCGCATGGATCGCCTGGTGGTGCTCGAGCAGGGCCGCATCGTGGAGGACGGCACGCACGAGGAGCTGCTGCGCCTGGGCGGACACTACGAGAAGCTCTGGCGCCACCAGTCGGGCGGCTTCCTGGCCGACGACGCGTTCGACGTCGACGTGGAGCCGCTGCGGTGAGGATCGCGCGGCGTCGGCTGCTCGCCGCGTTCGGCCTCACCCTCTCACCGGCGCTGCTCAAACGGGCCGACCGCATCCTGCGCTAGCCGGCTTCGCCGCCGCGCTGCTGCTCGGCGCAGCGGCGTTCGCCCATGCCCAGGACATCGGCCGGTTCACATTCGCATCGCGCGAGCAGGCGCGCGCGGTTCTCGGCGCCCACGACGACTACATCCGCGCGACGGCTCCGTTGGAGCGCGCGGTCCTGTTGCGGATACCGGAAACGGTGAGCGTCGATCGCCTGGCCGACGCGATGCGGGACAGCGCGCTCGAGTGGACCGAGGAGGACAAGCGCGCGTTCGCCGACGTCCTCGGCAGCCTCGAGCGCTTCGTCTCGAAGATGCGCTGGCGCTCGCCGCCCCGGATTTGGCTCGTCAAGGCCGCGGACCGCCTGATGGACGGCTTTCCGCACACGCGTGGGCACAGCATCGTGGTGCAGGAAGGCGTGCTGCGCGACGCGCGCTCGCGCCCGGCGATGCTCGACTACATGCTCGCGCACGAGACCTTTCACGTCCTGAGCCGCGCCGACGCCCGGTTGCGCGAGGAGCTCTATGCCGCGATCGGTTTTCGCGCGTGCGCCGCCGTCGAGTTCCCCGAGGCCCTCGCGCGGCTGCGCCTGACCAACCCGGACGCACCCGAGAATCGTCATGCGATCAGCGTCCGCCGCGCCGGCCGCCCGGTCGATGCCATGCCTTTTGTGCACTTCCCGCCCGAAAAGACCGATCCGCGTGCCGGGTTCGGTAGCCAGATGCGCACCTCCTGGCTGCCGGTCGACTGGGAGGGCGGTCGCTGCAGGGTGCGGGACGAACCCCTGCCGGTCGACGAGCTCGAGGGACTCTACGACCAGGTCGGCAGGAACACCGAGCACCTCGTCCACCCGGAGGAGATCCTCGCCGACAACTTTGCGCTCATCTTCCGCATCGTCGCGCGCGACGCCCCGCAAAAGACCGGCTCGCCCGAGCTCCTCGAGCGCATTCGCCGGCTCCTGCACTAGCGGGCATGTGCTTTGCTCCTTGGGGCTGAAAGGAGCTATCTATATGTATTTCGTTGCGGGATTGGTCAGGGACGCTCACCAGGCGCGGGGGCTGATCCGCGCCCTGGCCGACGCGGCGTTCGAGCGCGAGGAAATCGACATGACCGGCGGTCCGGTCGCCGGTCTGGTCGCGTGCGGCGTGCCGGAAGGCGAAGCCCACGTGTTCGCCGAGGGCATCCGGCGCGGTGGCGCGATCGTGGCGGTGAAGGCGGACGACGAGATGGAGGCCGAGCAGGCCGCGCTCCTCATGAGCCGTCACGGCGCGGTCGACGTCGAGGCCTGCGGCACCGGCTGGCGCAGCCAGGGCTGGCGCGGCCGCATCAGCGCGCCCGAGGATCGCTCGACGATCGAGCGCTACGCCTACGTGTTCGGCGAGTACCCCGGCGGAGCCGGCCGGATCTACCGAGATCCGCGCGCGCGCCCAGCCTACCAGGGGCCCGAGCGCCGGCACGTCAGCCGGCCGTTCTCCGGCGAGGACCGAAGGGCCGCCTAGCCGCGGCCGCGGAAGAACGCTTCGATTTCGCCTGCCAGGGCGTGCGGTTGCTCGAGGGCGGCGAAATGGCCGCCCTTTTTCATGCTCGCCCAGCGCTCGATCCGGGTGTAGGTCCTTTCGGCGAGCGAGCGCGGCGGCCGCAGGATCTCCTTCGGAAATTCCGCATAGCCGAGCGGCACCTCGATCGTGCCGCCTTCCGGAATCGGCCAGCCTTGGTGCATGCGCGCGTAGTACGGCCAGAACGACGAGCCGATCGCCCCGGTGAACCAGTAGAGGGAGACGTTCGCCAGCAGGTCGTCGCGCTCGATGGGCTCGTCGCTCCAGCTGCGAAATTTTTCCGCGATCCACGCCGCGAGCCCGGCCGGTGAATCGCTTAGGCCGTAGGCTAGGGTCTGCGGCTTGGTGCCTTGGATCGCCTGGTAGCCTGCCTCTTCCTTCATGAAGTGCCGGAGCTGCGCAAGATAGGCCGCCTCCTCCGGCGAAGCCGCCGCAATGTCGGGATCGCGCCGGATCGAGAGCAGGTTGAGGTGAATTCCGATCAGGCGCTCGGGAAACGCATAGCCGAGACGCGTGGCGACCGATGCCCCCCAATCGCCGCCCTGTGCGCCAAACCTGGCATAGCCGAGGCGCGCCATCAGTTCGGCGAACACCTGTGCCATTTCGATCGTGCCAAAGCGCGCCTGGCCGGGCGTGAAGCTGAGCGTGAACCCTGGCAGCGAGGGCGCGATCACCGTGAAGCGCTCGGTCAGGAGCGGAATGAGGCGGTGGAACTCCCAGACCGAGCCCGGCCAGCCATGCATGAGGAGAAGCGGCGTCGGGTTCGGCGCCCTCCCCGGCTCGTGGATGAAGTGCAGCTCGACGCCGCCCACGGCGGCCTTGTACTGCGCGAAGCGGTTGAGCTTTGCTTCCTGAGCGCGCCAGTCGAAGCCGCTGCGCCAGTAGTCCACCAGGTCCTTCAGGTAGCCGAGCGACGTCCCGGTCGACCACGGCTCGAGCGGGGGCTCGTCGGGGAACCGCGTGCGGGCGAGGCGCTCGCGCAGGTCCTCGAGTGCGGATGGCGCGACCTGCAGGCGGAAACGCTCCATCCGCGGCAGTATGTCATTGACCGCAGTCACGAAGACGGCCGACCGGGTTTCGACTAAGTTCCGAATTTTGCTCGGAAAATGTGATATTCTTCCGGTCTTCTATCCCGCAGTCTCCCCGCTTCCTCTGATACGCCCGCTCGCCGGGCGCGAAAAGGACGTTCTTGGACAAGCGCAAGGCGTGGCGCGAGCAGGAGCAACAGTTAGTCGAGAAGTGGAACTCGGCGGCCCAGCGCTACCGGGAGATCATGGCCCAGACCGGGTCAGGTGCGGAGATCACCAGCAAGGCCGCGGCAGTACGCGCCGAGATCGATGCCTTGCGCAAGCAAGTGGCGCGCTTGAAAGCAGAGTTCAACTCCGGAAAGCGATACTGACGATGAGACTCGTACGACCCGGCCGTTCGGCGGTCTGGACCAGGGACAGGATCGAAGGGCTGACCACCGCCGAGGTACGGCAGCTCCGCGACAATGCGGAGCGGCTTTCGGAGGCGGAGATCGTCGCGCTGTGCGACGAGGTCCTCAAGGCGCGCCCCAAGGGCGTGGTCAAAGCCGTGAAAGCCAAGCGTCCGGCGGCCGCATGAGCATCCCTACCGTCGAGCGTCGGCGTTTCAAGGTGGGCAAGTACGACATCATCGCCCATCCGATCCCCAACTCCGCCCACATGCTGCGCTACACCGTGTTCGTCGGTGGCAAGCGCATCGGGGCGACCGTGAGCGTGCCGACCGAGTCGGACTGCCGCTTCCTAGAGAAGCCGCCGATCGTGCCGCCGCTCAAGATCTTCAGCAGCTACCGCCCAGGACGCCCCAAGAAGGGCACGCGTCCGCCGCAGACCGCGGAGAGCGCCCAGTCGACGCGGGAATCCCTGCCGCTCGACGTCTCGCTCGGCGGAATCCGCGCCACCACCGACCGCTAGGCTTCTAGCGGACGATTCCCGCCGCTTCGCCGCGGCTGAGCAGCCCGTCGGCGTTGATGTCGAGCAGGTTGAAGTTGTTGCTGAGCTGCGGGTGCAGGAACGCCTCGCTGAAGGACAGTTGGCCGTCCCGGTTGGTATCGAGCGAGGCGAAGCTCTGCGCTTGGGGGGGCGGTGGCGTGGCGGAGGTCGTCCCTTCCGCCGCCAGCGCCGCTCCGGACGCAAACGTCAAGCCAAGAAGAAGCGTTCGCATTGCTTACCCCGCCACGTCGTGCGGGTCGACCGGCACGAGGAGGTAATACTCCGTGACCTCTATCGGATAGATGTAGATCACCTCGCCCTCTTCCAGGGCAGCCATCCGCTCCTCTTCCTGCATCATCAGCTCCTCCTCTTCGCGCAAGGACATCCACTCGCGCTCCTCGCTGATCGGCTCGAGGTATCGCTCGCTGAGCATCTCGGGCGCGCTCGAGTCCACCGAGCCCTCCAGGGTCGAGTCCTGGCCCGCCCACGCGCTTGCGGCAAGAGCTGAAGCAAACAGCAACGCCGTGATCCTTCTCATGGTGTCTCCTTTCAACGGAATACCTGAGTGGCGCAGGTTCCGTGCCCGCCATTTGCCTGTAGGGGATCTCCCGGTCTTCCGAGTAGCCGGGGGGATTTATCGCTGCAATTCTTCCAGCTAGTCGGAATCGTCCGGCGCGCCGCCCATGTTGGCGAGGTCCGACTGCTTGATCTTGTCGACATTGAACCGCGCCGCGCGATCGCGCATCGTCTTCAGCACCTCGTCGAGCGGCGGCGGATCGCCCTGGATCCAGCGTAGCGGATTGATGCGCGCGACGACGAACGTGCGCAGATAAGGGCTGACGAAGCCCTTGTCCTTGAGCTTCCTCACCGCCTCGGTCACGCGGGCGTCGAGCTCCATGAGCTGCTCGGCGGTGCGTTCGTGCTTCTTGATCAACTTCGAGATCGGCTCGTCGGAGAACGTCTCGAGCCGGCGCACGATCGGGTTGTACGCCCCGCCAGCGAACTTGCCATTCTTCTCGTAGCAGATGCCCATGGTCACCAGCGAGGCTTCCTCGAGGTAGAAGGAGAAGCCCGACTCCGCGCGGCTTGCATCCTCGTCGAGCAGGCCGCGGTAGATGCGGATCACCTCGAGCGCCTTCTCGCGCAGGTTGTGCGCTTTCTCGGTATTGAGCGCGAGGATCTGCCAAGCGATCTCGCGCTTGGGGACGACCAGCGCGGTGATCGCGCGCGCGCCGAGGCGCCGCATCGCCATCAGGCGATGCATGCCGTTCGGCGTCCAGAATCCCTTCTCGGGCGCGGTCACCGCGATGATCGGGTCGAGGAACATGCCGGTGCGGTCGAGCACGTCGGCGAGCTTGCGGTGGTGGACCTGCGAAAGGTCGCGCTGGAACGGCGTCGGCTCGACGCTCTCGATCGGCAAGATCGCCACCAGCACCGGCTGCTTGCCGAGCGGGTCGTGGTAGGACCCCAGGAGCTGCCCGCCGACGCTCTCGACGCGCTCGGCGACCTCCTTGGCACTGCCGCTCAAGCTCTCGAGCCGCGCCTCGGCTGGCGTGAGGCCCCGCGTCCCGGGTTTCGCCTTGCGCGGCCGGCGCTTCGCGGGTGCGCGTTTCTTCGCCATGCCTAATTATCGCAGTCAAAAAAAAGCGGGCTCGCGCCCGCTTCGCGAACTACGACCTCTAGTTCAAGCCCTGCTTCTCGCGGGCGTTGTCGCGCCCGTGCTGGCCGTGGTCGCCGGCCACCTGGTCGGCGCGGTCGAGGCCTTTGGCCCGGTTCTGGTCATGGCCACGGCCGCGATGGTCGCTCGCTTCGCTGCGCGCCATGCCATCCGCCGAGGCGCTCGACTGCGTGCTATCGGTGCTCGCGCCGCTGACGGCAGCTCCCGAGGACTGGCTGGTCGAGGCGCCCTGGCTCATCGTCGAGGACGAGCCGATGTCGGTCGAGCTCTGGTTGGCGCTCACGCTGCTCGACACCGACTGGTCGCCGCTGCCCACGTTCACCCCGGGGCTGATGTTCGCGCCCGCGTTGATGTCGGTGTTGCTGATGCCGACGTTGGCGTCCACGCCCACGTTCGGGTTCGCGTTCACCGACAGCTCGCGGCTGTCTTGCGCGAACGCAGGATTGAATGCCCCGAGCACCGCCGCGGCGGCCACGGTCAATACGAAGCTCTTGCGTCTCATGCAATGACCTCCTTTCAGGGGTTGTGCGCGGAGCGCCGCAGGTTCTGTGCCGCGGCGCGGCGGGGAATTTCCCCACGCGCACGAAAAAGAAGCGGGCCTTGCGGCCCGCTTGTGACGCCTCTCTTTTCGCTATGCGAGAGAGTCGGACTGCTCCAGTATGAGCAAGCGGTCGATGCGGCCGTCGCGGTCCTCGTCTACCGAGTAGATCGTGGACGCGTTAGCTGTAGAGCCTTCCATGCTCCTGCTGTCGGATGGCGCGTCGACGAACGGTTCCGCTGTCGCGCTACCGGCTGCAAGGACGACGAGTGCTAGTGCGACTCGCTTCATGGTTTTCTCCTTTCGCAACGTCACGCCCGGGACTCTCGCAGGATGCGTGCCACGTCCTATTACAATTCGTCATATCAAAAGAGGAGATGCGAATGATCGATTTTTACGCGGCGGGAACGTCAAACGGCATACGCGCGCGCATTGCACTCGAGGAATGCGGGCTCAAGTACACGCTGCATCCGATTGCGCTCGACAAGGGCGAGAACAAGACGGTGAAGTTTCTCGCGCTCAATCCGAACGGGCAGATTCCGGTGATCGTCGATCACGAAGGCCCGGGCGGCAAGCCAGTCACCGTATCGCAGTCCTCTGCGATCCTCGTGTACGCAGGCGAGAAGTCGGGCAGGTACATCCCGAAGGATCCCGCCGCGCGCCCCGCGTTCTGGCAGGCGCTGATGAGCGCCTCGACCGACATGACGCCGACGCTCGGCTCGATCTTCCAGATCGCTCGCGGCAAGGATCCGCATGGTCCGAGCGCCGATCTCT
>DASRIR010000381.1:0-2385 GCA_035649875.1 Burkholderiales bacterium | reverse complement strand
CTGCGGCAGGCGATCCGGCTGGCACAACGCCGCGACCGGATGGTGGCCACGCTGCTGGTGCGCCTCGACGACTGGCTGCAGGTGAACGAAGCGCTCGGCCATGGGGCGGACGCGCTGCTGCGCGAAGTGGCGCAGCGCCTGGCGGGCTGCGTGCGCAAGGCCGACACCGTGGCGCGCGTGGGCGCGGACGAGTTCGCGATCGTGATCTGCGACCTGAAGGATGAGGCCGACTGCCGCGTGGTGACGCAAAAGCTGCAGCAGGCGCTGGCGGCGGAGTTCCGCGCCGGCAACCAGCGCCTGCAGCTGCGCGCCAGTATCGGTAGGTCGCTCTTTCCAGCCGATGGTACCGACGGCGAGGCGCTGCTGCGCAATGCCGATGCCGCGATGTACCGCGCGCATTTCGTCAATCGATGAAGCTCGCGCGCTTCGCCGGCCTGGCGCGCTTCCTGTGGCCCTATCGCTGGCGCATCGCGCTCGCTGCCGGCGCGCTGCTGGTCGCGGCCGCCTGCGTGCTCGCGCTCGGCCGCGGCCTGCAGTATGTGGTGGACCGCGGCTTCGGCAGCGGCGACCCGCGCCTGCTCGACCAGGCGCTCGGCGCGATGATCGCGGTGGTGGTGCTGTACGCCGCCGCGACCTGGACGCGCTTCTATTTCATGATGAGCGTGGGCGAGCGCGTGGTGACCGACCTGCGCCGCGCCGTGTTCGACCATCTGCTGCGGCTCGAGCCGGCGTTCTTCGAGGCCGCGCGCACCGGCGAGCTCATGTCGCGCCTCACCAACGACGCCACCCTGCTGCAGCAGGTCGTCGGCTACGGGCTGTCGATGTTCGTGCGCAACGGGCTGATGATGGCCGGCGCCGCGCTGATGCTGTTCGTCACCAGCTGGAAGCTCGCGCTGCTCGTGCTGGTGGTCGCGCCGACGACGCTGCTGCCGATCCTGCTGCTCGGCCGCCGCGTGCGCCGCCTGTCGCGCCAGAGCCAGGACCGCGTGGCCGACGTCTCGGCGTATGTGGACGAGGCGCTGCACGAAATTCGCACCGTGCAGGCGTACACCCACGAGGACGTGGACCGCGCGAGCTTCGCGCGCCATGCCGAAGCCGCCTACCGCGCCGGCGTGGAGCGTATCTCGCACAAGGCCTTCCTGATCGCGGCGGTGATCCTGATCGCGTTCAGCGCGGTCGGCATCATCCTGTGGATTGGCGGCCACGACGTGATGGCGGGACGTCTGACCCAGGGCGAGCTCGCGGCGTTCGTGTTCTACGCCGCGGTGGTGGCGACCGGCGCGGGCACCGTGGCCGAGGTCTGGGGCGAGCTGCAGCGCGCCGCCGGCGCGAGCGAGCGCCTGGTCGAGCTGCTCGACACGATGCCAACCATCGTCGCGCCCGCCGCTGCGGTTCCTGCGCCGCAGCGCTCCCCGCTCGGGATCGAATTCGACCGCATCAGCTTCGCCTATCCGGCGCGGCCGGAAAGCGCCGCGCTCCAGCAGTTCACGCTCGAGATCGCGCCTGGCGAGCGCGTCGCGCTGGTCGGACCCTCGGGCGCCGGCAAGTCCACCGCGTTCGCGCTGCTCTTGCGCTTCTACGATCCGCAGCACGGGGCGGTGCGCATCGGCGGCGTCGACCTGCGGCAGCTGGACCCGCGCGCGGCGCGCGGCCTGGTGGCGGTAGTGCCGCAGGAGCCGGTGATCTTCGCCGCCAGCGTGCTGGACAACGTGCGCTACGGAAGGCCGGAGGCGACGCGCGATGCCGTCCTCGCCGCGTGCGAGAAGGCGTGCGCGATGGAGTTCATCGAGCGGCTGCCGCAGGGCCTCGACACGCCGCTCGGCGAGCGCGGCATTACGCTGTCCGGCGGCCAGAAGCAGCGCCTGTCGATCGCGCGCGCCCTGCTCGCCGACCGTCCCATCCTGCTGCTCGACGAGGCGACCAGCTCGCTCGATGCGGCGGCCGAGCGGCTGGTGCAGCAAGGGCTGGAGGCGCTCGAGCAGGGCCGCACCACGCTCGCCATTGCGCATCGCCTGGCGACCGTGCAAACAGCCGACCGCATCGTGGTGCTCGAGCGCGGCGCGATCGTCGCGCAAGGCACGCACGCCGAGCTCATGGCGCAGGGCGGCCTGTACGCCAGCCTGGCGCGGCTGCAATTCCTGGGAGGGAGAGATGAAACTGATCATCGCGCTTTGCGCGCTGTTGGCCAGCATCCCCGTTAGCGCGCAGCAGATCCACCGCTGGGTGGACGCCGACGGCCGCGTGCAGTATTCCGACAAGCCGCCGCCCGGCGTGGCGTCGAAGCCGGTGGCGGTGCGCATCAACTCTTACGGCGGCACGCCGGTGGTCAGCGGGACCGCGTCCCCGGCGGTGTCACGCCCCGAGATCAAGATGTTCGCGACCGAC
>DASRIR010000380.1:0-7368 GCA_035649875.1 Burkholderiales bacterium | reverse complement strand
TGGCGGAGAGAGAGGGATTCGAACCCTCGATACGGGTTTAAGCCCGTATAACGCCTTAGCAGGGCGCCCCCTTCGGCCACTCGGGCATCTCTCCGGAGGAGCCAGAATTCTACGCGAAGAAATCGGGCTCTGACCCCGAATTGCTCATGCCTGGTCTAGTTCGAAGGCCTTATGCAGGACCCGGACCGCTAGCTCGGTGTACTTCTCCTCGATCACCACCGTGATCTTGATTTCCGAGGTCGAGATCATCTGGATGTTGATGCCCTCCTCGGCCAATGTGCGGAACATCTGCGCGGCGATGCCGGCGTGGGAGCGCATGCCCATGCCGACGATCGAGACCTTGGCGATGCGCTCGTCGCCCGAGACGTCGCGGCACTTGATGTGCGGCTTCACCTGCTCTTTCAGGAGCTTGATCGCGCGCGGGTAGTCGCGCCGTCCCACCGTGAAGGACAGGTCGGTCATGCCGTCGTGGCCCACGTTCTGCACGATGACGTCGACGTCGATGTTGGCGTCGGCGATCGGCCCGAGGATGGCGTACGCGATGCCCGGGCGGTCGGGCACGTCGTGCACCGTGATCTTGGCCTCGTCGCGGTTGAACGCGACCCCCGAAATGACTGCCTTTTCCATCGCCATGTGCGGATCTTCCTCGAATGTGACGAGCGTCCCGGAGCGCGCCTCCTCGCCCACCGGCAGCTCGGGGTCGGTGAGGCTCGACAGCACGCGCGTCGGCACGCGGTACTTGCCGGCGAACTCGACCGACCGGATCTGCAGCACCTTGGAGCCGGCGCCCGCCATCTCGAGCATCTCCTCGAAGGTGATGGTCTGCAGGCGGCGCGCCTCGGGCACGAGCCTGGGGTCGGTGGTGTAGATGCCGTCGACGTCGGTATAGATCTGGCACTCGTCGGCCTTCAGCGCCGCGGCGAGCGCCACCGCGGAGGTGTCCGAGCCGCCGCGGCCGAGCGTGGTGATGTTGCCTTCGTCGTCGACCCCCTGGAACCCGGCGACGACCACGACGCAGCCCTCCCGCAGATCCTTCTGAATGGAAGCTTCGTCAATGCGGACGATGCGAGACTTGGTAAACGCCGAATCGGTCAGGACCTTGACCTGCCACCCGGTGTAGCTGCGCGCCTTGACGCCGAGGTTCATGAGCGCCATCGAAAGCAGACCGACCGTCACCTGTTCGCCGGTCGAGGCGACCACGTCGAGCTCGCGCGGCTCGGGATGCGGCTGCAGGCTCTCGGCGAGCGCGATCAGGCGGTTGGTCTCGCCCGCCATGGCGGACGGCACCACCACCAGGTCGTGGCCCGCGGCTTTCCACTTCGCGACGCGGCGCGCGACGTTCTTGATGCGCTCGACCGAACCTACGGAAGTGCCGCCGAATTTCTGGACAATCAGCGCCATAAAAGGCGCTGAATTTTACAGTACGCGGTTAAACCAAAGCAGAGACAGCGTGGCGGAAAGCAGCACCGTCGCAGCCGCGAGCGCGGAGAAGAGCGCCGTGATCTCGGTCTCCTTCCTCTCCATCACCAGCTTCGAGCGCAGCGACTGGTAGACCTTCTTCAAGTCCATCGCGGTGCCGGCGTAGAAGTACTCGGCGCGCGTGAGGTCGGCGATCGCCTTGAGCGCATCCTCGTCGAGCCGCACGCGCATCGACCAGCCCTCGCCGGTCAGGATCTGGCCGTTGTCGGTTCCCACGCCCACGGTGAACACGCGCACGCCGCGCGCTGCGGCGAGACGCGCCGCATCCACCGGGTCGGGCCCCGCGGTGGTCTGGCCGTCGGTCAGCAGGATGATCGCGGCGTTGGTGTACGAGCCGGGCGGCACCGGCCTGAAATCGGGATTCGCGGCTGGACCCTTGGGCCGGACCTCGAAGGTCTGATCCGGGAAAATCGCTTTCAGCGACACGAGCAGGCCGCTGCCCACCGCGGTGGCGTGCTGCAGCTGCAGCTGGTCGATCGCCGCGAGCACGTCGGTGCGATTGCTGGTCGGCGGCTGCACCAGCGCGGCGCTGCCCGCGAACGCGACCACCCCGATGCGAGTGCTGCGCGGCTGCTCGTTGACGAATGCGCGCGCCGCGGCCTGCGCCGCCTCGATGCGGGTGGGCTGCACGTCGCTCGCGCGCATGCTGCCCGACACGTCGAGCGCGAGGATCACGGTCTCGTGCTGCGAGGGCAGCGTGATCACCGCCGCGGGACGAGAGATCGCCGTGATCATGGCGGCGAGCGCCACGAGCAGGATCGCCGGCGGGAGATGGCGGCGCCACGAAAGGCCCTTGTCCATGGCCTGCTTGAGCACGCTGAGGCTGGCATAGCGCACGGCGCTGCGCCTTTTCCTGTGCAGGAGAAAAACGTAAAGCGCGATGCAGGCCGGCACGGCGAGCAGCAGCCACAGGTACTCGGGCCACAAGAAGGTCACGACGCCCCAGTCATCAGAAGGGGGCCGTGCCGGCGGCCGCGCTGGCAGTCTCGACCGGCACCGCGAAGCCGATGCCGGCGAAGCCGCCGCCGCCCGGATCGAGCATCGCGGTGACGATGCCGACCACTTCGCCGGCGGCGTTGAGCAGCGGCCCGCCCGAGCTCCCGGGATTCACCGCGGCGTCGAACTGGATCAGGTTGGAGAGCATCGACTCGCCGCCCGGCGAGCGGTACTCGCGCCCCAGACCCGACACCACCCCGGCGCTGACGGAAGGACCGATCTCGAACGGAAAGCCGACCGCGACCACCGTGTCGCCCGGCCGCAGGTCGGCACGTGGGCGCATCACGGCGGCGGCGAGATCGTCGGGCACGGTGTCGGCCTGGAGCACCGCGAGATCGTTCTCGGGGTGCTGGCCGACGACTTTGGCGTCGGACTCCAGGCCGTCGGCAAACAGCACCCGGACCCGGCCCGCGCCCGCGACCACGTGCAGGCTGGTGAGGATCGTGCCGTGGCTCACGACCACGACGCCGCTACCCGTCGCCTTGTGCAGATATTCGTGGGTTTCGAGACCGTCGCCGATCGCGCGCACGCGCACGATCGCGCCTTTCACCGCGTCATAGACCTTGCTGGCGGGCGAGGGCAGCGGCTGCTCGGCGAGCGAGCGCGCGACTGCCGCGTCGATCGCTTGCTGGGAGATCGCCTGCGGATTGGGCGCCGCTTTGAAGTGCGAGGCAAGTGTGAGCAGCGCGAGAATCACCAGCGCACCGAGCAGGAGATTGCGTTCGTACTGCGTGTAGAGATCGCGCCACTTGCGCCTAGCGGGCGCTTCGACAGGTTTTTCCGGACCGGGCTCTTGCGGGCGAACGACGAGGCGCGACCGCGGTGAATTGCTGTACAGGCTGGCCCGCCTCATGTGGAATGGACCACATGGCGGGCGTTCCGGTTCTTGCGCTTATATGACTCGGTGGAACCAGGCGAGCGACAGTGCCGCCGACACAACCGCGAACAGCGCGGCGAGCCCGGCGAACAGCGCCGTCACTTCGGTTTTCTTGCGCTCGAGCACGAGCTTGGCGTTGAGCGCCTGGTAGACCTTCTTCAGGTCGACGGCATTGCCGGCATAGAAATATTCGCCGCGCGTGATGTCCGCCACCGCCTTGAGCGTCTCCTCGTCCAGGCGCACGCGCATCGACCAGCCTTCGAAGCCGATGATCTTGCCGTCGGGCGTGCCGACGCCCACCGTATAGATGCGCACGCCGCGCTCGGCAGCCATCTTCGCCGCCTGGATCGAATCCGGCCCGGTGGTGCGCTGGCCGTCGGTGAGCAGGATGATCACCGCCGAGGCGTACGAGCCGGGCGGGACGGGCTTGTGCGTCGGCGCCGTGGACTTCTCGTTCTTCTTCGGATTGCCATAGGTAAGCTCGCCGACGTCGATTCCCTCGTTCGGGAAGATGGTGGCGAGGGAGACGATGATCGCGCTGCCGATGGCGGTGGCGCGCTGCAGCTGGAAGCGGTCGATCGCGGCCACCACGTCTTCGCGGTTGCGCGTCGGCGCCTGCGCCACGGTGGCGGTGCCGGCGAATGCGACCACGCCGATGCGCACGTTCTCGGGCTGCTCGGCGACGAACTGCTTGGCGGCGTTCTGCGCCGCGACCAGCCGGTTCGGCTCCACGTCGGTCGCGCGCATGCTGCCCGAGATATCCATCGCGAGGATCACGGTCTCGTGCTGGGTCGGCAGCGTGATCGTGGCCTGCGGGCGGGCGAGCGCGAGCAGCATGGCGGCGAGCGCCACGAAGAAAAGCAGCGGCGGGATATGGCGCTTGATGCGATTGCCCACGCCCATCGCGTCGCGCACGATGGCGAGGCTCGCGTAGCGCAGCGCAAGCTTCTTGCGCCGTCTGAGCACGTAGGCGTAGGCGGCCAGCAGCATCGGCAGCACCAGCATCACCCACAGCAGCTCGGGCCAGGCGAATGTCATTGCATCAGTTCCAGGTGCTTGGGCACCGAGCCGCCGGCGGCCAGGCGGCTGCGGCGCTTGCGCATGTCGGCGAAGCGGCGGATGGCGTCGACCAGGTCATCCTCGGTGGAGAGCTCGAGCGCGTCGATCCCGGAGTCGCGGAACGCGGCGCGCAGCTGGGTCTCGCGCTTCTGCGCCGCGGCGGCAAAGCGCTTGCGGAAGGCGCGGTCGTGCGTGTCGACGAAGATCTGCTCGCCGGTCTCGGCATCCTGCACCACCAGCATGCCGAGGTCGGGCAGGTTCGATTCCAGCGGGTCGTGCAGGCGCACCGCGACGACCTCGTGGCGCTGGGCGAGCTGGCCGAGCCTCTGCTCCCAGCCCGGCACGCTGAAGAAGTCCGACACCACGAACACGAGCGAGCGGCGCTTCATCAGGTGCGCGCCGGCGGCGAGCAGCTCGCCGAGGTCGGTGGGCGCATTGCGCTTGGGCGTCGGCCGCGCGAGCATGGCGTGCAGGATCTGCAGCACGTGGCGCCGCCCGGTTCGCGCCGGGATCATCGCGTCCACGTCCTCGCCGTAGAACAGCGCGCCCACCTTGTTGCCGTGGCGCGTGAGGATGCGCGTCAGCACCGCGACGAAATCGGCGGACACGCCGCGCTTGCGCACCTCGCCCGAGCCGAAGTCGATCGAGGGCGAGAGGTCGAGCAGGAACCAGGCCGTCACCTCCCGGTCCTCGTGGTACTCGCGGACGTACGGCGTCTGCAGGCGCGCGGTCACGTTCCAGTCGATGTGGCGCACGTCGTCGCCGTACTGGTATTCGCGCAGATCGGCGAGGTCGAGGCCGAAGCCGCGGAACAGCGTGCGGTAATCCCCCTGCAGCAAGCCGTCGAGCCGGCGAATCACGGTCCACTCCAGCCGCCGCAGGACGGCTTCGGGATTACGCGCTTGCGACTTTGACATGCGTTTCGAGCGGCTTCGCCGGCGGCCGGATGTGCTGCATCACGCGCTTGATGAGCTCGTCGGGCGACAGCCCCTCGGCGAGCGCCTCGTAGGACAGCACCAGGCGATGGCGGAACACGTCCGGCACCAGGTCGGTGACGTCTTCGGGCAGCGCGTAGTCCCTGCCGCGCAGGAACGCGAGCGCGCGCGCGCCCTCGATGACGTGGATCGAGGCGCGCGGGCTTGCGCCGTAGGTGATGTACTTGCCGAGCCCCTTTACGCCGTAGCGCTCGGGGTCGCGCGTCGCCGCGGCGAGGCGCACGGCGTACTGCATGAGCGAAGGCTCGATGTAGCCGCGGCGGCACTCGCGCTGCAGCGCGCCGAGCTCTTCGGTGGTCGCGACGCCGTGCGCATCGGGCAGGTGGCCCGTCACGCGCTCGACGATCACGAACTCCTCCTCCTCGGTCGGGTAGTCGACCAGCACCTTCATCATGAAGCGGTCGACCTGCGCCTCGGGCAGCGGGTAGGTGCCTTCGGTCTCGATCGGGTTCTGCGTCGCCATCACGAGGAACGGCGCGGGCACGCGGTGCGTCTCACCCGCGATCGTCACCTGGCGCTCCTGCATCACCTCGAGCAGCGCGCTTTGCACCTTGGCCGGCGCGCGGTTGATCTCGTCGACGAGCAGCAGGTTGCAGAACACCGGGCCGAGCGAGGTGTGGAAGTCGCCGGTCTTCTGGTTGTAGATGCGCGTGCCGACCAGATCGGCCGGCACGAGGTCGGGCGTGAACTGGATGCGCCGGAAGCTGCCGCGGATGGTCTGCGCCAGCGTCTTGACGGTGAGCGTCTTGGCGAGGCCCGGCACGCCCTCGACCAGCAGGTGGCCCTGCGCGAGCGTCGCGACCAGCACGCGCTCGAGGAAGTGGTCCTGGCCGACGACGACCTTCTTCACCTCGTACAGGATCTTCTCCATCAAGGTGGCGACGTTTTCCATTGGTATCCCTAGAAAGGAGAAAGACCCACGGCACCGGCCGCGTTCTCGATCGGCACCGCGAAGCCGATGCCGATGAACACGCGGTGCTCGGTCGGGTTGAGGAGCCCGGTGACGATGCCGATCACCTCGCCTTCCGGCGTGATGAGCGGCCCGCCCGAGTTGCCCGGGTTCACCGCGGCATCGAACTGGATGAGGTTGGTCAGCACGCGCTTGCCGTCAGCGGTCTGGTACTCGCGTCCGAGACCCGAGATCACGCCCGCCGACACCGACGGGCCGATGCCGAACGGAAAGCCCACCGCCACGACCGGCTCGCCGGGCCGCAGGCCCTGCGTCGAGCGCAGCGTGGCCGCGTACAGGTCGTCGGGAATCGTCTTCGCCTGCAGCACCGCGAGGTCGTGCTCGGGCTGGGTGCCGATCACCACCGCGTCGGACTCCAGGCCGTCGTGGAACACCACCTTGATGCTCTTGGCGCCGTACACCACGTGGAGGTTGGTGAGGATGATGCCGGTGTCGATGATCACCACGCCGGTGCCGCTCTGGCTCTCTTGCTCGGAAGGCACGTCGGCGTCCGGCGCGTCGGGCGAGCCGCGCACGTGCACCACCGAGGGCAGGATGCTTTCGTACGCGTCGGCCGCGGTCAAAGGCGCTTCCTTCTCGGCGAGCGCCTTTTGCACCGCGACCTCGACGTCGGCCAGGGTAAGACCCTTGGACGGGGCAAGCATCCAGAAAAACGCCGCCAGGAGGGCCGCCGCGGCGACACCGCCGCCGATCTTCAAACGACGCGCATTCCGCTTGCGCCACTCGCGGAAGCTGAACGGCGGCTGGGCCGGCGCGGGAGACTCCGACGCGCTGCGCGACCGGCTGGAGCGGCTGTAGACGGCGACTCTTTTCATCGACAATCCGTCAGGGATTCTAGTCCCACAATAGGCTGGCGGAGAGTGAGGGATTCGAACCCCCGAGCCCTTGCGGGCTAACGGTTTTCAAGACCGCCGCATTCGACCGCTCTGCCAACTCTCCGGGCTTTGAATTCTAGGGGTTTTCGCTGTTTCGCAGACCGCGACGTGCCCATT
>DASRIR010000379.1:0-3114 GCA_035649875.1 Burkholderiales bacterium | reverse complement strand
GTGCCGCTGTTGCCGATGAGGAAGGTGTAGCCGTCGGGCGCGGCGCGCGCGACGCGCAGACCGCCCGCCATGCCGGCGGCGGCGCCGATGTTCTCGACCACGACCGATTGTCCGAGCAGCTCGGCGAGGCTCTGCGCCTGGATGCGCGCGCTGGAGTCGATGCCGCCGCCCGGGGCGAACGGCACGACCAGCGTCAGCGGCCGCGCCGGCCAAGTCTGCGCGGCCGCCTCGCCCGGCAGGCCGACCGACGCGGCAATAACAAAGCACAGCAGCTTGAACGCCCGACTCACGCCGGTTCTTTAAAAACCTCGCGCGCGCAGCGGAACGCCACCACCGCGGCCGGCACGCCGCAGTAGATCGCCACCTGCAGGAACACCTCCTTGATCTCGTCCTTGGTCAGGCCGTTGTTCAGCGCGCCGCGGATGTGGAGCTTGAGCTCGTGCTCCTTGCCGAGCGCGCACAGCATGCCGAGGTTGAGGACCGAGCGCGTCTTGCGCGGCAGGCCGGGGCGGTTCCAGATGTCGTTCCAGCAGTAGGTGTTGAGCAGCTCGACGAACTCCTGGCTGAACTCGTCGACGCCCTGCATCGCCTTGTCTACGTAGGGTGCGCCGAGCACCTCGCGGCGGGTTTTCAGGCCGGCGTCGTAGCGCTCCTTGTGGTTTCGCTTGTCCATCGCTCCTCCGTGGGAAATAATCGATTATATGGACATCAAATCGCTGCACCACGTCGCCTATCGCTGCAAGGATGCGAAACAGACGACGGAGTTCTACACCAAGGTGCTGGGACTCGAGTACGCCATGGCGATGGCGGAGGACCGCGTGCCGAGCACCGGCGAGCAGTCGCCTTACATGCACATCTTCTTCCGCATGCACGACGGCAGCTACGTGGCGTTCTTCGAGATCCCGGAATCGCCGCCCATGGGCCGCGACGAGAACACGCCCGCCTGGGTGCAGCACCTCGCGTTGCGCGTGCCGGACATGAAGACGCTGATGGCGTACAAGAAGAAGCTGGAGAAGCTGGGCATCGCGGTCATCGGGCCGACCGACCACACGATCTGCAAGTCGATCTACTTCTTCGATCCCAACGGCCATCGCCTCGAGCTTGCCGTGGACACCACCACGCCGGCCATGAAGAAGAAGCTCGCCGCGGTCAGCGAGCCGATGCTGAAGGAGTGGAGCAAGACGAAGAAAGCCCCGCACCACGCCGACTGGGTGCATAAGAAGTGAGCTTCGAAGTTGCACCCGAATGGGTGCACGTGCAGTACGCCGAGACGGCGAAGTTCACCGAGGTCTACGGCTTCTCTGGCTCGCAGGGGATGGTGAATTGCGAGGGGATACGCTTCCTTCCGAAGAACAAGCGCTCGAAGACGCTCGCGGTATTCATGCACCCGGCATCCACGCTGCAGCTCCTGCCGGTGCCGCGGGCACTGGCGCAGGCCGGCGTCCATGTGCTGTGCGCCGGCTCGCGCTTCGCCAAGAACGACACGCCGCTCATCATGGAGAAGGTGGTGCTCGACCTCGGCGCGTATCTGCACCACGCAAAGGAGAAGTGGGGTTACGAGAAGATCCTGCTCTGCGGCTGGTCGGGGGGAGGATCGCTCGCGCTCTTCTACCAGTCGCAGGCCGAGAAACCCACCGTGGCGGCAACCCCGGCCGGGGATCCGGTCGATCTCTCGGGTCTGCTGAAAGCGGATGCGACCATCTTCCAGGCGGCGCACCTGTCGCGCGCGACCTATCTGGCGGAAAGCATTGATCCTTCGGTGATTGACGAGAACGATCCCGAGCGCCGCGACCCGGAGCTCGACATCTACGACCCGCGGTGCCCTAACCAGCCGCCCTACACACCGGAGTTCATCCGGGGTTTCCGCGCCGCGCAGCTCGCGCGCGTGCGGCGGCGCACGACGTGGGTCAAGGAGATGCTCGCCCGGCTGAAGGGCGACGAGATGGAGCGCGGCTTCGTCACCCATCGCACGATGGCGGACCTGCGCTTCCTCGACCCCGCGATCGACCCGAACGACCGCAAGCCGGGCTGGTGCTACATGGGAAAGCCCGCCACCGCGAACAACGGACCGATCGGGCTCGGGCGCTTCTCGACCCTGCGCGCTTGGCTGTCGCAATGGTCGATCGACGATACCAACGCCCTGGGGCCGAAATGCGCCGCCTCGATTAGCGTGCCGCTGCTCGCGATCGAGAACTCGGCGGACGACGCGGTGCCACAGCCGCACGCTCGCATCATCCACGACGCGGCGTCGAGCCGCGACAAGACGTTCCGCGTGATCAAGGGGGCGACCCACTACTACCAGGGGCAGCCCGAGCTCCTGAAGCAGGCGGTCGAACTTTGTGTAGGATGGATGGATAAGCAGCGCTTGCTCGATTAGGAGGAGGGGTTCATGAAGAGGTTGCTGGTTGGGGCCGCCCTGGCCCTTCTGTTCGCCATTTCGCATGCCCAGGAAACGATCAAGATCGGCGTCATCACCGACAAGGTCGGCCCGGCGAAACCGTACTCCGAGCCGACTCTGGAGGGCATCCAGTTCGGCACCAACGAGATCAACGCCCGGGGCGGGGTGCTCGGGCGCAAGATCGAGCTCTTGATCGAGGACGATCAGGGCCGCCCGGACATCTCGGCGGCGATGGCGCGCAAGCTGGTGGACGCGGGAGCGGTCTTCATCCTCAGCATCACGCTCACGCCGGCGACGCAGCAGCAGCAGAACGTGACGCTCGAGGCCAAGACGCCGCAGATGACGCCGATGAATTCCGGCGACACGCTGACCACGCAACTCCAGAACCCGTACTTCTGGCAGACCGGGCCGCTGGGGTCGGTGCAAATCGCGACGCTGCTGTCGCACGCGAGAGCAAAGCAGCTGAAGCGCGTCGCGCTGATCAGCGACAACTCGGACCTGGGGCAGCTGCTCGCCAAGTTTTTCCGCGCGGGGCTGGAGAAATCGGGCATCCAGGTGGTCACCGAGGAGGTCGTCTCGCGCGGCGCGACCTCCGCCGAGCCGCAGATGCAGAAGGTCCGCGCCGCCAACCCCGACGCGATGTTCATGGCCGGCGTGCTGACGCCGGAGAACGTGCTGATCCTGCGGGCCTACCGGCAGATGGGTCTCAAGTTCCC
>DASRIR010000378.1:0-2321 GCA_035649875.1 Burkholderiales bacterium | reverse complement strand
GCCGCGGGACTGACCCTCGACCACGCGGTGCGCATGACCGTGTACCTCACCGATCTCGCGCACTTCGCGCGCGTGAACGAGATCATGGCGCAGTACGTCAAGGAGCCCTATCCGGCGCGCGCCGCCGTCGGCGTCGCGGCGCTGCCGCGCGGCGCGCTGGTCGAGATCGACGCCATCCTGCACGCCAATTAAGGCGTCGATCGACAAGCAACTGCTGAAGCTCGGTCTGCGCTCGCGCTTCGACCGGGTGCTGCACCTCCCGCTGCGCTACGAGGACGAAACCGTCCTCACACCCCCCGAGAAAGCGCCGGCCGGTCAGCCGGTGTGCGTCGAGGCGCCGGTGCTCAAGGCGCAGGTGATGTACCGGCCCAAGCGCCAGCTGGTGGTGCATGCCGAGGGCCTGGTGCTGCGCTTCTTCAACTTCTACGGCAGCCAGCTCAAGCAGTTCCAGCGCGCAATCGAAGACGGCAAGCGCGTGCGCGCCTTTGGCGAGGTGCGGCCGGGCTTCTTCGGCGCGGAAATGGCGCACCCGCGCTATCGCATCGTGCCGCAGGGCGAGCCGTTGCCCACGGCGCTGACGCCGATCTATCCGACCACCGCCGGCCTGAAGCAATCGGACTTGCGCGCTTACGTGCTCGAAGCGCTCGACGCCGGGCCGCTTATCGACACCTTGCCGGAAGGCTTGCGCGCACGCCTCGGCCTGGTGGACTTCGCCGACGCGGTCCAGCTCCTGCACCGGCCGCGGACCGGCGCCGACCCGCAAGCGGCATGGCGGCGGGTGAAGTTCGACGAGCTGCTCGCGCAGCAGCTTTCGATGCGCTTCGCGTACCGGCAGCGCCGCAGCCGGCAGGCGCCGGTGCTGAAAGTGAACGGGCCCTTGCTCAAGTCGTTCCTGGAAAGATTGCCTTTCAAGCTGACCAGGGCCCAAACCCGCGCGATGAACGAAGTGCTGCGCGACCTGCGCGAGCCGCACCCGGCGCAGCGCCTGCTGCAGGGCGACGTCGGCAGCGGCAAGACCGTGGTGGCGGCGATCGCCTGCCTGGCCGCGGTCGACTCCGGGGCGCAGGCCGCGGTGATGGCGCCGACCGAAATCCTGTCCGAGCAGCACTGGAACAAGTTCCGCGAATGGCTGGTTCCGCTCGGCGTGCGCGTCGGCTGGCTGCACGCCGGCACGCCGAAAGCCGAGCGCCGGCAAATGCTCGCCGCCCAGGTGGTGATCGGCACGCACGCGCTGATCCAGAAGGGCGTGGAGTTCGCGCAGCTCGGGCTGATCGTGGTCGACGAGCAGCACCGTTTCGGCGTCGAGCAGCGCCTTGCGCTGCGCAAGAAGGCCCGCGTCGTGCCGCACCAGCTGATGATGAGCGCGACGCCCATCCCCCGCACCCTGGAAATGACCTATCTCGCCGACCTCGACGTCTCCACCATCGACGAGATGCCGCCGGGGCGGCGAGGAGTCATCACCAAGACCGTCTCGAGCTCACGCAGGAATGAAATTCTCACTCGTATCCGGAAGGCCTGTGCCGAGGGCGAACAGGCCTACTGGGTTTGCCCGGTGATCGAGGAATCGAAGGACGGAGACCTGCAAACGGCGATCGACACCCATGAGACTCTGCGCAAAGAGCTGCGTGGCCTCGACGTCGGGCTGTTGCACGGACGACTGCCCGCAGCCGAGAAGGCGGCGACCATGGAGGCCTTCGCCAAGGGGCGCATCCAGGTGCTGGTGTGCACCACGGTGATCGAGGTCGGCGTCGACGTGCCCAATGCTTCGCTGATGGTGATCGAGAGCGCGGAGCGCTTCGGCCTGGCGCAGCTCCACCAGCTGCGGGGGCGGATCGGGCGCGGGTCGCGCGACAGTACCTGCATCCTGCTTTTCGGCTCAGGACTCTCCGAAGCCGCACGCGAGCGCCTGAAGATCATCTTCGAGCACACGAATGGCTTCGAGATCGCGCAGCTCGACCTGAAAATGCGCGGGCCGGGCGAGCTGCTGGGGCAGCGCCAGAGCGGCCTGCCGATGCTGCGCTTCGCCGACCTGGAGCGCGACGCCGATCTGGTCACGCTGGCGCAGCAGACGGCCGCCGAATGGATCGAGGCCGATCCGAAGGCGGCGCGGGCCCATGTCGAGCGCTGGCTCGGATCCCGAAAGGAATTGGCGCACACGTAACGGGCCAGCCTCACGCTGGGTTATCCTGTCGCCCCTATGGATCTGGCGTTAATCGCCAAGCGCCTCGATGCCTACGAGCGGCTGGTGCGCCTCGACAAGCCGATCGGCACGCTGCTCCTGCTGTGGCCGACGCTGTGGGCGGTGTGGCTCGCCTCCGACG
>DASRIR010000377.1:0-11566 GCA_035649875.1 Burkholderiales bacterium | reverse complement strand
CCAGGCCGCAGGACTGAATAGCGATGGTGCCCAACGTGGACGTGCTACGCCACGGCTCGAAATAGCTAGCGGACTGCATCGACGCACTCCTCGAGCATGCCGGCGAACTCGCGGGTTCGGGCCCTGCGCGAGCCCTCGCGCGCGAACGCGGGGTCCGGCAATACCGGCCGCCCGGCCAGCGTCTGCGCGAGGAAAAGGCGCAGAGCGGAATGGATCTGCTCCTCGGAGTCGAGCGGGGCGATGGTATCCGCCCTGGCACGGCGCAAGAGAGCCGCTGTCTCTCCGGCCGGGTCGGTCAACGCCAGAATGGGGCGCCCGCAGCGCAGGTACTCGTAGACCTTGGCCGGCACTTGATCGTTGCAATTCGCGGCCTGCAAAACGAGCAGTCCATCGGCCCGCATCATCTCCTGGAGAGCCTCGCGGTAAGGAACGGACGGTGCGAGCTCGACGATTTGCGCAACGCCCGACGCTTCGATCAGCCTGGCAAGCAAGGAGTCATGACCTGACGCCCGGAGCCGTATGCGCAGTCTGTCGGCAAGCCGGGGATCTTCGTTCATCAACCGGCGCAGCGCCGCGAATAGCTGCGTCGGGTCGCGTTCGTTCGGATAGACGACTCCGCTATGCAGCAGCGTGATCCTGCCGGGATTCAGGGGCGACGTTTCAGCGCCCGGAAGAGCCGCGAAGCTCTCCTCCTCGTAGCCGTTTTCGACCACGCCTATTCGCGTTTCCGGCAGCTCGGCGTACCGGTTACGGTACATGCGCGCGGCTCCGTGCGTGACAAAGACGGCGCGCGCGGCCTTGCGCAGGGTGGCTTCCTCTATCCGCTTGAAGCTCTGCCAGGTCTTGGGATCTTCCGGATACCCGTCCTGGGCCATCGGATCGCGAAAATCCGCGATCCACGGCAGGCCCGAAAGCCGGTGCAGGGTGCAGCCAATCTTGTGTGCCGTTGCGATCGGGTAGGTCGTCCAGATAGCGTCGGGACGATACTTGCGGATCATCGCCAGGCCCTTCGGCACGGCGCCGAGCCACCATGAAATCCAGCGGTCCGGACGGGCCGTGAATGCTGCATAGCGTCCTCCCAGCGAGAGCTGACGCGCCGAGTCCAATGCGAAGGCATGCTCGACGATCATGGGGAACGAAACATTGATATGCTCGTCACTGCGGTGCTCGTAGGCCCGCGGATGCGCGGTGAGAATCAGCGGCTCCCAGCCGAAAGCAGGCAAATGCCGGGCGAACCCGAGCGTGCGCTGAATGCCCGTGCTCGCGGCGAACGGCGGAAAGTGATAGGCCACCATAAGCAGGCGTTTCATGCTTTGACAGACGCCTGAGCGCTGTTGCATATTGCCGCGCCGACCCGCCTGTGGCGTCGGGGCTTTTGCGGGGAATCCGGATGTTGCTGGAAGAAGTGAAGACCGTGGTCGGGCGCGCATTGCAGCTCGGCAATCGCGTGCAAGGCATGAACGAATCGAGCGCGTTGCTGGGCGCGATCCCCGAGCTCGACTCCATCGCGGTGGTGAACGTGATCACCGCGCTGGAAGAGCACTTCGACATCACGGTGGCGGACGACGAGATCGGCGCGGCGGCCTTCGAGACGCTCGGCAGCCTGACCCGCTTTGTCGAAGACAAGCTTTCCGGCTGACCTTCCGCGGTACGCGTGGTGGAAGCGTTCTTCCTGCCGGTCGATCCGGGCCAGCGTTTCTGCATCCTGAGCACCCCGGCCGGCGCGGCGCGTCGGGCCGTGGTCTACATCCACCCGTTCGCCGAAGAGATGAACAAGGCGCGGCGCATGGCAGCGCTGCAGGCGCGGCGGCTCGCGGCCGAGGGCTGCGTTGTGCTGCAGATCGATCTTCTTGGCTGCGGCGATAGCAGCGGCGAGTTCTCCGAGGCGCGCTGGCAGGCCTGGACGCGCGACGCGCAGACCGCTGTTCGCTGGATCTCCGGGCGCTATCCCGTGCCCGTTACCTTGTGGGGACTGCGTCTGGGGGCGATGCTGGCGGCCGACGTGGCACGGGATGCGAGCCTCGGCATTGAGCATCTGCTTCTTTGGCAGCCCGTCACCAACGGCGGCCAGTTCATTTCGCAGTTTCTTCGCTTGCGCCTCGCCAGCGAAATGCTCGCCAGCGGTGCGGCCACCACGGCGCTGCGCGAGCTTACCGAGGAGCTGCGCCGGGGCGGCGTACTCGAGGTCGCGGGCTACGAGCTGCATGCGGACCTCGCCGCCCACGTCGAGTCTCTTAAGCTGGAGGCGTTGAGGCCTGCCGTGAAGCGGGTGGATTGGCTGGAAGTACTCGCCGATCGCACGCTGTCGGTGCGTCCGGCAGCCAAACGCGTATTGGACGTATGGCGGAGCGCCGGCATCGAGGCGAACGCGCAACACGCGCTCGGTGAGCCATTTTGGTCGACGCTCGAGATTGCCGAGTGCAATGAGCTGCTCGAGCTCACAGCTGCGGCGGTGCGGAGGCCTGTTTGAATTGGCGCGAAGAGGCGGTTGTCTTTCCTTGCGGCGATGACGAGCTCGTGGGCGTGTTCGCGCTTCCCGAACGATCCGGGCCGCGCGGCGTCCTCATCGTAGTGGGCGGACCGCAATACCGGGCGGGCAGTCACCGCCAGTTCACCCTGCTCGCGCGGTATCTCGCGCAGCGCGGCATCGTCTCCCTGCGCTTCGACTACCGCGGAATGGGAGACAGCAGCGGCGCCTGCCGCACGTTCGAGGGCGCGGAGGAAGACATCCGTGCCGCAGTGGACCGCCTGGTGGAGCGTTTGCCGGCGCCGCGCGAGGTCGTGATCTGGGGACTTTGCGACGCGGCGTCGGCTGCGCTCATGTACGCGCACGCCGATCCGCGCGTGAGCGGGCTGATCCTGGTCAATCCCTGGGTGAGAACCGAGGCGGGCCTGGCACGCGCGCAGTTGCGCCACTACTACGGCGCGCGGCTGCTGCAGGCGGGCTTTTGGCAAAAGCTTGCACACGGTGAATTCAACCCAGTGCAAGCCGCCCGAGGCTTCGGTGAATCGCTCTTGCGCTCCATCCGGCGCAGCCGCGATCATGCCGGCAAGCCCCTCCCGGAGCGCATGGAGGCTGGTTTGCGACGCTTCAAGGGCCGCGTGCTGCTTATCCTCAGCGGTAAAGATCTGACTGCGCAGGAGTTCAATAGCCTTGTGGCGAGCTCGGGCGCGTGGCAAGGCCTGTTACGCGAGCCGCGCCTCACGCGCTTCGAAATGCCGGAAGCGAACCACACGTTTTCCCGCCACGATTGGCGAGGACAGGTCCTAAGCCGGACGAGCGCTTGGCTCATGCAAGAGCGGGCTTCCGGAGACAGTTGCGGACGAGGCGCAACCCGAAACGCCAGTTTGGACGATCCCACGGCGTAAACCGCGGTATCTGGTAGAAATCGTCGCCCGGACGAGCCGCACCCCAGGCGGTGGTGACGGCCGCCTCGAAGCCGAGGTCTCTTGCCAGCGCAGCGTGCTCCCGGCGGTAATCGCGGCCCGGGCGGCCATTGGGATATGCGAACAAGCGAACCGGGGCGCCGGTGATCTGCTCGAGCTGCTGGCGGCCATCCGTGAGCTCCTGGCGCACTCGATCCAACGACATGCGCGCCAAGATCGGGTGCGTGACAGTGTGCGCGCCAATCTCCATTCCGGCGTCGTACAGCGCCTTGACTTCCTTGTTGGTCATCATCAACCGGGACGGCACGACCGCCTTGGCACGGGTCGCAATTTCGATCGCCACGGCGTGCCGCCGCCGCGGCATCTCGTACTTGAGCTGCTGCAGGATGGCGGCGGCGGCTTGCCGCCGCTCGTTCTCCGTCGCGACCGGCAGGCGGCCGTAGCCTAAGTCCGATAGATCGAAATGCGGACCCTGCGCTTGGCGCAATGCTTCGATGACCACATCGTTGAACATGTAGCCACCATCGAGAAACCCCGTGGCGATGAAGAACGTGGCCGGCAGCCCGATCTGGCGCAACACCGGGAGTGCCAAATCGTGGTTGTCGGCGTAGCCGTCATCGAACGTAATGGACAAAGCGCGCTTTGGAAGCCGATCGGCGCGAAGCGCGCGTACGGCTTCGCCTAGCGGCATGACGTCGAAATTGGACGCCACCCACCGCATGCGCCGCTCGAACTCCTCTACGCTCGGCACGCCCTGGAGCATTGGATCCGGCGCAGGCAGCACCCGGTGATACGCCAGGACGCTCAGCGAAGCGCTCGGCAACGACCGCAGCAGCAGTTGGACGGACCAGTTCACGGGCGAATCGTCTGCATCGAACGCGAGCGAACATGGCTCACGACGTAGCAGTACTTTCCGGAAGCTTCGCGCGGGACTTCGCGCACCCGTTCAACGCATACCTCCACTGAGGCGCCGAGCCGATCAGAGATGCCTTTGCGGATGGTCGCCACGTCCGACTCGCTGAACCCTGCATCAGTTGAAAGCAAGATTCGCGTGCGCTCAAGGCTTTCTTGAATCACCTTGAACTGACGTACGCCCGGAATGTCACGCACTGCATAGATCAGGGCGAGGCCATGCATTACGGTGCCGTCCTGCGCGACGACGAAATCGGTCGAACGGCCTTGAATCTCCTTGAGGAGCGGCAGACCGCGCCCACAGGCGCATTTCCTGTCGTCCATGACGCCCACATCACCGGTCCGGTACCGGATGAAGGGGAAGTCGCGTGTCGCCAAATGTGTGACCACGATCTCCCCCGATGCGCCCAGGTCCACGGGTCGGCCGCTCTCATCGACGGTCTCGACGATGATGTCCTCCGCCGTAATGTGCATACCTCCGGCCGGGCACTCGTGCGCGATGAATCCGGCGTCGCGGCCGCCGTAGCCGTTCGCGACACGGCAGCCGAAAATGCGCTCGATATCCCGCCTCTGATCCTCGTAGAGCTTTTCGGACGTGACGAAGGCGACCTCGATGCCGAGGCGCTCGAGCGCCACGCCGCGAGTCTCGGCGTGGCGCGCGATGTAGGCGAGGGCGGAGGGATAGCCGAAAAGCATCTTCGGCCTTCGTTCAGCGATGCGCTCGACGAAGCCGTCGAGCTTTTCCTCGGACATCTCGAAGGCCGGCATAAGCTCGGTGCGCATCAGCGCATCGCGCCATTCGCGCAGCCTATCCTGTGCGCCGAGCTCGATCGGCGAGCCCCACACGACGACTTCCGGATCGCCGATGTCCACGCCCCACCAGCGCGTAGCACGCCATTTCGCCGCCACGTCGTGGCTGATGCGCTCTTTTCCCAGGAAGAAAATCAGCGGCTCGCCGCTCGAGCCGCCAGTGTTGTAGCGGGTAAGCCCGACCGCCTTGCGCGACTTCATCGAAGTGAGGTTCGCGCGGATATCCGCCTTGGTCAGCAACGGAAGACGGGCAAGATCGCTCAGCTCGCGGACCTCGTCCGGAATGAAATTCAGCCGATTGAAGAGCGCCCGATAGTAGGGCACGTTCTTGGCCGCGCTCTGCAGGAGGTTCCGAAGCCGCGCGAGTTGTAGCTCTCGAAGCTTGCCGGCATCCCACCACTGAGTCCTCTCGAGCAGCCGCCGAACGGTGACCGTGTTGTGCTTCTTCAATCTTTCCTGGGCGGGAAAGACCACACCCGCGATGAGCTTGGTGTACAGGTTCATGCCGGCCTGATGCTCACTCGCGCGCCTGTGCGCACCGACGCATACACGCTCGCCCAGCGGTGCTTGACCTGTGGCCAGGTGTATTGCTCGACTTCCTTTAACGCCGCATTGCGCAGTCGTTCAGCGACCGCAGGCTGCTCGAGCACCCGCAAGGCCGCGGCCGCCATACCCGCGTCATCACCGGGTGCGACGAGCAGCGCATTGACATCGTCGCGCACGATGAATGGCACGCCGCCGACGTTGGTGCTGACCACGGGAACGCCGCTCGCCATGCCTTCCAGCACCGAGATCGGCATGTTGTCTACGCGGCTCGGATTTAATACGACGCGGGCTGAGCGGTAGAGCGCGGCCATCTGCTCGCGGGATAGCCGGCCGCAAAAGTCTACGGCATCGGCGATGCCCAGGTTCGTCGCCTGGCGCTGCAGCGCAAGCCGCTCCGGGCCGCTACCGGCCACCGTGAGTCGCGCTGCCGGCAGCTGCGCGCGAATCCGCGCGAAGGCGCGCAGTGCCGTCGGCACGTCGTAGATCGGCTCGAGGTTTCTCGGCACCACAACGTGCGGCCGGGACACGAGTTGATCCGCAGGGGAAAAGCGCTGCGGGTCGACAATGTTCGGCACAACGTCGCTTTCAACGCCGCTGCGCCGGAAGACCTGCTGAAGGAAAGCGGAAGGCACGGCCAGGGCACTCGCCCAACCCAAGATGGAAATGACAATGCGGCCAGACCGCTCGAGAAACCATTGCGCTTCGCCACCGTGGTAATTGACCACGCTAGGAACGCCGCGCATGCACGCGACGAGAATTGCGGGTGTCGCACAGAGGTACCATGCCCATCCGGAATTCGCCATGATGTGCACGACCTCGGCGTTCGCGGTGGCGCGCCAGAGCCGCACCACGTACGGCAACAAACGCACAGCAGCGCGAAAAAACCGCAGCCTGTCGACCCACGATGGGCGACAAGGTGGATTGGTGCGGACGAGCGTCACGACGGCGCCTTCGCTTTCCAGCTGCTCCGCGAGCTGGCGAGTCTGGTTAGCCATTCCGCCTTCAGGTGGAGGCAACGGTCCAACCAAGAGGATTCTCAGTCCGCGCAAGCTCATCCTGCCGCCCTTATCCGGCGAGGCGACGCCTCCCCTTGCTCCATTCCGGCGAGAAAGGCGTCGAACATCAGCAGCGTCCAAAGAGGGGCGCTGTAGTCCCGTGCTCCCGCAAGGTGATCGTTAATGAGCCGCTCAAGATAGTCTTTTCTGAAAAAGCCTGTGTCGGCGAGCCTCCTGCCGAGGAGCGAATCCGATAGCCGCTCGCGCAGCGCGCAGCGAAACCACCGTGCGAGCGGCACAGCAAAGCCCATCTTCGGACGGTAAAGGACATCCTTGGGTAGGTGCGGCTCCATCGCCTTCTTCAGCAGGAGCTTGCCTTCGTGCCCGCGCAGCTTGAGCGAAGATGGCAAGCTGGCTAACCACTCCACGAGCACGTGGTCCATGAGCGGCTCGCGGACCTCCAGCGAATTCGCCATGCTGGCGCGGTCGACCTTGGTGTTGATGTCGCCGACAAGGTAGGTCTTCAGGTCGATGTACTGGATAAGCGCGAGAGGATCGTCTGTGCCGGCGCGCACAGCGTGCCGGTTGAATACTTCCACGGCGTTGTACCCGCCGAGCTCGGCCTTGAAGGCGTTGCTATACAGGCGGCTGCGCATGTTGTCCTTGAGGTGCGACACCTCGTGGAAATAGGCCTCGACGGAGGTTCGCGCGAGCGCCTGGAAGGTCGTCTTCGCACGGAATATCCGCGGCGCCCAATCTGCCTTGGGATAGAAGCTGCCGAGGAGCCCAAACGCGGGCCGCCGCACCATGAGGGGCAGCGCGCTGCGCAGGCGCTCTTCCATCAGATGAAGCTGGTAGCGCCGGTAACCGGCGAAGTTCTCGTCGCCTCCGTCGCCGGAGAGCGCAACGGTGACGTGCCTGCGCGCGAGCTGGCATACTCGATAAGTCGGAATCGCCGAACTATCGGCGAACGGCTCGTCGTACGTACGCGCCAACACATCGATCAGCGCGAAGTCGTCGCTGTCGACGTTGTGGACGAAGTGGCGTGTGCCGTACCGCTCGGCGACTTGCCGCGCATAGCTCGATTCGTCGAAAGCAGCATCGCTGAATGAGATCGAGCACGTATTCACCGGCTGTGCACTCACACCGGCCATCATCGCGACAACCGCACTCGAATCGACGCCGCCGGAAAGGAAAGCGCCGAGGGGGACTTCGGAGATCAGTCGCAGCCGCACCGATTCCTTGAGGCGCTCGACGAGCTCAGCTCGCGCCTGCTCTTCGCTCGCACGGTTGTCGAGCGTAAAGCGCACGTCCCAGTACGCGCGCGGCTCGGGAGGCGGCTCGCCGCGGGCGAGGGTCAGCGTGTGCCCGGGAGGCAGCTTGCGCGCCGCCTTGTAGATCGTGCGCGGCTCGGGGACGTAGCCGAGCGCGAAGTAATCCTCGATTGCGAGCGGATCAAGCTCGCGTCGCAATTCGGGGTGCGCTGTAAGCGATTTCAGCTCAGAGCCGAAGATCAGGTGGCCATCGGCCAGCAGCGCGTAGTAGAGCGGCTTCACCCCGAGGCGGTCGCGCGCGAGAAAGAGCGCACCGCGATTGCGATCCCACAGAGCAAAGGCGAACATGCCCCGAAAACGCTGTACGCAGGCTTCGCCCCACTGCTCCCACGCATGCACAATGACTTCGGTGTCGCTCTTGGTGCGAAAGACGTGCCCGTACTGCGCGAGCTCGGCGATCAACGACTGGTAGTTGTAAATCTCGCCGTTGAATACTACGGCGACGCTGCCGTCCTCGTTGAAAAGCGGCTGCTGACCGGTTGCAAGATCAATAATCGACAAGCGCCTGTGGCCCAAGCCGACGCCCGGCTCGATGTGCAACCCGCCAGCATCCGGACCCCGGTGAAGCTGCGTCTCGTTCATGCGCGACAGGAGCGCGCGCTGGATCTCGCGCTTGCTTCTGAGATCGACGATGCCTGTGATACCGCACATGCGCGGTTCAGTGCGGCGCGATCGCCTGTGGCCGGAGGATGCCGGCGGCGGCGAGCGAGCGTTCGTAAAGCTCGGAATAGTCAAAGACCATGCGCTTGAGGCTGAAACGGCTGTGCGCCACCTGGCGCGCTGCTCGACCGTGGCGACGCGCTAGCGAGCGCTCGACGAAGTAGTCCAGCATGGCTGTCGTCAGGGCGTCTGGACTGCCTGCCGGTACAAGAAGTCCGGTCATGCCAGACTCGATCAATTCCGAATTCCCTCCAACTCGGGTAGCGATGACGGGAAGGCTGGAAGCCATAGCTTCGAGAATAGAGTTTGAAATGCCTTCCCCACGCGAGGGGAGCACGAAGCAATCCAGGCCGCGCATGATGTCCGCGACGTCAGAGCGTTCCCCTGCGAACCACACCTGGTCGCGCGCGCCCTCATGATTGAGCGCTGTTTCCAACGCTTGGCGCAGTGCGCCATGACCAACCAGGACGAGCCGCAGGTGCTTGGCCGCAGCAGGCGAAATCTCGCGCGCGCGGAGAAATGCGCGCACAAGATTGAGCGGGTCCTTCACCGCGTCCATCCGGCCCACCCAGCCGACGAGCCACTCGTCCGGACCACCGAATGGGCAGCCAGAAATCTTCACCCGCGCCGGCGCCGGGCAAAACCGCTCCGTATCCACGCCATTGTAAAGCTGCGATATGCGATCGGGCGGCACCCCCACATCGCGCTCGAGGTACGCGGCGAGATGGCGGGACAATGCGACGTAGTGTTGGACGAACGGGCGGTACAGCCGCCTCACATACTGGTAGCGGCGCCTACGCCCCTCCGGGTCCTCGGCGCTCCAGCCATGCTCTCCATGGATGCGGGCTGGCACCCCGGCCGCCCAAGCCGGCACAACTGCCTCGAGGGCGGCAAGATTGCGTGTATGCACCACGGCGGGTTGCAGCTTCCGGAACAGGCGATAGAGCCGCGGGTAATCCCGGACCAAGTGTCCAGGGTGCTTACCCAGCTCGATGTAGCGCACATCATCGCGCTCGACACGCTGGGCGAACGCGCCCGACACGTGGGTGAGCGACACAACGACGTGCCGCCAGCGCTCGCGCGGCATCCGGTTCACCAGGTTAACAATGCCATTTTCCAAGCCGCCGACGCTGAAGCTGTAGACGACGTGAACGATGAGCGGTGGTGCGGTCATCGGGAGCTTCCCGGCGTGGCAGCGGCGAGCGCGGCCAGAAGCGCCGGCCGCATCTGTCGGCCGAACTCGCGCAGCGTCTCGGCAGCCAGTTCGGGCCTTTCATCATATTGTGCGGCGACGATGATGACTGCCGAATCATCGCTGCGTCCCAGAAGCCGGTCGCGTGCGAGTACCGCTTTGGCGATGTACGGGTTAATGAGCTCGGTCCGGCCGATGCGATACCACTCCCAGACGAGCAAGCGCGTGCTGCCGGCGCGCAGATGCGTCTCTCGCAACTCCACTGCTTCGCCGAAAGTTTCGGTGCGCGAAGCCGCGCCGACGTTGCGCCACGAAGGCGGGTCGACGCGGTTAATGGAGTTCACAAGCTCCGCGCCGGCGCGCTGATTTCGGTAATAGCCGATGTACAGCGCGACCGCGCGTCCGTCCTTGCGGTAGACCTCGAAACTGCTCGCGGCGGCACCGATATAGCGCGGCCGCCAGTCGAGCGTCGCGGCCGGATCGATCATCCACCCGGATTCGGGTTGCGGGTTGGCAAGCAGCACCGGACCGCGCCCGCCCGCCACGCTGTCCAGATGCGCAGCATAGAGAGGCCATACGCCGACCGCGGCCAAGACCCCGACACCGAGGGCAACGCTCGCGGCCGAGCTGACGGGGTAGCCATGCAGCTCTCGAGTAGCTTCCTGCTCGATGCTCGGCACGGCATCGCGCCAGAAAGACCCGAGCCAGAAAAGCAGACCGATGACGATTCCGAAGAAAACCCAGCCGTACAGAAAATGATCCACGCCGACAGCGAGCTTCATGTTGCTCAGGTGGCCGATCATTACGATCATGTAGGCGCGCAAGAAATTCGCCACGATCGGCACGACGATGGCAAGCGCGACGAACAGCACGCGCTTCCACATGCGCTGATAGTTAAGGTAAGCGAAGAGCGCCCCAACAGTGAGCGAGGCGATCAAGTAACGCAGGCCGCTACAGGCCTCGACCACGGACCATTGGCCGGAAGGAATCGTGAAAAAGTTGCCTTCACGGTAAACGGGAATTCCGCTGAGGCGCAGCGCGCCAACGGTGAACTCGGCCGTCCAGTCCATGAGCCGGGGCAGGAATGCCTCGCCGAACGGTACGCCGAGAAAGAGAAAAGCGAGAGGAAAGGCAATCGCCATGGCCGCTCGCCGTCCCGCGAGGGCGACGACGACGGCCGGGATCATCGCGGTCACGGCGTACTGCTGCAGCACCTGCACCTGTGCCGCCGCGGCAACCAGCCAACCGAAGCCGGCAAGTGCCAGCAGAAGAAATCCGGCGTAATCGTGCCGCGGTCCAATAAGCGCAAGCGCATGCCGGTTTCGCCAGATGAGGTAAAGAACGATCGGCACGATCGCATAGCCGTGCGCGAAGGTTTCAGAACTCGTCCATAACCGCACGATGGAAGCCGCGGTTTCGTAGTAGATGAGGACGATGCCGGCGATCGCTGCGGCGATGAGCGCCGAAGCGCGACGCCACGCGCCTTGCGCAACCAACGGCCGGTGGTTCTGCAGCACCTGTTCCGGGTCGATTTTCATCAGCCGAGGCTCTTTACGAGATGCGGCCCAAGGGCATTGGCGACGCGGATCGGCAGCCTGCGCCACAACGCGATCAGCGCGCGATACTTCGGATTGAGCGGGTTGTTCTGCGGGATCGTGTCTCGCTTGTAGAGCCGATACTCGTAGGCGAGCGCCTCCGGCTCGAAGCCCCAGTTGCGCTTGAAGTCGTAC
>DASRIR010000376.1:0-4995 GCA_035649875.1 Burkholderiales bacterium | reverse complement strand
TACAGCGCGCTTCGCCGCCCTTACCTCATCGAGGACTACCGACGCGATAGCGCGAAGTGGAACGTAGTTCGCGGCGTCTATGTCGAGGCCGAATGGGATCCGCGAGATCCGGGTGGCGAGATGGCATTCATCGCCCGCGTTAGAGAATCGGGCTTGCCGACCGTGGCGGTCGCCCAGGCGTGGCTGCATCATGACGACTGCGCGCGTGTTCTCGAATCGCACGCGCACCACGATTTCGTGCGCGCCATCCGGCACAAGCCCAAGCCCGGGATGATGGACGAAGCGAAATGGCGCGCGGGCTACGCGCGCCTTGCGCCGCTCGGCCTGCACTTCGAGCTGCAGGCGCCGTGGCGCCAGCTCGCCGAAGCGGCGCGCCTTGCGATTGCCTTTCCCGAAACGACGCTGGTGCTGAACCACACCGGCCTGCCGCTCGATGCGGAGATCGACGGCTGGCGCGACGCCACGGCGAATCTCGCTCGTTGTCCGAACGTCGCCGTGAAGATCTCCGGGCTGGGTCGCGTCACGAAGAAGCGCGAAGTCGTGCTCTCCAGCATCGAGCTCTTCGGCGTGCCGCGGTGCATGTTCGCCAGCAACTTCCCCGTCGACGGACTGTGCGCGAGCTTCGACGAGGTTTATGGCAGCTTCGATGAGATCACGCAGGCATTCGGCGAATCTGAACGCCGGGCGCTGTTCCACGACAACGCCACGCGTATCTACCGGATGAAATGAAGCCCTAGGCCCGCGTGATTCGCCAGCGCCGCATGGCGCGGGACAGGCTGCTCGTCTCTGCGAAGCCGAGCAGGTAGGCGATCTCCGCGGTCGACACGCACCCGTGGTCACGATCTCGCAGTAGCGCACCACATAGGACAGCGCCTCGCGCAGTTATCCCCGGCTGCGGCGGCGGCCAGGTTCCACAGTCGCTGCATGGACTGCGCGGGATAGCGCGAATTCGCGTCGCGCAGCTGGACCGGCGGCATCCCCGCGCGGTGGAACAGCGCATCGGCATCGATGCCGCGCTCCCGCAACGCCCGCGCGATCAACAGCGCCCAGGACGCGAGCGTGGAGGGACCCATGGTTGAGGATGGCGTAATCGGACAACTACGTGGCGCAAGCGGTCTGGATAAAACGTTCTGCCGCGCTTAGATTGCCGGCCGTGTCCGACGCTCATGCGCGGATGATACTCAAGGAGGAAGTTTGGAGTCCCCGCTTTCTACGCTATCTACCTACGCAGCGGCGCTCGCCGCGCTCGTCGTAGCGATCGCCCTGCGCGCGCTGCTCGACCCGTTCCTAGGCGACAGTCTGCCGTTCGTCACGCTGTTCGGAGCAGTCGCCGCAGCCGTGTGGACGGGCGGCCCGCGCCCGGCAGTGGCGACGGCGCTTCTCGGCTACCTCGCGTGCCACCTGCTTTTCCTCCAGCCGCGCGGCGCGCTCGAGCTGTCCTCGGCCGCGGATATCGTCGGATTGGCCGCTTACCTCTTCACCTGTGCGCTCATCATCGGGATCGGTGAAGCGATGCGGGCCGCGCGGCGGCGCGCGAGCGAGCGCGGCGAGGCGCTGCTGGCGAGTCTCGCCGAACGGCAGAAGTTCATGACCCTGGTCGAGACAAGCACCGACTTCATCGGCATGTGCGACCTGGCCGGCGTGCCCTTCTATGTCAACCCGGCGGGCCTACGCATGGTTGGCCTGGATAGTCTCGAGCAGGCGCGGCGTACGCACGTGCGCGAGTTCTTCGTGCCCGCGGACCAGGCGAAGGTCATGGAGGAGTTCTTCCCATCCGTAGTGGAGAAGGGGCACGGCGAGATGGAGGTCCGCTTCCGCAACTTCCGCACCGGCGCGACCCGCTGGATGGCCTACAAGGTGCTGGCGCTGACGGACGCCGCCGGGCGCCGGTACGGGTTCGCCACCGTGAGCCAGGATGTCTCCGAGCGGCGGCGGCTCGAGGATAGCCTGCGCTCCATGGCGGCGGACCTATCGGACGCCGACCGCCGCAAGAACGAGTTCCTTGCCACGCTGGCGCACGAACTACGCAATCCGCTCGCGCCACTCAGCAACACGCTCTCCGTGCTCAAGCGCACCGGCAACTGCAGCAGCACGCTGCACTGGTGCATCGAGACCATGGAGCGGCAGGTGGGCCAGCTCGTGCGGCTGGTGGACGACCTGCTCGACGTGAGTCGCATTACGCACGCGCGGCTCGATCTGCGCAAGTCGCGCGTCGACCTCGCCGCGGTGATCGAGCAAGCGGTGCAGGCTTGCGGCCCGCTCGCCGAGTCGTGCGGCCACGAAGTGCTGGTCAGGCTTCCTGGCGACGCGATCAGCGTGCACGCCGACCCGGCACGGCTCGTGCAGGTATTCAGCAACCTGCTGAACAACGCCTGCAAATACACTCCGGAGGGCGGGAAGATCAACCTCGACGTCGAGCTGCAGGCGAGCTACGCGGCCATCACGGTGGAGGACAACGGCATCGGCATTCCGCATGACAAGCTCGAACGCATCTTCGACATGTTCATGCAGGTGGAGCAGGCGCTCGAGCGCTCGCGCGGCGGGCTCGGCATCGGCCTAGTGCTGGTCAAGCGCCTGGTCGAGATGCACGGCGGCTCCGTGGAGGCAAGCAGCGGCGGCGAGGGACGCGGAACGCGTTTCGTCGTCCGGCTGCCCGTGGCGCTCGAGCAACCGAAAGCGGCGCCGGCGAACGCCGGCGCGGCGAGCGAGCCGGCGCAGAGCCGCCGCATCCTGATCGTCGACGACAACCGCGACGCCGCGCAGTCCCTCGCCATGCTGCTTCAGCTCAACAGCCACCAGATCCACGTGGCGCACGACGGCGTGGCTGGACTCGAGGCCGCCAAGCAGCTTCGCCCGGAGATCGTGCTGCTCGACATAGGAATGCCAACGCTGAACGGACATGAGGTCTGCCGCCGCCTGCGCAAGCAGCCTTGGGGCGCTGAGATGGTCATCGTTGCCTTGACCGGCTGGGCACAGGAAAACGATCGCCGCGTGGCGCGAGAAGCGGGCTTCGATGCGCACCTGACCAAGCCCGTCCCATACGCCGCCCTGACCGAATTCCTCGCCCAGGCGTGTCCCGCCAAGCAGGCGTGCGCCGGCTAGAAGACCATCACACCATGCGCGCCGCAAGCAGCACGGCTGCGCGCGCCGCACCGACGTTGGCAACCCCCTTGCCGGCGATGTCGTACGCGGTGCCATGCGCCGGCGTGCAGATCGGAAACGGATAGCCGCCCAGCAACGTGACACCGCGATCGAAGCCAAGCAGCTTCATCGCGATCTGGCCCTGGTCGTGGTACATGGTAAGCACTGCGTCGAACTGCCCGGCCTTGGCGCGCACGAACACCGTATCGGCGGGGTACGGCCCGTCGGCCGGCAGCCCCTGCGCTTTCGCCTTGCGCACGGCGGGCTCGATGATGTCGATCTCTTCGCGGCCGAAGTTGCCACCGTCGCCTGCGTGCGGGTTGAGCGCCGCCACGCCGATACGCGGCGGCTCGAAGCCGGCGGCGCGCAACGCCGCGGCGGTGATTTCGAGTGCGGCGACGATCTTGTCGACCGAGAGGTGCGCGGAGACGTCCTTCAGCGGGATGTGCGAAGTGACGCGGGCATTCCACAGTCCCTCGAGCACGTTGAACTCGGTAGCGAGATCCTTGAAGCCAAGCACGTTCGAGGTGAAGAGGATCTCGTCGTCGTAGGTCGGCTCGGCCATGCGCATCGCCTGCTTGTTGAACGGCGTGAAGCACACCGCGTCGGCCTTGCCATCGGCCACCATGCGTAACGCCGTGCGGTAGTTTTCCAGGGCGAACTCGCCGCCCGCCCTGGCCGGGACGCCACGCCGGATGCCGGAGGGATCTGCGTGCTTGCGCTCGACGAAGTCATCCGGCGTCGCACTGCTACCCGCAACGCGGGCGCCGTCCTCGTAGATGCGCCGGTCGCCGATCACGACGATGCGCGCGGCTTCGCGCACTTCCTTCAATGCGATGACCTTGGCCGTGAGCTCGGGGCTGATGCCAGCGGGGTCGCCCATGGCGAGGGCTATCACGGGTTTGTCCATGCGTTCTCCTAGGGTAGAGCGAGGCGCGGAATCCATGTGGTGATCGCCGGCACGTACGTGATGAGCAGCAGCGTGATCGCCAGCGGAACGTAATAAGGCATGAGCTCTCTCAGCACCTCCTTCATCGTCACTTTCGCGATGTCGGCGACGAGGAAAAGCGCGAGCCCCATCGGCGGCGTGAGCAGCCCGATCATGAGATTAAACACGACCACCATGCCGAGGTGCACCGGGTCCACGCCGGCGGCGATCAGCGGCTTCGCGATGATCGGCGCGATCACCAGGATCGCGGTGGTGCTGTCCAGGAACATGCCGACAAGAAGGAGAAGCACGTTCACCAGCATGAGCAGCACGTAGGGATTGGTGGAGATCTGCAGCATCAGCGCGGTCAGCTTCTGCGGCACACTCTCGACCGACAGGATCCAGCCGAAGAGCGCTGCGACCGCGACGATGAGCAGGATTCCGGAAGAGGAGCGGATCGTCTCGTAGCCCGCGTCGAGGAGCCCGCGCCACGTGAGCTCGCGATAGAACAGGCTCGAGATCAGCAATGCATAGAGCACGGTCACCGCGGCAATTTCGGTCGGCGTGAAGTAACCCATCAGCATTCCGGCGATGAGGATCACCGGCGCGAGGATCGCCGGCAGCGCCGGCTTGAAATCGCGCCAGAGCTGCGCGCCTGTCGGCCAGCGCGCGGTGCGCGGGTAGCCACGGCGCAGCGCGAGCCATCCTGTCATGGCCATCAGCATTGCGACGCACAGGATTCCCGGCACGATGCCTCCGAGCAGCAGCTGGAGCACTGACACTCCGGTGACCGTGCCGTAGATGATCAATGGAATCGAGGGCGGGAAGATCGGGCCGACCAGGGCCGACGAGCTGGTCACCGCCGCGGCGAAGGCGGGCTTGAATCCCTTGTTGCGCATCGCATCGATCTCGATGCGGCCGAGGCC
>DASRIR010000375.1:0-2358 GCA_035649875.1 Burkholderiales bacterium | reverse complement strand
TTCGAGCCGAGCAGCACCGCCATCGCGTCGATGCGCCGCTCCCAGAGCTCGTAGTCGTGCTCTTCGCGCTCGACCTTGCCCGCCGGGCGGCCGCCGAGATCGTGGTGGCCGCGCTCGATCATTTGCCGGCGAACATGGGCGCGAGGAAGGCGAACGCGATCAGCGCGACCAGCAGCGCGAGGAAGATCCACACCAGGATCGAGGTGCGGTACTTGACGTGCGGCGTGGCCGCGATCACGTCCTGGTATTCCGGGGAAAAGATGGTGCGGCCCTTCTTCGACAGGAACAGGTAGAGGATGTAGCCGTTGACCAGCGTGCCGATCGGAAAGCCGATCAGCCCGATCGCCGACAGGATGCAGCCGACGATGCGCCCCCAGCGGCGCAGCGCGCGCACGCCCCAGCCGGCGAAGAACTGGCCGACGCCGAGGGCGATCAGCAGCAAGGTGAGGCCCATGCTCGCGTCCCGCGCGCCGATCAGCCCGCCCGCCGCGGCCAGCGTCACGCCGATGCCGCCCAGGTAGTACAGCAGGCCGACGGCCTTGATCGAGGCTTCGTGGCTGATGTGCTGCTTGCGGATCGCCTCGGCCTGCGCGTTCGCCGAGACGTCCTCCACCGGCGCGTTCGGCGCCGCGTACGGATTGAATGCCGTGTTGCTCATGGTGCCCCCTTTTGTTGTTATGCCACCCATTCCGAAACCGGCGCCCTTGCTTCGTGCAGCGGCTGGCAGACGATGTCCACCAGCGTCGGACCGCCGAAGGCGAGCGCGCTTTTCAACGTGGAACCCAACTCTTGCGGCTGCGTGACCCGCCAGCTCCTCACCCCGAACCCCTCCGCCACTTTCGCGTGATCGGTGACGCCGAAATCCACCGAGAAATAGCGCTCACGATAACCCGACTTCTGCCCGGCCTTGATCCAGCCGTAGACCGCGTTCGAGATCACCACGAAGGTGATCGGCAGCCTGAGGCGCACCGCGGTCTCGAGCTCGCCCACGCACATGCCAAAGCTGCCGTCGCCCATCACCGCGACGGTCTTGACCTGCGGCCGCGCGACGTGCGCGCCCATCGAAGCCGCCGCAGCATAGCCGAGCGCGCCGTGCGCGCGATTGGAGAAATAGCGCCGGCCGGTGCCGCGCACCAGGTAGTAGGCCGAGAAGTACGGGCACGGCGTGCCGGGGTCGGCGACCACGACCGCGTCGGGGTCCAGCAGCCCGCTCAACTCGTGAACCACTCTTTCCGGCTTGATGGGCGCGTCGTTCGACCGTGCGAGCGCCTCGAACTTCTCGAATTTCGCGCGCTTCTGCTGGTCGACGAACGAGAGCTCGCCTTCGCGCCTGTACCCTTCGAGCGCCTGGTTCAGCGCGGCGAGGCAAAGCCGCGCATCGCCGATGAGCGGCACGTCGACCTTGTAGTTCGTGCCCGGCACCGCGGGATCGACATCGATGTGGATGATGCGCGCCTTGCCGGCCGCCGGATGGCGCCAGCGCTCGGTGGTCACCGAGCCGGCGCGGCAGCCGACGAACACGACTACGTCGGCGGCATCGACCACCGCGCGCGTCTCGGGCGTGCCGCCGTTCGAGCCCACCACGCCCACCGACTGCGCGCAGCGCTCGTCGATCGAGCCCTTGCCGCTGATGGTGGTGGCGACCGGCGCGCACAGGTTCTCCGCAAGAATCGCCAGTTCGCCTTCCGCGCCGGAAAGCACCACGCCGCCGCCGCAGATGAATAACGGGTTTTTGGCCTTCCTTAGTACCCGGGCAGCAAGCTCCACGAGGGACGCGTCCGGAGCGGTCCTACGCGACGGGAAAGCGCCAAGCGACGGGTCCGCCCACACATCGTTGCGCTCCACCGGCCCGTTCTGGACGTCGAACGGCAGCGCGATGTGCGCCGCGCCCGGCCGCCCCGTGGTCATCGCCTCGAACGCCTTGCGGAATACGCGCGGGATGTCGACCGAACGATCGAGCACCGCGTTCCATTTGGTGAGCGGCTTCATCAGCGTCCGCTGATCGAGTTCCGTGAGGGTGAATTTGCCTCTGGAACTCACGGAAACGTCGGTGTTGATGGCGAGCACCGGAATCGAGGACTCGTTCGCCTCCACCAGGCCCGGCAGGATGTAGGTCGCGCCGCCGCCCGACGGCCCTTCGCACACGCCGACCTTGCCGCTCAGGCGCGCGTAGCCGTCGGCCATGTACGCGGCATGGCGCTCGTCGCGGGTGAGGATGTGGCGCATCGAGCCAAGCCGGGCGAGCGCGTCATATAAAGGAAGGCTGGTATCGCCGCACAGCCCGAAGATCACTTCGACGCCGTGCGCCCTGAGCATCTCGACCACCGCCTCGGCGCCGCTGAGCGCGACCGCCGGGGC
>DASRIR010000374.1:0-10079 GCA_035649875.1 Burkholderiales bacterium | reverse complement strand
GCTGATTGGTATTGCGTTCTATCCGCCGCAGGCAAAGAAAAAAGCCCTGGCAGTGGAGACCTCCCCAGCGGAGGGAAAGTTTCGACTGGAAACCAAGGCTACCGACATGCCCCGTATCGTTTGGAGCTACGCTCGGCGTTCTAATTATGGAAAGCGCGCGGCAGGATCACAATGGTTGAACAATACCAACGCGGGTAGTACTCGTGGGTAATACTCAATTAGTTGGGCATGCTCATTCGGCTCGGTGCGACGCTTGCGATTCTGGGTCGTATGTCGAGCGATCAAATCCAGTGCGAGGTTCTCAAGCGCGCGGCCGAGATCGCTGGCGGTGAGGAAGAGCTCGCAAAGCGCCTCAACGTAAAACCGGAGGACATGCACGAGTGGTTGCAAGGCAAAGCAACTGCACCGGCTGGTATCTACCTCATGGCGCTGGATATTCTCTTGCGCCACGCAGCGGCAAGTAGTAGGGGGCGGCGGCTAACCTCTGACTCGGAGTTCACCAGGGGAAGCCATGGATTTACCGCAAGGAGGGCCAAGAACAAAAAGCCCCGGCAAGAGGAGTGAAGCTTTTCTTGCGAGGCTTTGTCTGCCAGCGCTTGGGCGACGCTCAGAGAATTCTGTAGCTACGAGCGCTTGCGGCGGCTGAAAACCAGTCTGGCCAGGCCGATTCCGAGAAGTGCAAGAGTCCGAACGTTTCGCTCAGCCATACGCGAGGAAGCCCGCCTCTCGGCGGCCAAAGCACCTCCTACGCATGCGCACACGCGCGCAGCGCAAGCTCGTCAGCGTACCGAGCTGATATCACGTGTTAATGATGGCCCGCTGAGAACCGAAGCCCGAAGCCGCGTACCTGGCGGCGGCCGGCGAGTCTCCGCTCACCTGTTGGTCTTGCGGAATCTCCGCCTGCTGCCCCGCTTGAATCTTGGCTTGCTGCTCCAGCCGCACTCTGGCGAAGGTCTTCCGAACGTCGGTTGCGGAGCTATGCGTGTACTTAAACGACGAATCCAAAATCGATTTCAAGGCGCGTCCTTTATTATCGGCGCGCCCTGAAAAAGCGGACTGTCCGCCTTCACGCGCCTCGCTACGCAAGCGAATACGTTAATTTCTTCTTATTTTTACTATTTTGAACCGTAGTGCGCACTGCTGTCCGTGCATTTTTCCACCCGACGCGCGTGGACTGCGACATGCTCCGCGATTTATCTTTTGGCTGTGCTCCTGGTCCGATAGCGCGTGAGGGCCTCTATTCCTGCCTTGATCGCTCGCGCTCAGCCTTCAGAGGTGCTCCAAATCCGGATCGTATTGAAGCATCTAAGCTGCCTGGCCGATACGCGTGAAGCCTGTTATTGGTAATCAAGGGCTTAGATGAGTATTGGCCCTTTACAACTGGTATTTCTGTATCCGGAAAGGTTGCGTAGAGGATTTGTGGCCGATCACCGCTAGGGGCGCTGTCTACTAACTCTGGCAGTTTCTTCGCTCTACGTTCGCTCGCAGACCACGGGCCGCTTCTACTGCTTCTACTAGCGGTCGGTCGTCTCTGCTTCATGGTCGTCGACCATGAGTTTTGTCAATCTGTTTAGAGTCATTAGGCCGAAGAGAAATAGCCCGACCGTAAGGAGCAAGCTGGTAATGCTTGCCTGCCGCGCAAAGCGTTCTAGCGAACCACCGCGCGGCATGTCGGCTTCGCCTGCCCGGTCGAGGACGCCCAGTTGCTGGTGTGGACGCTCGAAGATCGCCAGCGCACCGAAACACGTGCCGAACGATGGCGATCGCGTGCCATCCAACCAGGCCTCGAGCTCGGTCGGTTCTGTCTCGAGCAGGGCCGCTAGCGCTTGATCTCCGCCTGTCGCTTGCGCCGCCGTTCTCAGAAGCTCCCTTGGGGAAATAGCTTCATCATTCATTGTTATCCAGCGTCGCTCACTCCCCGCTCCTCGTCTGTCGCTGGCGAGCGCAACGCGTTGTCCCTTGATCAACTAAGTGTTTGTTTGCGTCTAGTGGCGCGGTCCATGCGCTCTGAAGGGGCTTTGTACTCCGACGTCGAGCGTCAGAGGTTTGCCGTGATCCAAACGGCAAATTGGAGGACCCCTAAAGGCCTATCGCGGGAACGCCGTCGTCTCGGTAGAGTGGGCCTGCGTTGCAGCCTGTCTAAACAGGGTCTCCCCGCCGTACCGAAGCTCAGGGCACCTCACGGTGCCCCGGGCTTCTTTTGGTGTTCAAAGCGCTCGACCCTCTTCCGTGCCGGCAGATCGCGGGGCTGCTCTTGCGCGGTTGGAAGGCGCCCCTAGCTTAAGCGGAGCGGGCCTTTTTATTGCGAGACAAAGACCCTTTTCTCTTTCGTAATCGCGCCCACGTTCATCCGTCGCAAACATGGTGATAGTTCCAGCGCACGTATGGTGATATTCGGTCGCCTCGAACAAGGCTAGTCTGACCTCGCTTATGGCTTTGGCTAAAGTTCGCAAGATTGAGCCGCAACGTATCCCGTTGCAGCCCTCATCGAAGCATTTATGTCCGCTTTGCGGTGGCGAGGCGTACCGAGTGCGGCGTCGTTTAGTTGATCGGATTACTAGCGTTTGGCGCCCCATTGAGCGGTATCACTGCTACATGCCGCGCTGTAATTGGGAAGGCAATCTGATTGCCAAGCCTAAAGTGGCACGGTTGGGCGAGCGCTAGGGCTTTGTAAGCTTCCGTAGTTCAGCCAGGCATCACCTTCCTCTCTTGGCGATGTTGATTTCATCACGCGCGTGCGTTGCGTGAGCACCACATTAGCCGTCTGAATTTGCAAGAACTCGATTCCTGCATTTAGCCGCGCCGTTCGTTGAAGCATCATCGTTCAGTCCGCAAGACAAAGGGGGGAACGTGGAAAAACAGCACGTCGGAGGCGACGCGACGGCAAAATCCGAGGACGGACCCTTGCTCCTTCCTTATGGACGTACGATGCGTGATCGGCTGCTCGAATGGGCATTGCCAGGTCTGTGGCTCTTAGTTGCCGTCGTCGTAGCTGCCGTTTTCTGGTAACACATGCCTAATTGCGCCCCGGACGTCCGATAGGAGGAACCGCCCTCTGCGGTAGTCAGAACGGAACTTGTGGACCTCGCCAGTCCGCATCGCGCGGCCGCGCACAGGCAAGGGCCTCTTGTACATCTATCCACCCGTCGCACGCGTTACGTCCTGGCCGACGCCGCCACAAGTTCAATAGCCCCTTGCAGCGCGCGTAAAATCGAAAGAAACGAAGCAGTTTTTCGCGCTCTGCGTTGCTCGGTTCAGCATGGCTGCAAATTAGCTTGTGGTCGGTCATGGCCCGATCGGTAAGCGCGATTGCGCCCCAGGCTCTAACCCTCGTCCGCGTTCCGCGGGGTAGCCGCGCGCCGAGCACTACGGCGTCGAGCAGATCACCCTCCAAACCAATGTAGAGCGGCACGGCGCCATAGTTGAACGGGCATGGCAGCGGCGAGACGAAGTCAATGGTGCCAAACGATCCACGCTTCAAAAAGCTGCCGCGCGGGATCTCAATTACGACGTCCAATTCAGGCGGTGACGAAACAGGACCTCCCAACGGAGCTTTGCAGGAGACCGATCTCTCCGTGCAATCGGTCACGGCTGGCGCAGACTTTACCGCTATGGGAGTTGATGGAACACACCCAATTTCCCCGCTTCCGCCCTAAGTCGATGCTCCTCTGGCACTGATTTGCCAAAGGTCCGCGACGAAACCCTCCCTAGGAGATTGAACGTCCAAACCCCAGCTAATCCCAGCTCCTGTCGTCGATCCGTGACAGCCGAAATCCGGTAAACGCCGATATCCCCCACGCAGGGCGACCAATAGACTCGCGGCCATGTGAGGGTTGGAAGATCGGGGGGAGTCCGTCCAGTGGAAGTAGACGATACCTACCGCCAGGCGCTGGTCCGCGCCGCCGAACGCGTCGGCGGTGCGAGGAAGTTGTGTGATCGCCTGCGCGTATCCATGCCGGACCTGACGCGCTGGCTCGCCGGGGACGGCAGACCGCCCATGGGTATCTTCCTTCGCGTAGTGGATGTATTGCTCGAAGAGGATCGAAAGTCTGTGGTCGTTCTCAGGAGCGGCGAGACGGTCGAGTTTCCGGCGCGGCCGATCAACAACCGCGACGACGCATGACTACTGTTGTTTCACCGCGGCTTGCTTGCTTCTCTGAGAAATCCAGGCGAAGCGCCTGACGAGAGTTACCACGGTCTGTCGGGCGCGAATCGAACCTCCGCTGTCACGTCGTCATAGTGGAAGAGGTGGGGCTCGTCTGCGTCGGCGCGGAGCTTCGTGGGATCAAGTTCGCATACGTGGAGCGGCGTGCGGATGCCGTCGAGATCGACCCATCCGAGCAACGCGAATGGATGCCCGTTGATGTAGACGAGGTCGGAGACCCGCTCAGACACTGCGGAGCCAATGCGGTGGCGATGGACGACCCGTAGGCTGGCCCGACCTCCCTGCCGTCGATCCCTATTCTGTTCCGCAGTCGCCATATCCCGACCGCCGTTCTGCAAGTGGTGTGCCCAGGGGCCCACGCTGGCGGGCGGGCTGTTCAGCTCTTGCCAGGCGCCTCGGTCAGCAGCATTTGAATCTGCGCTTTGAGTACCCGCTGCCTTTGCTCGAGTTCCTGAGAGGCGCGAGAAAGGTACGCGGCCTTGTCTTTGCTGGAAAGTTCACTGAACTCCCAGTCCGACAGGAAGCGAAACGGCTCGCGTTGGCTTTTCTGTCCCATCACGCCGGCGGATTCTAGGCGCCTGCGGAGCGCAGCGGCTCAAGCAGCTTCAGCAACTCTGAGGGTGGACAGGGCTTTACCAGGTAGTGATCGAAGCCGCTAGCGTGGGCGAGAGCCTTGTCAGCGCCGCTCTTGTAGACGCCGCTGATTCCAATGACCAGCGGCATCGGTCCGCCGCGGGCCCGGATCGTTTGCGCGATTTGCCAGCCACTGATTTCCGGGAGGTTGATATCGAGCACAACCGCGTCAGGATGGCTCTCGATGACAGCGGCCAATGCGCTTCGTCCGGAATAGAAAGCGCGGGTTTCGTAGCCCTCGCTGCGCAAGATGAGCGCGAGCGTCAGCGCAGCATCGCGATCATCATCGACCACGACTACGCGCAGCGACCGTGGAGCGAAAGACCGCTCGCCGTCGTCCGCAGCGAGCAGCATCCCCCTTGTTGTATTTGTCATGGCCTTATTTTCTCCCTAAGCCTGCGAAGGCATTTCGCGGCTGGCGATAAAACAATGTCACAGATCGCAAGCTTGCGCTTGGTTGTAGTGAAGAACGCGACATGCCTGGGGCTAGTCAGGTTCCGGGGTACGTACGGCCGTATTTGCTGCAGATGACCTGCCGTACGTGCTGGAATTCAGCGTGATCGTGACTCGTCCTCTGGTTGCAGTGCGGGCAGAAAAGGGGCTCGTTCATGCGAGATGCTAGCAGTCCGGGTTTCGCATCCCATCCCCCGATCGATTGATCGGGACTGGTATGTTTGCGTCCGGGAGGTACTGATGAAAAAGCAATACCTGAACCCCAGGGAAATGGCCACGCCGCGCTTCTACACCCATGCGGTCAGCGCGGAGGGCCCGGGCAGGCTGGTGTACGTCTCCGGTCAGGTGAGCTGGGACGCGACCGGCAACGTGGTCGGCAAGGGCGACATGCGCGCGCAGAGCGAGCAGGTGTTCAAGAACGTCGGCTATGCGCTCGCCGTCGCCGGCGCGCGCTGGGACGACGTGATCAAAATGAACGGCTACATGGTCGGCATGCACGGCGAGCGCGTCGCCGCGTACCGCGAGGTGCGGCAAAGGTTCCTGAAGGAAGGCGCGCTGCCCGCGAGCACGCTGGTCGGCGTCGAGCGCCTCGTGGATCCCGAGCTGCTGCTGGAAGTCGAGGTGGTGGCGGCGGTGGGCGGCGCCAGGAAAGCGCCCGCGAAGAAAGCGCCCGCGAAGAAGAAAAAGAAACGTTGAGCGGCAATTCGCGCTACGGCTGGGTGGTGGTCGCCGCGGCCTTCACCCTGATGTTCGTCGGCTTCAGCGCGGCCTATTCGTTCGCGGCCTTCTTTGCCGGCTTCGAGGCCGAGTTCGGCGCCTCGCGCGGCGAGGTCGCGCTCGTGTTCTCGGTCGCCGCGTTCATCTGGTTCCTCTCCGGCGCGCCGGCGGGCGTGCTCGCCGACCGCTACGGGGTGCGCCGCGTCGCGCTCGCGGGCGTCGCCTGCCTCGCCGCCGCGCTCTGGGTGGCGAGCCTCGCGCAGTCGCTCGGCGTGCTCTACGCCACCTACAGCATCGGCATCGGCCTCGGCGTCGGACTTACCTACGTGCCGTCGATCGGCGCGGTTCAGCCCTGGTTCAGCGCGAACCGGGCATTCGCCTCGGGACTCGCAGTCGCCGGGATCGGCGCGGGCAACATCGCCGGGCCGCTGCTTGCCGTGTGGTGGATCGAGCAGTTCGGCTGGCGCGGTGCCTATGTCGGCCTCGCGCTGTTCGTTCTCGTGCTCGGCGGGGCGGCGGCGGTTGCGATCCGGGAGACCGAGCACCGCGCGGTCGGCATGCGCGAAGGCATTGCGCTCCGTGCCGCCCTCCGGACCACGCCTTTCTGGCTGCTCTTCGCCTCGCTCATGCTGAGCTGCATCGGCCTGTTCGTGCCGATGGTGCACCTCGGGCCGTTCGCGGTCGACGCGGGCTTCACTCAGGCGCAGGGCGTGACGCTCGTCAGCCTGATCGGGCTCGGCAGCTTGCTCGGGCGCTTCACGATCGGCGGCCCCGCGGACCGGCTCGGGCGCATTCCAGCGCTGTCCGCCATGTATGCCGGCCTCGGCGCGATGTACATCCTGTGGTGGGCGGCGAGCGCATACTGGGTGCTCGCGCTTTTCGCCATCGTATTCGGCATCTGCTACGGCGCGTATGTCGCGCTGCTGCCGACGATCGTGATGGATCTCTACGGTCCGCGCTCGGTGTCGGGCATCATCGGCTGCCTCTACACCGGCTGCGGCGTCGGCACGCTGATCGGCCCCTGGCTCGCTGGCGCCGCGTACGACGCGTGGGGCAGCTATCACCTGCCGATCGCCGCGGGCGCGCTGTTCTCGTTTGCCGCCGCGGCCTGCGTGTGGCCGCTGATGCATGGGAAGAGGCAAACCCTCTATAGCGGTTAGCGAAGCGCGCGGCGTGCGCACGCTGCACGTCGGCGGCGAGGCGATCCAGAGCTCGATGCGGCTCGAGGACCCCTATGCGCTCGCGCTCGACTACACGCGCTGCATGATGGCGTTCCTCCTGCTCCACCCCGAGCCGCGCGATGCGTTGATGATCGGGCTGGGCGGAGGTTCGCTCGCCAAGTTTTTTTTCAAGCACCTGCGCAAGACCCGAAGCCGGGTCGTGGAGCTCGACGAGCGCATCGTCGCCGCGGCGCGCGAACACTTCGCGTTGCCTCCCGACAATGAGCGGCTCAGCGTGGAGATCGGCGACGGCGCCGAGGCGCTGACGCCGGAGTGCTGCGACGTGCTGGTCGTCGACGCTTTCGAGGACGAGCTGCACGTGCCGCGCCTCGCGAGCGGCGAGTTCTATGACGGCGCTTTCCTCGCGCTGACCGAGCCGGGCGCGCTGGCGGTCAACTTCATGAACGACGATCCGAAGCTCGACGCCACGCTCGCGCGGCTCGAACACGCGTTCGGCGGCGCGGTGCTTTGCATGCCGGCGCTCTACGATCCCAACATCCTCGCCTTTGCCTTCAAGGGGATTGCGCCGAGAATCTCGTGGGAGGAATTGCGCGCGCGAGCGCAGCGGCTGGAAGCGAAGCTCGGGCTGCCGTTCACGCGCTATGTCCCGCGCCTGCGAACCATGAACCGGTGGACGGGCGCCGAGCTTATAATTTCGCAATGAAGTTCACCAGTGAGAGCTTTCAGGACGGCGGTGCGATTCCGCCGCAGCATGCGTTCTGCGTGCCCGACGCGGCCTCGCGCGTGAAGCTCGGCCAGAACCGCAATCCGCAGCTCGCCTGGTCGGAGCTGCCGAGCGGCACGCAGTCGGTGGTCATCATCTGCCACGATCCCGACGTGCCGTCGAAGCCCGACGACGTGAACAAGGAAGGCAGCACCATCCCGGCCTCGCTGCCGCGCGTCAACTTCTGCCACTGGCTGCTGGTCGACATGCCGGCGAGCGGCTCGCCGATCCGCGACGGCGAGTTCTCGAGCGGCGTCACCGCCAAGGGCAAGAGCGGGCCGCTCGCGCCGCGCAACACGCGCCAGGGGCTGAACGACTACACCGTCTGGTTCCAGAATGATCCGAACATGGCGGGCGACTACTTCGGCTACGACGGCCCGTGCCCGCCGTGGAACGACACCATCCCGCATCACTACGTCTTCACGCTGTTCGCGCTCGACGTCGAGAAATGCCCGGTGCAGCGCAAGTTCACCGCCGCCGACGTGGTCAAGGCCGTGAAACGCCACACCCTCGGCACGGCGCAGATCACGGGCGTCTACTCGCTCAATCCTGACGTAAAAGTGTGAGCGAATCGGCGGCGCTCGCCGCCATCGCGTTCCTCGGCGCGCTGATCTTCGGCGTCACCGGCTTCGGCGCCGCGCTGGTCACGATTCCGCTCGCTACGCATTTCGTGCCGCTCAAGTTCGCGCTCGCGCTCTTCGCGCTCGCCGATATCGGTGCGGCGCTCATGGTCGGCCTCGAGAACCCGAAGAACGCTGTGCGCAGCGAATGGACGCGCCTGGCGCCGATGATCCTCCTCGGCACCGCGCTCGGCGTGACGCTCCTCGTCAACCTGCCGCGCGCCGCCGGCATGCTGTTGCTGGGCCTGTTCGTGCTCGCCTTCGCGATCTTCACGTTTCTGCCGCACGCGCGGGCGCGCATCATCTCCCCGGCCTGGGGTTGGGTCGCGGGCCTGGCCGGCGGCATCACCAGCACCGTGTTCGGCGCCGGCGGTCCGCCGTATGCGATCTATCTTTCGCAGCGCGGGCTCACCAAGGAGCAGTTCCGCGCGACGCTCGCCTTCGCCACGATCACCAGCATCTCGCTACGGATCTGCGCGTTTCTGGTGACCGGCCTGCTGCTCGACCCGGAGGTCTGGATCAAAGCCATCGCGGTGGTGCCGGCATGCCTGCTCGGCATCTGGGTGGCGCGCAAGTTTTTTCTGCGGATCTCGCGCGACGCGCTCATGCGCCTGGTCGCGCTTGCGCTGCTCGCCTCGGGGACTTCGCTGATCTTTCGAGCAGCCCTGTGAATTCGGGGACGGAGCCCTAACTCCACGGCTGGCGCAGCTTTCGGAGTTAGGGCTCCGTCCCCGAATTCACTTCTCCAGAAGCTGTTTGAGCGCCTCGAGGTCGCGCCGCACCCATTTCGTGTCGTCGACGAACTTCTCCTCGGTCACGCCCGGTTGGCGGAACACCGTGATGAGCAGCTCCGAGCCCTCGCCGTTCGGGAACACGCGCATCGGCATGTAGACCTCGGGGCCGGAATCTACGCTCACGTAGTGGTCGAGCACGCCGTACTTGTTGCGCTCGACGAAGCGCACCTTGACCGCGCCGCTCAGGCCCGAGGCCCACTTCGAAAGGTTCTTGGGGTCGGAAACGAAGTTGTAGACGTCGAGCGGGGGACACTCGATCGTCATGCGCACGGTGAAACCTGGTTTTGTCTTCAGGCGGCGCGCTGCTCCCGGGAGCGCTCGGCCGGGGCGAGATCGCTGTTCGCCGGGCCATTGATCACCTTACCATAGCAGTCGAAGCGCGAGCCATGGCACGGGCAATCCCACGTGGTCTCGCCGCGGTTCCAATGCACCACGCAGCCGAGGTGCGGACAGGCGGCGTTGCGCTCGTGCAGCTGCCCCTGCGGGTCGCGGTACACCGCGATCTTCTCCAGTCCCTTGCGCACGATCGCGCCGCTTCCCGGGCGGACCTCGTCGACCGACGAAACGTCGCCGCCGGTGAGCCAATCGGTGTATTGCAGCGCGACGTTCGAATTCTCGCGCGCGAAATCGGCGGCCGAGGCGAGCGTGACGCGCGCCGGGTCGTAGAGCCTGGCCCAGGGATTGGTGCGGCCGAGGATCAGGTCGCTGAGCAGCATGCCGGCGATGGTGCCGTGGGTGATGCCCATGCCGGAA
>DASRIR010000373.1:0-2295 GCA_035649875.1 Burkholderiales bacterium | reverse complement strand
TGCGCTCTCTTCGAATAGGTGGACCGGGGCACCCGGTCCATGATGGCCTGCACGGTGGGATCGGGCTCGAAGCGCACCTTGCCGGTGGCGTGCGGCTTTGCCGCGCTCCACATCTGTTCCGCGGAGACCGGGATGCCTGTGATGAGCACGGTGCGGTTGGCTCCGAGCTCCGCGCCGGGAACTTCCGACATGCGGATGAACGCGTCCACCACGCGGCGAAGCGAGATGCAGGCCATGCGCGTATCCGGCCGCACCGGGCAGATGTAATCGCGGCCGGCGAGCGGCTCGCGGATGATCGCGCTCGCCCAGCCCGAGACCGCGGTGTTCGCGCTGCCCGGGCGCACCATCACCGTCGGCAGGCGCAGCGCGCGCCCGTCGATATAACCGCGCCGCGTGTAGTCGTCGATCAGCACCTCGCACACCAGCTTGTGCGCGCCGTAGGAAAGGCGCGGCGCCGCCGGGGTGGAGTCGGTCACGTCCGCCACCTCGCTGTAGACCGCGATGGACGAGGCGAAGACGAATTTCGGGCAATGCCCGGCGAGGCGGCAGGCCTCGAGCAGGTCGCGCGTGGCGTCCAGGTTCACCTTGGTGCCGAGCTCGAAGTTCTGCTCGGCGCCTCCCGACACCAGCGAGGCGAGGTGGAATACCGTGTCGATCTCCGGCGTTACCAGGGACCGGGCGAACTGCGGATAGGCGATGTTGCCGAGCACCGCGGCGGGCGCGGACTGATCGGTGCCACGCACCTCGTGAGCCGCCAGCGCCCGCACCAGAGCGGAACCGATGTAGCCCGCCGCCCCGGTGACGAGTATTCTCATGGCGACAAGCATTCTAATTAAGGAGGAGAAGATGGTCCGCGTAGTTTTGGCGTTGCTGGCGTCGAGCTTTGCCCTTTCCTGCTGGTCGCAGACCTATCCCGCAAGGACGGTTCGCATCGTAGTGCCGTTCGCCGTCGGCGGTCCGGCCGACATCTACGGCCGCTTCATCGGCGCGCGCCTCACCGAGGCGCTCGGCCAGACCTTCGTGGTCGAAAACCGGCCTGGCGGCGGCTCGATCGTCGGCACCGATGCGGTGGTGAAGTCGCCGGCTGACGGCTACACGCTGCTCGTGATGTCGAATACGCACACCGTCAACGAGACGCTGATCCCGAAGAAGCCGTTCGAGCTGATGAAGGATCTCGCGCCCATCAGCGGCATCAACTACTCCGATCTGCTGCTGGTGGTGCACCCGTCGGTGCAGGCGAGCAACCTGAAGGAGTTCATCGCGCTCGCCAAGTCGCAGCCCGGCAAGCTGAACTACGCTTCCTCGGGCCCGGGCACGCCGTATCACATGGCCGGCGAGCTGTTCAAGTACATGGCGGGCGTGGACATCGTGCACGTTCCGCACAAGGGAAGCGACCAGGCGCGCACGGCGATCCTCGGCGGCCAGGTGCAGATGATGTTCGACGCCATTACCACCATGGCGGGACAGGCGCGCGCCGGCAAGGTAAAGGCGCTGGGCACTTCCGGCAAGTCGCGCTCCGCGATCACGCCCGAGATGCCGACGGTCTCGGAAGCCGGGGTGAACGGCTACGAAGCCACTATCTGGCTCGGCCTGATGGCGCCGGCCGGCACGCCGCGGCCGGTGCTCGACCGCCTCAGCGCCGAAGTGAACAAGATCGTGAATTCCAGCGAGGTGAAGGAAGCGTGGGCCAAGCAGGGCGCGGCGCCGATGGGCATGTCGGTCGATCAATTCGCGAAGTTCCTGGGCGAGGACATCCAGAAATGGTCGAAGCTGGTCAAGGACACCGGGATGAAAGTAGATTGAACGACAGGCTTGAAATCATCGAGGTGGTGCAGAACTGGGCGCTGTGGCGCGACGCCGGCGACTGGGAGCGCTTCCGCACCGTGTGGCACGACGACGGCTGGATGACGGCGACCTGGTTCCAGGGGCCGGCGGCGGAATTCATCAAGGTGAGCAAGGCCGGGTTCGAGAAAGGCGTGAGCATCCTGCACTTTCTCGGCGGCTCGAGCGTGGACCTCAAGGGAAGCCGCGCCATCGCGCAGACCAAGATGACCATCAGCCAGCGCGGCAGCTGCGAAGGCGAGACCGTGGACGTGGTGTGCACCGGGCGCTTCTACGATTTCTTCGAGAAGCGCGCGGGCAAATGGGGCATCGTGCGCCGCCAGCCGATCTACGAGAAGGACCGCATGGATCCGGTCGATCCCTCGGTGCGCATCAAGCTGGATCCGGATCTGCTGGGCTCGATCCCGGAGGGCTACCGCCATCTCGGCTACCTGCAGTCCAGGCTCGGCTTCA
>DASRIR010000372.1:0-2112 GCA_035649875.1 Burkholderiales bacterium | reverse complement strand
GCCGACGAGGAACGTGGTTTCCGGCCAGAAAGCGCTGATTCCGGGCGCGAGATCCCAGCCGTAGTAGGTATACGGCTGCTCGGCCGCGCGCGAGCCTTCCAGCGCGGCGCGCAGGGTTCCGGACCAGGATTGCGTGAGCTCGCGGCGCAGCGATAGCGCCCCGCTGCGGTAGGTCGCATTGAGATAATCGAAGTCGGAAAAGCGCACCTTGCCGAACTTGAGCTCGCCCGCGAGCCGCGAGGTTTCGGATTGCCCGAGCACGGCGTCGAGCCCCAGGTAGGGGAACTGGTACAGGCTGTGTCCATCGGCGGTGCCGAACTCGAAGCCCGCCTTGCCGCGCATGCGGCCTGAAGCCACCAGATTCTTGGCGAAACCCGCATCGACCGTCAGTCGGTCGAATTCCTCGGTCGGATAGTCGACGTACGACGCGGTCAGGTAGCCCGCGCTGCCGATCGGCTCGAACGGCTTCCATCCCTGCGCCGAGTACCGCAGGCCGGTTAGCCGCTTCCGCGCGTCGACCGGCGTTACCTGGAGATCGCCGATCGCGAATTCCTTCTGACGGGCGAGGTTGCCCGGATTGGAATCCGACACCACGGTGGCGCCGAACTTCAGGTAACCGGCGCGCTCCTCGATTTCGCGCACGAACAGCGCGATGTTGTCGCGCACGCGCCACGGCGTTTCCGGCTGCACCGATACGTCCTTGAACAGCGCCTTCGCTTCCGCATACTTTGCCTGGGCGAACAGCGTTCTGGCGAGCTCCAGCTTCACCCGCGGGGTTTGCGTGACCTGCAGCATCTCGCGAAAGATGGTTTCCGCGCGCGCCAGGTCGCCGGTCTCTTGCGCCTGCATGCCCAGCGCGAACGCGCGCTGCAGCACGTCCTCGTTCGCGTGCGCACTGCACGCGCTGATGAGCAAGGCGAGCACCAGGACGCGCATCACTGGCGCTTTGCTCCGTAAGCGCCGGTAAGGGCTTCGGCCGAGGTGGATGACTTTAGGTTGAACACGCCGCCAAGCTCCTGCGCGGCAGGGCCGTAGAACTGGCCCTTCGAGGACCCGCTCATCGTGCCGCCGGCGTTGGTGAGCGTTCCGGCAAAGGCATTGGTGCCGGCCGAATACGTCAACGTGCCGCTGAGATTCAGTTGCGGCGCCGCGATCGGCGCCTTGAGGTCGCGGGCGATGGTGGTCGCGCTGGTGTTGAAGCCGAGCGAGCGCGTGCTGAAGTTCGCGTTGACGGTGACGTCCGCGGCCGCGATCGAGCCCTGCCCGGTGGGCGAGACGTAGAAACCCGAGGACTTGCCGGTGAAGGTCGCGCTACCGCTCGTGGGAACCGCCGACCCGGGCGTCGCCTGCCCGAACGAGCTCACCGAGATCGTTCCGCTTCCGCCCGTTTTCTGCTGATTCCAGGCGCCGAACGACTGGTAATTCCAGCCGAGCGCATAGGGGTTCGCGACCAGCGCGACATTTCCCGAGGGCCCATGCAACCGGTCGACGCCGGGCTGGCCGAGCGCCGCGAGGTTTCCGGCGTTCGCGGGGCCGAAGGACGCGCTGCCGTCACCGAAGTGCACCAGCTTGCCGCTCGCGTCGTACTGGACTAGCGCCCCGCCGACGGGCGCTGGATCACCCAATGCGCGGATCACGCCCTCATTGCTCGCTTCATACGCGAGCCGCAGTCCGAGTCCCGGCACCTCGGTCCGCGTGTCGCGCTTCAACTCCGCCCAGTTCGCAAAACTCGCGGACCGAAGAGCGGCATGGCTCGAACCGGAGCCGGCCACCGAGTCGTCGAAGGCGGCGATGATGCAAATGAAAGGAAGGAAAAAGCAGGCCCAAGGGTTCGCCTCCACCTGGGCTTTGGCTCCGCCACCACCTCCGCCGCCGGACGAAGCGCAACCGGTGATGATGGCGAGGGCCAGGGACGCGGCTGCCGCTTTCGTTTTCATGTTCACGAGCACCTCCTGGTCATGCGTGCCATGGGCACGCGTCACTTTCTGCCTGCTAATTCGCGGCCGGCAGTGCAGCGCTCTGCTCGATCGGCGCCGCACCCCCCATGCCACCGATAACGGCGCCAGCGACGACGCCGAAAGGCAGGCAATACAGCGTGACGATTCCGCCCAC
>DASRIR010000371.1:0-3942 GCA_035649875.1 Burkholderiales bacterium | reverse complement strand
TGACCGTCAGCAGGTCGGGGCCCGCGACGCACTGGTAGCAGTAGGTGGCGACCTTGTGGCTCACGCAGGGACCTGCGCCTTCGCCTGCTTCTGCTTCAGGCGCTGCTTGACCTGCTCGACGCTGGCGATGAAGCGCGTATGCCGCCCGCGGCAGATCGTGTCGACGCCGTCCGACGCGCTGACCTCGAACACCGCCGCCCGGCCCTTGAGCTCGGCGAGGGTGGCGCTGATCGTGACCTTCATCCCGAGCAGGGTGGCCGCGAGGTGGTCGATCTCGACGCGCGTGCCGACCGAGTCCTCGCCGGGATCGAGGTGCGCGAGCAGCAGCTCGCGGCAGGTGACCTCGATGTCGCGCACCAGCATCGGGGTGGCGTAGACGCGCGCGTCCTCGCCCATGAAGTCGATGGTGCGGGACGCGTCGACGGGGAATTCGCGCTGCACGGCGATGCCGGCTTGCAGGGTGGTTTTCATGTGCTATCGAAGCACTCCGCGGGAGGGGGTGACTTGATCCAGGTTAAAGACCGAGGTACGCGGCGCGCACGCCGGCGTCGGCGAGCAACCCGGCGCCCGAGCCGGCGAGCGCCACGCGGCCGGTTTCCAGGACGTAGCCGCGGTCGGCGATGGCGAGGGCGGCGGCGGCGTTCTGCTCGACCAGGAGCAGCGCGGTGTCGGCCGCGCGCAGCCCGCGGATCGCGGCGAAGATCTCGGCCACCAGGCGCGGCGCGAGGCCCATGCTCGGCTCGTCGAGCAGCAGCAGGCGCGGCTGCGCCATCAGCGCGCGTCCGATGGCGAGCATCTGCTGCTGTCCGCCCGACAGCGTGCCGGCGGCCTGGCGGCGGCGCTCGGCGAGCGCGGGGAACAGCGCGTAGGCTCGCGCGAGCGAGTGCTGCGCCTGCGCCCGGCCGCGGCGATAGGCGCCGAGCCGCAGGTTGTCCTCCACCGAGAGCGGGCCGAACACCTGCCGGCCCTCCGGGCATTGCACGATGCCGAGCGCGACGCGCGCCTCGGCGCCCAGCGCCTGGATCTCCTGTTTTTCGAACGTGATCCGTCCCGAGGACGGCTGCACGCCGGAGAGCGCGCGCAGCAGCGTGGTCTTGCCGGCGCCGTTGGCGCCGACCAGCGCCACCAGCTCGCCCGCGCGCACCTGCAGGTCGATGCCGTGCAGCACCGGGATGCGCCCGTAGCGCGAGCGCAGCCCGCCTATGTCGAGCATGCCTCGGCTCCAAGATAGGCTTCGATCACGCGCCGGTCGCGGCTTACTACCTGCGGCGCGCCCTCGGCGAGCTTGCGGCCGTAGTCGAGCACCACGACGTGCTGCGCCACCTCCATCACCAGCTTCATGTTGTGCTCGACCAGCACCACGGCGACGCCGCGCGCCGCGGTGCGCCGGATGAGCTCGTCGATCTCGCGCGTCTCGGCCGCGTTCAGGCCCGCCGCCGGCTCGTCGAGCAGCAGCAGGCGCGGCTCGGCGGCGAGCGCGCGCGCGATCTCGAGGCGTTTCAGCGCGCCATAGGGCAGGCTGTCGGCGCGCGCGTCCGCCCAGCGCGACAGCCCGACCATGTCGAGCAGGGCGGCGGCGGCTTCGCGGCAGGCGTGCTCGGCGCGCGCGAGCGCCGGAAGGCGCAGCAGCGCGCTCGCCAGCGCGCAGCGCTCGTGCAGCCAGCGCCCGGTCATCACGTTCTCGAGCGCCGTCATGTTGAAGAACAGCTGCAGGTTCTGGAACGTGCGGCTCACGCCGGCGGCGGCGAATTCGTGCGGCGCGCGCGAAGTCAGCTCCTGGTCGTCGAGGAAGATTTTTCCGGAGTCGGCCCGGTAGATCCCCGACAGCACGTTGAGCAGCGTGGTCTTGCCGGCGCCGTTCGGGCCGATCACGGCGTGCACCGCGCCGCGCTCGAACGCGACGTCCACCGCCTCGAGCGCCGCGACGCCGCCGAAGCGCTTACCGAGGTCTTCGGCGCGCAGCAGCAAGGGCTTTCTCCAGCGTGGGCACCAGCCCGCGCGGCATGAAGATCATGGTGAGCATCATCGCCGCGCCGAGCAGCACCATCTCGTATTCCTTGAACACGGTGAGGAGCTGCGGCAGCGTGGTGAGCACCGCCGCGCCCGCCACCGCGCCGAGGGTAGAGGCCATGCCGCCGAACACCACCATGGTGACCAGCTCGACCGAGTGCAGGAACGAGGCCTTGCCCGGCGTGATGAAGCCGGCGTAATGCGCCGAGAGCGCGCCGGCGGTGGCGGCAAACAGCGCCGAGATCACGAACGCCGAGAGCTTGTGCGCGGCGGCATCGATGCCGAGCGCGCCGGCGGCGACTTCCGAGCCGTGCAGCGCGCGCAGCGCGCGTCCGCGCGGCGAGTCGATCAGGTTCTGCGCCAGCCAGACCGCGCCGACGAGCGCCGCCCCGACGATCCAGTACCAGGCCTTTTCGCCCTGCACCAGCAGCGGCGGCACCGCCATGCCGTCCGGCCCGCCGGTGAAGCGATCCTCGGTGGCGAGGACGATGGAGACGATGACGCCGAAGCCGAGGGTTCCCATCGCCAGCGCATGGCCCTTGAGCCGCAGGATCGGCCGCCCGATCGCCCAGGCGAGCAGCGCCACGCCGGCAACGCTCGCCGGCATGGCGAGCCAGGCGGGCCAGCCGTAGCGCGCGGCGAGGATCGCCGAGCCGTAGGCGCCCAGGCCGACGAAGCCGGCGTGCCCGAGCGAGATCTGCCCGGCGTAGCCGATGAGCAGGTTGAGGCCGACGCAGACGATGGCGTTCAGCCCGACCAGGATCGCGACCTCGTAGGTGTAGTCGTTCGGCAGCGCGAGCGGAAGCGCCGCGATCAGCGCAGCCAGGATGAGGACCGGTTTCCTAGACGCGCTCGGCGGCACTGCGGCCGAGGAGCCCGTGCGGAAGGAAAACCAGCGCCGCGATGATGATGAGAAAAGCGAAGACATCCTTGTAGGCCGAGGAGAGATAGCCGGCGCCGAGCGCCTCGATCAGGCCGAGCGCGAGCCCGCCGGCCACCGCGCCCGCGCTCGAGCCCATGCCGCCGAGGATCGCCGCGGCGAAGCCCTTGAGGCCGAGCATCACGCCCACGTCCCAGGAGGTGAAGGCGATCGGCGCGATCAGCACGCCGGCGAGCGCGCCGAGCGCGGCCGACAGGCCGAAGGAAACCGCGAGCACGCGGCGCACGCTGATTCCCATCAGGCGCGCGGCGAGGCGGTTGTGCGAGACCGCGAGGATCGCCTTGCCGGTGAGCGTGCGCCGGAAGAACCAGGCGAGCAGCGCCACCGCCACCGCGCTCACGCCGAGCACCCACAGCACCTGCGGCAGGAGCGTGGCGCTGCCGAGCATGATCGGCGTCTCGCCCGAGAAGGCGGGCACGCGGTGGATCTTCTTGTCCCAGACCAGCGTCGCCAGCCCGCGCAGCAGGATCGAGGCGCCGATGGTGATGATGATGAGCGTCACCACCGGCGCGTCGCGCGCCGGCTCGACCGCGAGCTTCTCGATCAGCACGCCCACCAGCGTGGCCATGCCGATGGCGAGCACCACGGCGAGCGGCAACGGCAGGCCGGCTTCGAAGAAGGCGGCGCTCGCCATGCCGCCGATCATCACGAACTCGCCCTGCGCGAAGTTGATCACGTGGCTCGCGTTGTAGATGATCGCGAAGCCGAGGGCGACCAGCGCGTAGATCGCGCCGGTCGTGATCCCCGACAGGACGTACTGCGACAGCATCTACTTCACCAGCGTCCAGTCGCCCTTGCGCACCTCCAGCATGCGGAAGGCCGACAGGTCGAGGCCCATGTGGTCCTGCGCGGACATGTTGACCACGCCGCCGGTGCCGACGTAGCCGCGCGTCGCTTCCAGCGCGTCGCGCACTTTCGCCTTGTCGGTGGAGCCGGCGCGGCGGATCGCCTCGACCGCGAGCATCAGCCCGTCGTAGGCGTGGCCGCCGAAG
>DASRIR010000370.1:0-2330 GCA_035649875.1 Burkholderiales bacterium | reverse complement strand
TGCTCGGTGCGCCGGCTGCGCTTGAGCTCCTCGACCGCGAGCTTGACGTCGTCGGCGCGCTCCTTGGTCGACACCAGCAGCGCGTCGCTGGTTTCGACGATCACCAGGTCCTCCACGCCGACCGCGGCGATCAGCCGGCCTTCGCTGCGCAGGTAGGAGCCGCGGCTGTCGCGCGCCATCACGTCGCCCTGCGAGACGTTGCCCACCGCATCCTTCGCCCCGAGCGTCCACAACGCGCTCCAGGAGCCGACATCGCTCCAGGTGAACTTGGCCGGCACCACCACTGCGTCGCGCGTGCGCTCCATCACCGCGCGGTCGATCGAGTCCTCCGGCACGGCGAGGAACGCCTCGCGATCGGGGCGCACGAAGTCTGCGTCGCGCTGCGCCTTGCCCATCGCCGCGCTCACCGCGCTCACGATATCGGGACGGTGCCGTTGCAGCTCGGAGAGATACCGGTCGGCGCGGAACACGAAGATGCCGCTGTTCCAGAAGTAGCCGCCGGCGGCGAGAAAACCCTTCGCGGTCTCGAGGTTCGGCTTCTCCACGAAGCGCTCGACCACGAAGGCGCCGCCCTCCGGAGCACCCTGACGGATGTAGCCGTAGCCGGTGTGCGGGCTGGTCGGCACGACGCCGAACACCACGAGCGAGCCCTGCGAAGCGAGCTGCACCGCGCTGCGCAGCGCGGCATGGAACTGCGGCAGCTTGGAAATGGCGTGATCCGCCGGCATCAGCAGCATCACGCTCTCCGGGTCCTCGGCGCGCAGCAGCAGCGCGGCCGCCGCCGCGGCAGCCGCGGTGCCGCGGCCGGCGGGCTCGAGCAGCAGCGCGTGCGGCGGCAGCGAGATCTCGCGCAGCTGCTCGGCGGCGAGGAAGCGGTGCTCCTCGTTGGCGATGGCGACCGGCGCCGACGCGTTCTCGATGCCTTTCACGCGCAGCGCGGTCTCCTGCAGCATGGTGCGCTCGGAGATGAGCGGCAGGAACTGCTTCGGAAGGTGGGAGCGCGACAGCGGCCAGAGCCGTGTGCCCGAGCCGCCGCATAGGATCACGGGAACGACTTTCACCGCGGCGATTATAGGAGCATCACCGGTAGAATCCCCTCCCGATGCTCCTAGTCACCGGCGGCGCAGGCTTTATCGGGTCCAACTTCGTGCAGTCGACGATCGCCGCCACCGGCGAGCCGATCGTCAACCTGGACAAGCTCACCTACGCCGGCAGCCTGCGCAATCTCGAGGCGCTGCGCGACGACGCGCGCCACGTTTTCGTCCACGGGGACATCTGCGACCGGGCGCTGGTGCGCCGCCTGCTGCTGAAGCACAAGCCGCGCGCGATCGTGCATTTCGCCGCCGAAAGCCACGTCGATCGCTCGATCGCCGGCCCGGAGGCTTTCGTTCAGACCAACGTGGTGGGAACGCTCGCGCTGCTCGAGGAAGCGCGCGCCTTCTCGGACAAGATGCGGTTCGTGCACGTGTCGACCGATGAGGTCTACGGCTCGCTGGGTCCCGCCGATCCCGCGTTCACGGAAAGCACGCCGTACGCGCCGAACAGCCCCTATGCCGCGTCGAAGGCGGCGTCCGACCACCTGGTGCGCGCTTTTCACCATACCTATGGTTTGCCGACGCTGACCACGAACTGCTCCAACAACTACGGCCCGCACCAGTTCCCGGAGAAGCTCATCCCGGTCATCATCGGCAACGCGCTCGCCGGCAAGCCGCTTCCGGTCTACGGCGACGGCAAGAACGTGCGCGACTGGCTGTACGTGCTCGACCACTGCGAGGCGCTGCGCATGGTCCTGGAGCGCGGACGCCCCGGCGAGACCTACAACATCGGCGGCAACGCCGAGCGCGCGAACATCGACCTGGTGAAGACGATCTGCGCGCTGCTCGACAAGGCGCTGCCTCGAAAAGGCGGCAAGTACGCCGACCTGATCAGTTTCGTGAAGGACCGGCCGGGTCACGACCGGCGATACGCGATCGACGCCGCAAAGATCGCGCGCGAGCTCGGCTGGCGCCCGCGCGAGGATTTCGACTCCGGCCTGGCGAAGACGGTGCGCTGGTACGTCGACAACCGGGCGAAAGCGCTCGCCGCATGAAAGGCATCGTCCTCGCCGGCGGCTCCGGCACGCGCCTCTACCCGGTAACGCAGGTCATGTCGAAGCAACTCCTGCCGGTCTACGACAAGCCGATGGTGTATTACCCGCTCTCGACGCTGATGCTCGCCGGCATCCGCGACATCCTGCTGATCTCGACGCCGCAGGACACGCCGCGCTTCCGCGAGCTCCTGGGCGACGGGCGCGAGTGGGGGCTCGAGCTCTCGTACGCGGTGCAGCCGAG
>DASRIR010000369.1:0-7707 GCA_035649875.1 Burkholderiales bacterium | reverse complement strand
GGCCTGCGAGGAAACGCAATTCGGCGTGCGCTTGCACGGCGCGAGATAGCCATTCTTCACGCCGAGATTGGTCGGGCGACGCCAGTCGAACATCGCGGGGATGCTACCATCGGCGCAAGGTTTCGACGGGAGACCACGATGACGCCGCAACAACTCGCCGAGCTGCTTCTCGGCATCGCCCGCGCGCAGGCCGCGATCATCCAGGGCCTGGAGCGCTCACCGACCTGCCGGTGCGCGTGCTGCTCGGCACGCTCGGCCGCCAGGTGCCCGACGCGGCGGGCGTGGTGAAGGACCTCGAGCGCCTGCTTGGAGGGTCGCCGGGAGAAAATCTGGACTTCAGCGCAGCGCCAAAGACCTAACCAATCAGAAATCCGTTGGCTCGGGCGGGAAGTTCGGCTGCCGCTTCTCGCGAAGCGCCGTCAGACCTTCCCTCACTTCGGGACCGGTAAAGCCGAGGACCTCGAGCGCGAGCGAGGCGTCGAACGAAGGACCCGCGAGCCGCAGCCAGTTGTTGAGCGAGTACTTGGTCCAGCGCAGCGCGGTTTGCGGGCCTGCGGCGAGCTTGCGCGCGATTTCAAGAGATTTTTCCTGTAACTGGGCTTCCTCGCAGGTCAACGAGACGAGCCCCAGACGCTCCGCTTCCTCGCCGCTGATCGTGTCGCAGGTGAGAAGGTAGTACTTCGCCTTGGCCATGCCGCAAAGGAGCGGCCAGATGATCGCCGCATGATCGCCCGCGGCGACGCCGAGACGCGTGTGGCCGTCGATCAGCCGGGCCGTCTTGCTCGCAATGGAAATGTCCGCCATGAGCGCGGCGGCCAGCCCGGCGCCCACCGCCGGACCGTGGATCGCCGACACCACGATCTTCGAGCAGTTGAGCATGTTGTAGACGAGGTCGCGCGCCTCGCGCCAGACGCGTGCGCGCGCCGCGAAGTCGCGCGTCATTTCCTCCACCATCGCCATGTCGCCGCCCGCCGAGAAGCCCTTGCCCGCGCCGCGCAGGATGACCACGCGCGTCTGCGGGTCGCGGTCGACGTCGAGCCAGATGCGCGCCATCTCGGCGTGCGCGCGCGCCGTCGCCACCGCGAGCTTGCCTTCCTCGCCCATCACGATTTCGAGGATGCCCGGCTCGAGATGCCGCGCTTTCAGGTCCTGGTAGCTGGAATAGTCCATGGGCCATTCTACAATTCGCTTTCCATGGTCTCCTTCAACGATATCGCCGGTGCGCACGAGCGCATCAAGGCGCAGGCGAAGCGCACGCCCGTGCTCACCTCGGCCACGGTCGACGCCCTCACCGGCGCGAGCGTGTTCTTCAAGTGCGAGAACTTCCAGCGCATGGGCGCGTTCAAGTTCCGCGGCGCGTTCAATGCCCTGTCTCAGCTAAAGGACGAGCAGAAGCAGAAGGGCGTAGTGGCCTTCTCGTCGGGGAATCACGCGCAGGCGGTGGCGCTGTCCGGCAGGATCCTCGGCATCAAGACCGTGATCGTGATGCCCGACGACGCATCCAAGGTCAAGCTCGATGCGACGCGCGGCTATGGGGCCGAGGTGGTGCAGTACGCGAAGGACCAGCCGCGCGAGGAGCTCGCCGGCAAGCTCGCCACCGAGCGCGGGCTGATGCTCATCCCGCCGTTCGACCACCCGCACATCATCGCCGGCCAGGGCACCGCGGCGAAGGAGCTGATCGAGGACGCGGGGCCGCTCGACGTCGTGCTCGTGCCTTGCGGCGGCGGCGGACTGCTCTCGGGCTGCGCGATCGCCGCCAAGCACCTGGCCCCCCAATGCAGGGTGTACGGCGTCGAGCCGGCCGCGGGCAACGACGCGTCGCAGTCCTTCGTAACAAAGCGCCTGGTCTCCATTGCAATACCCGACACCATCGCCGACGGCGCGCGCACGCCCTCGCTCGGCAAGCTCACGTTTCCAATAATCCTGCGCACCGTTGACGACATGCTCACGGTCACCGACCAGGAGCTCGCGCGCGCGATGTTCTTTCTGTGGGAGCGGATGAAGATCGTGATCGAGCCCACCGGCGCGCTGGCCGCCTGCGCGCTTCTGGAAAAGAAGACCGACCTGAAAGGCAAGAAGGTCGGGGTAATTCTTTCAGGCGGAAACGTCGACCTTCGCTGGGCGGCCGCGCAGCTGCACAAACAGCAGAATTAGGCTTCCGAGCACGGTCGCGCCGAGCTGCAGCTCCGGGCGCGGGACGATCAGCGCCACCGTGCAGGCCGCGAGCAGCAAGCGCAATGGAAGTTTGATGTCTTTCAATCCCATTAACCCGTGCAGCGCAAAGGACGCGAACACGGTGCACACGGTGCCGAAGAAGCACGCCGCGAGGATTTCCGCGAGCGTGCCGTGCAGCGTGAGGCCGGTGTTGAAAAGGAAGAAGAACGGCACCACGAAGCCGCCGATCGCGAGCTTGACCGCGTAGGGGCCGAGCGAGGACGGGTTCACGCCCGCGATCGCAGCCGCCGCAAAGTTCGCCACGGCGACCGGCGGCGTGATCGCCGAGAGGCAGGCGTAGAACAGCATGAAGAGGTGGATCTCGAAAACCGGCAGGCCGAACTGCCGCAGGATCGGCGCGAGCAGCGCGGCGCCCATGATGTACACCGCGGGCGTTGGCATGCCCATGCCGAGCAGGATCAAGAATAGCGCCGAGAGCAGCAGCGCCGGCACCAGCATGCCGCCCGACAGCGTGTTGATGACGAACGTGAACTTGCCGGCAAGCGCCGCGATCTCGATCGCGCCGATCACTGCGCCGGCCGCGGCGACCGCGCCGACCAGCGGCACGACCTGCGTGATGGTCTCGGTGCAGCACTCGATGAAGCGGCGCGGGCCGATCGCGCTCGGGCGATGGAACCACGAGAGCACGATCACCGCCGCGGTCGAGCCGGCGGCGACGTACACCGGCGTATAGCCCGCGAGCAGCAGCCACATCATCGCCCCGATGGGCAGCAGGTGGCGCCAGCCGCTCGCGAGCGCGCGCCGCAGCGGCACGATGCTCTCGGCGGGCATCGGCGGCTCGCCGTTTCGCACCGCGTCGTTGTGCACCAGGATGTAGATCGCGACGTAGTACAGGATCGAGGGCAGCCACGAGGACGCGACGATGTCGGCGTACGGGATGTTGGTGATGTCAGCCATGATGAACGCCACCGCGCCCATCACCGGCGGCAGCATCGCGCCACCGCTGGACGAAGTGGCCTCGATGGCGGCCGCGCGCGTCGGATGCACCCCCTGCTTCACCATGATCGGGATCGTGAGCGGGCCGGTGGTGGCGACGTCCGCGGTCGGGCTGCCCGAAACCGAGCCGTACAGACCGCTCGCGGTCACGCAGGCCTTGGCCGCGCCGCCGCGCATGCGGCCGGTGATCGCGCTCGCCACGTCGAAGAAGAGCTGCCCGCCGCCCGCCTTGTTGTAGAAATTGCCGAAGAGGACGAAGAGGAACGCGTAGGTCGCCGCCACCTCGAGCGGCGCGCCGAAGATGCCGATGTCCTGGATCGTCATCATCTCGATGAAGTAATTGGTGCTGAAGTTGTCGTGGCGCAGCGCGCCGGGCATCCAGCGCCCGAACACCGCGAACGCGAGCATCGCGAGCAACAGCGTGGTGAGGCCCCAGCTGGTGCTGCGGCGGCAAAGCTCCACCACGAGAGCGACCAGGATCAGTCCGGCGGCGATGTCCCAGAACGTCGGCTGCGAGAAGCCGCGGCTCCAGTGCAGGAACTTGTCATTGAGGACGATGTAGTAGAGCGCGACCGCGAGCGACAGCGCTGCAAGGACGACATCCGTCCACGCGAGCTTTCTGCGCCATGGACCCGCCGTCGTGGTGAGGAACGCGATCGGGAAGGTGATCGCGATGAAGATCGAGATGTCGAGGTGGAACTGGGCGGTGAACGCCCTCGCCCAGGTGCCGAAACCGAGGAAGCCCAGCTTGAGGGCCGCCGTACCGACGATCGTGGCGAGCGCCCCGATCCACAGCACGTAAAGCGCGGCGGCGACCGACGCTGCCTGAATGAAGACCCACCAGGCCCCGCCCGGCCGGTGGCGCACCCCCTCCCTTAGGAAGCGCAAGCGCTAAGCGCTATTTCACCAGACCCTTTTCCTTGTAGTAGCGCAAGGCGCCCGGGTGGTAAGGCAGGTTCGCCGGGTTGGTCGACATCTTCTGCACCGTGAACGCGGTCTTGAGCGACCCGCCGATGTCCTGAACGCGCTTCTCGTTCTCCGCGATGGCCTTCACGTACTTGTAGACCGCTTCGTCGGAGACGTGGCTGCCGGCGAGCAGCGCGACCCACATGCGAACCGTCGGATAGTCCTTCTCCATGAAGGGATAGGTGCCCTTCTCCACCAAGTCGGCCTTGTTGTTGAAGGTGTCGGCGGCCTTCTGGATCGTATTGCGGTCGCCGTCGATCCACAGAAGCGGCCGCTTCGAGGCCACGTCCTTCACCAGCGAGTCGGACAGGTTGCGCGCGTTCATGAACACGTCCGCCTTGCCGTCGACGATCGCGTCCAGGCCAACCTGGCTGTTGCCGAGCACGTAGCTGCCGCCCCACTTCTCGATGTCGTTGATGCCGAAGCCGTAGGCCTTCATCACCTCGTAGGGACCGCCGATGGTGGTCTGCGGATTGTCCGGGCGGTTGATGGCGAGGCGCATGCGCGGCTTCTTGGCCGCGATGTCGGCCCAGGACTTGATCCCGTTCGCGTCCGCCCATTCCTTCGTCATCAGGAAGTGGATGAACTGGTTGTCGTAGAGCTGCATCACGTAGCTGAACTTGCCCTTGAGCGGCTTCGGGAAGGGCGCGGTGCCGTCGTTCGCTAGCTTCACTTCCGTGCCGGTGGCGGTGGCGGTGAAATCCGCCTGGCCCTCGGCGATCGCGAGCACGCCGCCGCCGGGGGAATTGGGCTTGAACGACACCGCCGAGCCGGGGTAGGTGTCGCGGACCACGGCGTTCAGGCCTTCGACCATGGTGCGCGGATACCCGCTCGGCGTCGCGCCGGTCACCGTGGCGTTGATCGGCTTCTTGTCGTTGAAATCCGCGAACGCGGGCGTCGCCAGCGCGACCAACGCCGCGAGGGCAATGCGCGTCAAACTCATTTGCCTTTCCTCCTTTTCGCTTTCTTCGCTTTTTTCGCTTTTTTCGCCTTGGGTTTCGCCTTGCGGTCCGAGCGCCGCCGCTTCTGCTTCGGTTGCGTGCGGGCACGCTCGCCCGGCGGCGGGAACTGAAGGATCGCGTCCTTGAAGAGCTGCACCAGTCCGAGCACGGCGGCCGCCTGCGACGGATAGAGCGCCTCGGTGCGCACCAGAAGCTCCTGCTGGTTGTCGGGGTTGTAAAGCTCGGCGAGATACTTGCCGCTCGCCTGATCAAGCACGAACTCGACGCGAAATTGGGCCACTCAAACCTCCTCTCGTTGATTAGTATCGCACGGCGATGCGTGCAGTCGAGATCACGAAACCCGGCGGCCCCGAGGTTCTGCAACCGGCCGATCGTCCCCAGCCGGGTCCCCGCGACGGTGAGATTCTCGTGAAGGTCGCGGCCGCCGGGGTGAACCGCCCCGATGTGCTGCAGCGCACCGGCAACTACCCCGTGCCGCCCGGCGCTTCCGATATTCCAGGCCTCGAGATCGCCGGCGAAGTCGTAGGAGGTTCCACGAAGCTATTCAAGCCCGGGGAAAAGGTCTGCGCGCTCGTCGCGGGCGGCGGCTATGCCGAGTACTGCGTCGTGCCCGAGGCGCAGGCGCTTCCGATCCCGAAAGGCCTGACGCCGGTACAGGCCGCGTCGCTGCCGGAAACTTTCTTCACCGTCTGGTCGAATGTCTATGACCGCGGAAAGCTCGCGCCCGGCGAGACGTTTCTAGTGCAAGGCGGCAGTTCCGGCATCGGCGTCACCGCGATCCAGATGGCGACGGCGACCGGCAACCGCGTCTTCGCCACCGCGGGATCCGAGGAAAAGTGCGCCGCTTGCGTACGGCTCGGCGCCGAGAAGGCGTTCAATTACAAGACCCAGGATTGGAGCGCAGAGGTGCTTGCCGCCACCGGCGGCAAGGGCGTGAACGTGATCCTCGACATGGTCGGCGGCGACTACGTGCCGAAGGAGCTCAAGTGCCTCGCCGAGGACGGCCGGCTCGTGTTCATCGCATACCTGCGCGGCCCCAAGACCGAGCTCAACATCGATGCAGTCATGCGCCGGCGCCTGACCATCACCGGCTCGACGCTGCGCCCGCGCCCGGTGGAGTTCAAGGGCGCGATCGCGCGCAGCCTGCGCGAGAAGATCTGGCCGCTGATCGAATCCGGCCGCATCAAGCCCGAGATCTACAAAACCTTCCCGCTGGAGCAGGCGTCCGAAGCGCACCGCCTGATGGAGAGCTCCCAGCACATCGGCAAGATCGTGCTCACCGTCTAGCCGCTTCGGTCTTGAGCCATTCCAGGAAATCGGCCACTTCCGGCCGGACAGCGGCGTTCCGCGAGACGATCGCGAAGTAGGCGCGCGCGGGGTCGGCCTGGCTCTTGAAGGGCGCGACGAGCTCGCCTTCGGCGATCAGGTCCTTCACCAGCGGGCTGCGGCCGAGCGCGACGCCGTGACCGGCGACCGCGGCCGGGATGATCTGCTCGTAGCCTGAGAAGGACAGCGTGCCCGCCGGCTTGAGGTCGGCGATGCGCTCGACCTCGAGCCAGGTCTTCCAGTGCAGCCACGGATGGCGCACTTCGGGGTCGTCGTACTGCAGCAGCACGTGGTTCCTCAGGTCGGCGGGCTTCTCGAGCGGCTTCTTCTTCAGCAGCTTCGGGCTGCACACCGGGAACACTTTCTCGCCGAAGAGCCGCACCGCGTTCGGACCGGCGAGCGAAGCCGGGCCGTGCCGCAGCGCAATGTCGAGGCCGTCTCGCTCCAGGTCCTGCACCTTGGTGTCGGCGGTGATGCGCACGTCGACGCCGGGATGGTCGCGCGTGAAGCCGGCGAGGCGTGGGATCAGCCAGAGCGAGGCGAAGGAATGCGTGGTCGTCACCGAGAGCGCCTTCTTGCCGGCATGCGCGCGCAGCCGGTCGGTGGCCGTGCGCATGGTCGATAGCGCCTGCGCCGCCGCGGCGTAGAACTGGTGCCCGGCCTCGGTCAGGGCGAGCGCCCGGTGCCGGCGCTGGAACAGCGGCACCCCGAGCTGGTCCTCGAGCTCCTTGATCTGGCGGCTCACCGCCGACTGGGTGAGGAACAGCTCCTCCCCGGCCTTGGTAAAGGACAGGTGGCGCGCCGCCGATTCGAACCCCACCAACAGGTCCAGGGCCGGCAATGCATTCCGATTACGCATGCATGTCCTGAGTATTCACCGTTTGAGCGCCTCCGCGTAAGCATGCATCCTGCGCATACCAAACGCAAGGAGCTGAACCATGAGAATCGAACTGAGAGCCGGGGCCCTGCAATTGCGGCGCGGCGAAACCCTGAAAGTGGTCGACGGCGCGGGCAGCACCATCAGCGCCAGCAACGCGGCGGTGTGGATCACCGAGGAAAACCGGCCGCGTGACATCGTGGTCGAGCCCGGCGCCAGCTACCGGCTGAGCGAGCGCGGCGTCGCCGTGATCGACGCCCTCGGCGAAGCCTCCGTGTTGTTCGCCTAAGGGCAGAGCCATGAGATACGACTTCAGCTACGTACAGGCGGCGCACTCGCGTGCGCACCGGCAGCGCGCCGAAGCGATTCATCGCCTGATCCTTCTTCCGATCATTTTGCTGTTCA
>DASRIR010000368.1:0-23048 GCA_035649875.1 Burkholderiales bacterium | reverse complement strand
TCGCGTCGATCGCCTCCAGCACGTCACGCAGATGGTCGGCCGCGGAGCGGGCCACGGCTAGACGAGCTTGACTGCTTCTTTGCGCGCTTGCGCGAGTACCCGAGGCTTCAGCGCTGCCTTGCTTACGGCCTCCACCTTCCTGTTGAGGGCCATCTCCAGATCCTGGCTGAGGCCGATCAGGTCGAGCAGACTGCGTCCCGGCTCCAGCTCGACCATGAGATCGAGATCGCTATCCGGCCGGTCTTCGCCTCGGGCCGCCGAGCCGAAGAGCTCGATCGATACGGCGCCGTGGGCCTTTGCCAGAGAGCGGATCAAGTCGGCCTTGGCAAGCAACTGCTCTCGGGCCCACCGTGGCGTCCATGCAGATACGCTGCGCAGCCCGGCGGAGCGACGGCGGACGCGATAGCGGCGCATCCGCTCGGCGGCGGAGAGCGCTTTACCTGTGCGCGGTCGGGGCATGCGTTATCGTAACGCGTTACGCTAATCCCGCCAAGCGCCAGGCATGCGGCCTGCATGTCACAGGCATGGCACGCATCCTCTGGCTTGTTTTGTCCCTGGTCTGCGCTCCGGCTGCGGCGCAGCAGTACGCCGATCCCCGGCCGCTTCCGCCCAAGTACAACGACGTCATGAGCGCCGTGGTGTTTCGCGACCTGGAGGGTCTCCAGGAGGTGCTTGCCCTGGGCAAGTGGCCCGACAAGCCCGACAGCCTCGGCCGCACGCCCCTGCTGGTCGCACTCGAGCTGGGCCGAAAGGACATCGCCGAAGCGCTCCTGAGGGCCGGGGCCGATCCGGAGCGCTCGAGGATCGCGGCACGCGGACTCCAGGACCGGGAGCGGCTCGCCCTGGTAGAAAGCTTCACCCAGGAGGCCTCGGTGGGCGCGAGCCGGCCGCAGAAATAGCGGCCGCAGAAATAGAACGGGGCGCCGCAGCGCCCCGTTCGACCTCGGCGAAATCGGGGTCTGACCCCGATTTTTATTTTGCCGCCGCCCGGACCACGCCGAGCCGGCGTCCGCGCGCCGGCTGCTTCAGGCGCGCCGGGGTCACCAGGTCCCGGACATAGTTGGGCAGCGCGAAGACGCCTTCGTGCGTCTCGCCGTTGTAGAAGCGCAGCTCCTGGAGCTTCCTCTGCTCGATGCGCCGGTCGATCTCGTCGGCCGTGAAGGCCTTCGGGTCGAGCTTGTCGGAGCACACCGCCATCGCCCACTGCGAGCCGTACAGCGGGATGTACATGGTGTACGGCCGCACGATGCGGAAGACGCCGTTCAGCCGCTGGGCGAGCTCCGCCACGCGCTCGGGCCGGGCCACCGGCGAGCCGATGTGCAGGGTGAGCGCGCCCCCGGGGGCGAGCGCCGAGCGCAGCTGCTGGAAGAACTCGGTGGAGTAGAGCGCCTCGGCCGGGCCCATCGGGTCGTTCAGATCGAGCGCGATGAGGTCGAACCTCTCCTGGGTGTCGCGCACGAACTTCATCCCGTCCTCGACCAGCACCCGCAGCCGCGGGTTGTCGAAGACGCCGTTGTGGACCGCCTTGAAGTGCTCCTTGGCCACCTCGATGACGTCGCCGTCGATCTCCACCATCGTCGCCTGCTCCACCGAGGGGTGCTTGAGCGCCTCCTCCGAGGAGCCGCCGTCGCCCCCGCCGATGATCAGCACCTTCTTCGGCGCGGCGTGCGCGGTGAGCGCGGGGTGGATCAGGTTCTCGTGGTAGACGAACTCCTCCTTCTCGGAGGTCATGTTGAACCCGTCGAGCCGGAACAGCTTGCCGTAGTGCGGCGTGTCGTAGATCGCCATCTTCTGGAAGCGCGTCTGCCACTCGCCGAGCTGGCGCGAGGCCTTGATGTAGAACCCGGTCGAGTCGTTGAGCGGCTCCATCAGCAGGTGGCCGCCGCGGTCGACCTCGTGGCGCGCGACCTCCCCGGGCTGGAAGTAGTCGACCAGCGAGTCGAACAGCTTGCGGGCCTTGGCGGAGTTGTCGGCGCTGTAGTTGCAGACGTAGACGTCGAGCGTGAGCCCCTGGCGCTCGGGCCAGGTATGGATCGCCAGGTGCGACTCGGCGAGCACAACGGTGCCGGTGAAGCCGCCGCCTTCGAAGGTGTGGAAGTTCGCGTCCATGGTCGTGAGACCGGACGTCGCCACCATCTCGAGGCACTTCGCGCGGAAGCGCTCGCCGTCGAGCAGCAGCTGCGGATCGCAGCGGCAGGCGGTGAGGTCACCGATGAGATGCAGACCGTTCATTTCCACACCCTCCAAAATGCGAAGGCGCAGCCTGCCGCGTATCGGGAGTCCAGGCCACGCCTTCCATTAGCGCCTTGCGGCGCACAGTGCTCTTCGATCGAGCTCAACTCGTGCAAAACCTCCTGAGTTTCACGTTTGCTCTCGGATCTCTTGACAAACCGCGTCGATCAATCTCCGAGCGATCGAGATTTTGCTCGGAAGTTTAGGCAATTGCAATACTTCGAACCATTTTGCGTCGTCGATTTCCGCGGCTTGCGGCGTGATCTCGCCGCTCGCCCACTCGCAGACGAAGGCGATCATCAGCGAATGCGGGAACGGCCACGGCTGGCTCGCGAAGTAGCGCGCGCGCCCGATGCGCACGCCGACTTCCTCGGCGACCTCGCGCGCGAGGCACTGCTCGAGCGACTCGCCCGGCTCGACGAAGCCGGCGAGCGCGCTGTACATGCCGGCCGGGAAGTGCGGGCTGCGCGCCAGCAGAATCTGATTTTCCTTTCTTATTAGTGCCATGACCGCGGGCGCGACGCGCGGATAGGCCGACAGCTTGCAGGCCGGGCATACGCGCACGCGCTCCTCGCGCTTGGGCTCGGTCGGCGTGCCGCAGCGGCCGCAGAAGCGGCTAGTGCGGTCCCATTCGAGCAGCTGCAGCGCGCGGCCGGCGAGCGCGAAATGGTCGTCGTCGAGCACCGAGAACAGCGGCCGCAGCCCTTCCCAGGCCATGCCGGCGGGCGCGGTGGCGTCGGGACCGAGCTCCGCGGCCCAGCAGTCGACCCCGCCGAGGCGCCCTAGATACAGGGTATGGGCCGGCTCCGAGCCCAGCCAATTGTGGTTTTTCTGCAACGGCAGCCGGGCCCAGGCCGGCCGCGCGCGCACCCGCGGGTCGTCGCTCGGCTGCTCGAGCGGCCCCATCTCGACCAGCAGCTTGTCGCCGCAGAACACGAACCAGTGGCCGCCCTCGCGTTTCTCGTTAGAGCACAGCGCCTCGAAGCTCGCCGGCGCGCGGAAGGGAAGCTCGCTCATTGCCTCATCTCATTTCGCCTCATGGCGCTGAGTATAATTTGCACGTCCCCATGCTTTCCCCCGCCGTGGCAGCGAGAAGTCCCGAGGCCGTCCCTTCCGTCGCGAATTCAGAGCTCGCGAACGCCATCCGCGCGCTCGCCATGGACGCGGTGGAAGCCGCGAAATCGGGCCATCCGGGCATGCCGATGGGGATGGCCGAGATCGCGGTGGCGCTGTGGAAGCGCCACCTGCGCCACAACCCGGCGAACCCGGCCTGGGCGAACCGCGACCGCTTCATCCTCTCGAACGGCCACGGCTCGATGCTGCTCTACAGCCTGCTCCACCTCACGGGCTACGCGCTGCCCATGGAGGAGCTGAAGCGCTTCCGCCAGCTCGGCTCCAAGACGCCCGGCCACCCGGAGCGCGGCTGCGCGCCCGGAGTGGAGACCACCACCGGCCCGCTCGGCCAGGGCCTCGCCAACGCGGTCGGCATCGCGCTCGCCGAGCGGCTGCTGGCGGCGCGCTTCAACCGCCCCGGCCACGACGTGGTCGACCACATGACGTACGTCTTCCTCGGCGACGGCTGCATGATGGAAGGGATCTCGCACGAGGCTTGCGCGCTCGCCGCCACCCTGGGCCTGGGCAAGCTTTGCGCGATCTACGACGACAACGGGATCTCGATCGACTCCGACAAGGGCGAGATCCACCAGTGGTACACCGACGACGTGCGGCGCCGCTTCGAGGCCTACGGCTGGCACCTGGTCGGGCCGATCGACGGCCACGACGTTGAGGCGGTCGACAAGGCGATCAAGAAGGCCAAGCGCGAGAAAGGCCGCCCGACCCTGATCATCGCCAAGACCGTCATCGCGAAGGGCGCACCGAAGAAGGCGAATACCGGCGCGGCGCACGGCGCCCCGCTCGGCGCCGAGGAGATCGCCGCCGCGCGCGTGGCGCTCGGCTGGCCGCATGCCCCGTTCGTGATCCCGGAGGCCGTGTACCGCGGGTGGGACGCGCGCGAGGACGGCAAGCGGCGCGAGCGCAAGTGGAACAAGATCCTCAAGGCCTACCGCGAAGCCTATCCCAACGATGCCGCGGAGTTCGAGCGACGCATGGCGGGCGAGCTGCCAAAGCAGTTCGAGGAAGGGATCTCGGCGCTGATCTCGGCGTTCAACGCCAAGGGCGAAACCCTCGCCACGCGCAAGGCGTCGCAGAACGTGCTGGAGACCCTGGTGCCGGCGCTGCCGGAGCTGGTCGGCGGCTCGGCCGACCTGACCGGCTCGAACCTGACGATGGTCAAGGCCTCCAAGCCGGTGCTGTCCGGGGCGTTCTCCGGAAACCACGTGTTCTACGGCGTGCGCGAGTTCGGCATGTGCGCGGTGATGAACGGCCTCGCGCTGCACGGCGGCGTGATTCCCTACGGCGGCACGTTCCTCGTCTTTTCGGACTACGCGCGCAACGCCCTGCGCCTCGCCGCCCTCATGGGCGTGCGCGCGATCTACGTGTTCTCGCACGACTCCATCGGCCTGGGCGAGGACGGGCCGACGCACCAGCCGATCGAGCACGCCGCGAGCCTGCGGCTCATGCCGAACATGGAAGTCTGGCGGCCGTGCGACACCGTCGAGACCGCGGTCGCCTGGGCGGCCGCGCTGCTGCGCAAGAATGGTCCGACCGCGCTGCTGCTCACTCGGCAGAACGTGCCTTTCGTCCAGAGGAAAATGCTCGGCGACGTGGGAAAAGGCGGGTATGTCCTGTCCGATGCGGAAAATCCCCGCGCGGTGATCATCGCCACCGGCTCCGAAGTGTCGCTCGCGCTGGGCGCCCAGAAGCAGCTCGGCGAGGCCGGGATTCCGGTGCGGGTGGTGTCCATGCCTTCCACCACCGAGTTCGACCGGCAGGGCGCCGAATACCGGAACTCGGTGCTGCCGAAAGGACTCCCAAAGGTAGCGGTGGAGGCGGGCGTCAGCGACTATTGGCGCAAGTACGTCGGCACCGAGGGCGCGGTGGTCGGCATCGACCGCTACGGCGACTCGGCGCCGGCGGTGGACGTCTTCAAGCACTTCGGCTTCACCGCCGACAACGTCACGAAAGTCGTGAGGAGCCTATTAGGAGAGATGAGGCAATGATCAAAGTGGCCATCAACGGATTCGGAAGGATTGGGCGCATGGTCCTGCGCGCCCACTATGAGGGAAAGAAGAAGCACGGCCTGCAGTTCGTCGCGATCAACGATCTCGGCGACGCCGAGACCAACGCGCACCTCCTGAAGTACGACACCGCGCACGGCCCTTTTCCGGCAAACGTGCGCGTCGACGGCGACAGCATCGTGGTCAACAACGACCGCATCAAGGTGGTGGCGGAACGCGACCCCGCCAAGCTTCCCTGGCGCCAACTCGGCGTCGACGTGGTCCTCGAGTGCACCGGGCTTTTCACCAGCAAGGCGAAGGCGGGCGCGCACCTTCAGGCCGGCGCGAAGAAGGTGGTGATCTCGGCGCCGGGGGAGAAGGACGTCGACCGCACCGTAGTTTTTGGGGTCAACCATACCTCTCTCAAAGAGGGGGATACCGTGATTTCAAACGCCTCGTGCACCACGAATTGCCTCGCGCCGCTGGTGAAGGCGATCGACGACCGCATCGGCGTGTCCTCGGGCCTGATGAATACCATCCACTCGTTCACCAACGACCAGGTGCTAACCGACGTGTTCCACAAGGACCTGCGCCGCGCGCGCGCGGCCGGGCACAACATGATCCCGACCAAGACCGGCGCCGCCGCCGCGGTCGGGCTCGTGCTGCCGCACCTGAACGGCAAGCTCGACGGCTATTCGATCCGCGTGCCGACCATCAACGTCTCGATCGTCGATCTCACCTTCGTCGCCAAGCGGCCGACCACGGTCGACGAGGTGAACCGCGCGGTGAAGCAGGCCTGCGATGCGGACCTCAAGGGCATCCTCGAGTACAGCACCGAGCCGCTGGTCTCGTCGGACTTCAACCATAATCCGGCGAGCTCGATCTTCGACTCGACCCTCACCCGCGTCTCCGACGGCACGCTGGTCAAGGTGTCCTCGTGGTACGACAACGAGTGGGGCTTCTCCAACAGAATGCTGGACGTGGCGGCGGTCTTCGCCGAGGTTGGAGCCGTCGCGGCAAAGTAGATGAAGTTCAAGCGGATGTCGGAGGTCGACCTCCGGGGGAAGCGCGTATTCATCCGCTGCGACCTCAACGTGCCGGTCGAGGACGGCCGGATCGGCGACGACACACGCATCCGCGCCTCCGTTCCCGGCATCCAGCATGCGCTCGGCCAGGGCGCAGCCGTCATGGTCACTTCCCACCTGGGCCGGCCCACCGAGGGCGAGCTCAAGCCCGAGGATTCGCTCGCGCCCGTGGCGCAGCGGCTGGGCGAGCTGCTCAAGACCCGGGTGGCGTTGATCCGGGACTGGGTCGACGGCGTCGAGGTCACCCCGGGCCAGGTGGTGATGCTCGAGAACTGCCGCGTCAACAAGGGCGAGAAGAAGGACGACGAGGGCCTGGCGCGCAAGATCGCGGCGCTCTGCGACGTCTACGTGAACGATGCTTTCGGCACCGCGCACCGCGCCGAGGCGACGACGCACGGCGTGGCGCGCTTCGCCAAGGTGGCTTGCGCCGGCCCGCTCATGGCCGCCGAGCTCGACGCGCTCGGAAAAGCGCTGGCCGATCCCAAGCGCCCGCTGGTCGCGATCGTCGGCGGCTCCAAGGTGTCGACCAAGCTCACGGTGCTCGGCGAGCTGGCAAAAAAGGTCGACCGCCTGATCGTCGGCGGCGGCATTGCCAACACGTTCCTTCTCGCGGCGGGCAAGCCGATCGGAAAATCGCTCGCCGAGCCCGACCTCGCGGGCGAGGCCAAGCGCATCATGAAGAAGACCACCGTGCCGCTGCCGAGCGACGTCGTGATCGAAAACGGCAAGACCAAGGCGGTCGAGGCGGTCGCCAAGGACGAGGCGATCCTGGATATCGGCCCGGAAACCGCCAAGGCATTCGCCGCCTCGCTCAGGAACGCCGGCACCATCGTGTGGAACGGTCCGGTCGGCGTGTTCGAGAAGGAGCCGTTCGCCAAGGGCACGCAGGCGCTCGCCAAGGCGGTGGCAGCCTCCGACGCGTTCTCGATCGCCGGCGGCGGCGATACCGTGGCGGCGATCCACAAGTTCAAGGTCGACAAGCGCATCGACTACATCTCCACCGCCGGCGGCGCGTTTCTCGAGTTCCTCGAAGGCAAGAAACTCCCGGCCGTCGCGGCGCTCGAGGCGCGCGCGGATGGTTAAGGAACTCGTCTTCCAGACTGCCGGGCAAGGCCTGCAGGAGATCACCGCGCAGGTCGATGCCGCCGTGCGCGGCGCGGGAATCGAGGAAGGCTTGTGCACGCTGTTCGTGCGCCATACCTCCGCCAGCCTGGTGATCCAGGAAAACGCCGATCCGAGTGCGAAGCGCGACCTCGAGCGCTGGCTGAACCGGCTGGTGCCGGAGGGCGATCCTTTCTACCAGCACGACGCGGAGGGGCCGGACGACATGCCGGCGCACATCAAGGCCGCGCTGACCGCGACCTCGCTCTCCATTCCGATCCACAAGCGCAAGCTCGCGCTGGGCACCTGGCAGGGGATTTATCTCTGGGAGCACCGGCGCCGCGGCTCGCGGCGCGAGCTCGTGGTGCACATCGGCGCATAGAAAGTGAAATGAGGATATCGGCGGCGAATATCGTCGGCCGCGAGGTGGCCGACAAGCAGCGCCTCGAGCCGCGCTGGCTCATGGCCTTCAGCGCCGCGCTCGGCGAGACCGACGCGCGCTACTACGACACCGCCGCCGGCGTCTCGATGCACCCGCTGTTCCCGGTGTGCTACGAGTGGCCGGCGACGCGCGCGCTGCGCGAGCGCGCAGGGCTCGCGCAGCTCGATCCGCGTCTGGTGCATGCGCAGCACGACTTGACCATCCACCGCATGCCGACCACCGAAGTCCTGCGGATTACGGGAAAGGTGGTGGCGGCCACGCAACGCCGGCCGGGCGCCCTGGTGGTATTCCGCTTTGTCGCGCACGACGGCCGCGATCAGCCCGTCACCACGACCGACTTCAGCGTGATCTACCGCGGCGTGAAGCTCGACGGCGGCGAGCGCTCCATTGAAAAGGTCGACGACCCGCCGCGGCACAAGAACGCGCTGCCGAAAGTGGGCGAGATCGAGATCGCTGCCACTGCGGCGCATACCTACACCGAATGCGCGCGCATCTGGAATCCGATCCATACCGACGTGGCGTATGCGCGCGCCGCGGGGCTGCCGGGCACCATCCTGCACGGCACCGCGACCCTCGCGCTCTCGGTGTCCAGGGTCCTGAGCGCGTTCCGCATCGATCCGCGGTCGCTGCGCCGCGTGCGCTGCCGGTTCGCCGGCATGTTGCCGATGCCCTCGGTGCTGACCGTGTTGGCCTCCACCGACGGCACGTCCCTTGCCTTCGAGGCGCGCAATGCGCAGGGCGAGACGATCCTCGAGCGCGGCTGGATCACAGGGTGAACGGATCGGTTAAACTTTCTCGGACGTTCCCTCATGTTGCGTAGTACCAAAATCGTCGCCACGCTCGGGCCGGCATCGAGCGAGCCTGCCGTGCTCGAGCGCATGGTGCGGGCCGGCGTCGACGTGGTGCGCCTCAACTTCTCCCACGGCAGCGCCGACGACCATCTCAAGCGCGCCGCGCTGGTGAAGGAGATCGCGACCAAGGTCGGGCGCACGGTGGCGATCATGTGCGACCTGCAGGGACCCAAGATCCGCGTCGGCAAGTTTAAGGAAGGCAAGGTCACGCTCGAGAAAGGCGCGCGCTTCATCCTCGACGCCGGGATCGCGATCGGCGACGGCGACCGCTCCGGCCTCGACTACAAGGAGCTGCCGCGCGACGTGGAGCCCGGCGCGCTGCTGCTGCTCGACGACGGCAAGATCGTGCTCGAGGTTACCGACGTGCGCGGCGACGAGGTGCACACGCTGGTGCGGCACGGTGGGGTGCTCTCCAACAACAAGGGCATCAACCGCCAGGGCGGCGGCCTGACCGCGCCGGCGCTGACCGCGAAGGACATGGAGGACATCAAGACCGCGGTCAAGCTGCAGTCCGACTACCTCGCGGTCTCGTTCCCGAAGAGCGGCGCCGACATGTACATGGCGCGCGAGCTGATGCGCGCCGCGGGCGGCAAGGCGTTCCTGATCGCGAAGATCGAGCGCGCCGAAGCGGTGGGCGAACAGGCTCTGGTCGACATCATGCGCGGCTCCGACGGCATCATGGTGGCGCGTGGCGACCTCGCGGTGGAGGTCGGCGACGCCTCGGTGCCGGCGCTGCAGAAGAAGATGATTCGCCTCGCGCGCGAGCACAACAAGCTCACCATCACCGCCACCCAGATGATGGAGTCGATGATCTCGAGCCCCGTGCCGACGCGCGCGGAAGTGTCGGACGTGGCGAACGCGGTGCTCGACGGCACCGACGCGGTGATGCTGTCGGCCGAGTCCGCGAGCGGTCGCTACCCGGTCGAGGTCATCGAGGCCATGGACCGGATCTGCCGCGAGGTCGAGCAGACCCAGCCGCTCAATCTCGAGCAGGACTTCCTCGACCGCGTGTTCACGCGCGTCGACCAGTCGATCGCGATGGCCGCGCTGTTCACCGCGTACCATTTGAAGGTGAAGTGCATCGCCTCGCTCACGGAGTCGGGCTCGACCGCGCTGTGGATGAGCCGCCTCAACTGCGGGGTGCCGATCTACGCGCTCACTTCGCAGACCGCGACGCGCTACCGCTGCGCGCTGTTCCGCGACGTATTTCCGCTGATGGTGAAGTACGTCGGCCACGATCGCGAGGAGCTGCTGCAGGAAGCCGAGAAGGTGCTGGTGGCGAACAAGGTGGTGAAGGAAGGCGACCTGATCGTGCTGACCATCGGCGAGCCGATCGGCAAGAGCGGAGGCACCAACACCATGAAAATCGTCAAGGTCGGGGAGCACTTGAAACCATGAACCGCCGCGCGGAGCTCGCCTCCAGATTCATCGACGTCGAAAGCATGCCGTGGGAAAAGACCGCCTACGCAGGGATCGAGCAGAAGACCTTGCTGGTGGACAAGGAAAGCGGCGTGATCACGGCGCTCATGCGCATGGCGCCGGGCGCGCGGCTGCCGGACCACGAGCATGTGAAGATCGAGCAGACGTACGTATTGGACGGGGAGTTGCACTGCGGTGAAGGGATCTGCAAGGCCGGGCAATTCGTCTGGCGCCCGGCGGGCAGCCGGCACGAAGCCTGGGCCGGGCCGCAAGGGGGCGTGTTCCTCGCCATGTTCCAGATCCCGAACAGGTTCTTCCAGCCCGACGGCCGCGAGACCGATTTCCTCGGCAATGATTGGCAGAAGAGCTGGGGCCACGCGCTAAAGAAATAACGACCCGTCGATGAGCTTTAGCGACGTCGGCGCGCTCGAGGAGTTCATGACGCGGCCGACGCCGGAACTCGCGGCCGACCTGGCGCGCGCCGACGGCGACCTGATCGTGCTCGGCGTCGGCGGCAAGATGGGCCCGACCCTCGCGCGCATGGCCAAGCGCGCCGCGCCGGAGAAGCGCGTCATCGGGGTTGCCCGGTTCAGCGAAAAAATCCTGCAGCAGAAACTCGAGAGCCAGGGGGTGGAATGCATCCCTTGCGACCTGCTGGATCGTGCGGCGCTCGAGCGCCTGCCGCGGCCGAAGAACGTGGTGTTCATGGCCGGCCACAAGTTCGGCGCGAGCGGCGAGCCGTGGCTCACCTGGGCGATGAATGTCGCCGTGCCGCACATGGTGGCCGAGGCGTACCGGGACTCGCGCATCGTCGCGTTCTCCACCGCCTGCGTGTACCCCTATGTAGAGACCTCTGGAGCCGGCGCGACGGAACGCATTCCAACGACTCCACCGCCGGGCGACTACACCACGTCCTGCGTCGGTCGCGAGCAAATGTTCCTGCACGGCTCGCGGCGCTACGGCACGCCCGGGCGGCTGGTGCGGCTGTCCTATGCGATCGACATGCGCTACGGCGTGCTGCACGACGTCGCTTCCAAGGTGCTCAAGGACGAGCCCATCGATCTCGCGATGGGCTACGTGAACGTGATCTGGCAGGGCGACGCCAACGAGCAGGCGTTGCGGCTCCTCGCGCGCTGTACCACCCCCGCCTCGCCCATCAACGTCACCGGGCCGGAGAAGGTTTCCGTGCGCTGGCTTGCGGGTGAGTTCGGCAAGCGCCTGGGCAAGAAGGCGAGGCTCGCGGGAAATGAAGCGCCGACCGCGTGGCTGATCGACACGACCGAGGCGATGAAGGCCTTTGGCGCGCCGCGCGTGCCGCTCGCGCAGATGATCGACTGGGTCGCTGACTGGGTGTCGCGCGGCGGCGAAAGCCTGGGCCGGCCGACCCACTTCGACACCCGCGATGGGCGTTACTGAGGTCCGGCTCGGCGCCGATCACCTCGCCGGCTGCGTCGCGCTTTCCGCGGCGGCGGGCTGGAACCAGAACGCCGCCGACTGGCGCCTCATGCTCGAGCTCGGCGAAGGCTGGGGCCTCGAGCTGCGCGACGGCACGCTCGCCGCCTCGACGCTGGTCATCCCGTATGGAAGCTTCGCGTGGATCAGCATGGTGCTCGTCCTGCCGGGGCATCGCCGAAAGGGTTACGCGACGCGGCTTCTGCGCATCGCGCTGGCGGCGCTCGCGCGCGCGAACCTGACGCCGGTGCTGGACGCGACCCCGGCCGGCCGCGAGGTCTACCGGCAGGAAGGCTTTCGCGACGCATGGGGCTTCAAGCGTTTCGTCGTGCAGCGGAAAGCGCTGCTGCCCGCGCAGTCGAGCGTGCGCGGTCTGCGCGCCAGCGACTGGCCCTGGATCCTCGAGCTCGATCGCGCCGCGTTCGGCGGCACGCGCGAGGCGCTGTTGCGTTCGCTGGCCGGCAGGCTGCCGGATCGCGCGCTGGTGGTCGAGCGCGAGGGATTCATTCTCGCTCGCGAGGGCCGCGAAGCCACGCAGATCGGACCGCTGGTGGCGCGCAATGCCGAGGCGGCCCGCATGCTGCTCGAAACCGTGCTCGCGCGGTCGGGCGGCCCGATGTATCTGGATCTAACAGATCATGCCGCGCTCGCGCCGGCCGGACTCGCCGAGCAGCGCCCGTTCACGCGCATGGTGCACGGGACGGCCGCGGCGCCGGGGGACACGAGCAAGGTATTTCTGGTTGCCGGGCCGGAACTCGGCTAAAGTAACCAGCCGGTTAAAACCCCCGATGTACCACGACGAAGCGCAGGCGCTCCTTCGGCGCGGGACGGTCATTCCCGCGCACCTGCTCGCGCTCGACGCGGGCCGCAAGCTCGACTGGCGCCGCCAGCGCGCGCTCACGCGCTACTACCTCGACGCCGGCGCGGGCGGCCTCGCCGTCGGCGTGCACGCCACCCAGTTCGCCATCAGAGAAGCCGGTTTATACGAGGAAGTATTGAGGATTTCTCTTGAAGAATCCCGGGGCCGCGTGCCGCTGATCGCCGGCCTGGTCGGCAAGACGGCCCAGGCGAAAAAGGAGGCGCAGATCGCGCGCGGCCTCGGCTACCACGCCGGCATGCTCTCGCTCGGTGCGATGAAGGGCGCTTCGCTCGACGAGCTGGTCGAGCATTGCGCCGCCGTGGCGAAGGAGATCGCCCTCGTCGGCTTCTACCTGCAGCCCGCGGTCGGCGGCATCCCGTTGCCCGCGGCGTTCTGGCGGCGCTTCGCCGCGATCGACAACGTGATCGCGATCAAGATCGCGCCGTTCGACCGCTATCGCACGCTCGACGTGGTGCGCGGCGTGGTCGCGGCGCGCGCCGAGCAGCGCGTCGCGCTCTACACCGGCAACGACGACCACATCCTGCTCGACCTGGCGGTGCCTTTTTCGATCAAAAGGGATGGAGACGAAGTGCGCGTGCGCATCGTCGGCGGGCTGCTGGGCCACTGGGGCGTATGGACCAAGACCGCCGTTGATCTATTCAAGAGAATTCAAACTGGAAAAGTCGACTTGGCCCTCGATTCCCGCATCACCGACTGCAACAGCGCGTTCTTCGACGTCGCCAACCACTTCGCCGGCTGCATCCCGGGCTGCCACGAGGTGCTGCGCCGCCAGGGGTTGCTCGAGGGGACCTGGTGCCTCGACCCGAACGAACGCCTGTCGCCGGGACAAGCCGAGGAGATCGACCGCGTTTACCGCGAGCACGGCGACCTCGCAGACGACGCCTTCGTGCGCGCCAATCTGGAGCGATGGCTGTCGTAAGAAAAAGCAACGGGCGCGATCCCGCGCGCACGCGCGGCAGCATCCTGGCGTCTGCGACCGCCGAATTCGCGCGCTACGGGCTGGGGGGCGCGCGGGTGGACCGGATTGCCGAGCGCGCGGGGGCGAACAAGCGCATGCTGTACTACTACTTCGGCGACAAGGACGGGCTGTTCCTCGCGGCGCTCGAAGCGCGCTACGCGCATATCCGCAACGCCGAGCGCACGCTCAGGCTGGAGCACCTCGATCCGCGCGGGGCGGTGCGTCGCCTGGTCGGTTTCACCTGGAAATACTTTCTCGACCACCCCGAGTTCATGACGCTCCTGAACAGCGAGAACCTGCACCAGGGGCGCCACGTGCGCCGCTCGCGCCGCGTGCGCGAGATGCACTCGCACCTCGTCGCCATGCTGGGGGACGTGCTGCGGCGGGGCGAGCGCCAGGGCCTGTTCCGCAAGGGCGTGGATCCCGTGCAGCTCTACATCTCGATCGCCGGCGAGGGCTATTTCTATCTCAGCAACCGCTACACGCTGTCGCGCATTTTCGGGCGCGACCTGATGGCGCCGCGCGCTCTCGCGGGGCGCGCGCGGCACATCTCGGACATGATTCTTAACGCACTGAGGAGGTAAGCATGAGGAGGTTGTTGCTGTTGCTGGCCGGCGCACTTGCGGCGGTCCCGGCCTATTCGCAAAATTGGAAGCCGTCGAAGCCGGTGACCATCATCGTGCCCTGGGCGGCGGGCGGCTCGACCGACCAGGTGACGCGCATCACCGCGGCCGAGCTCGAGAAGCACCTCGGCCAGAAGGTGGTGATCGTCAACCAGCCGGGCGCGTCCGGCGCGATCGGCACCAAGAACGCGCTCGACGCGCCCAAGGACGGCCACACCTGGACCGCAGGGGCGGCGCAGGACCTCGGCGTCTACCGCGTGCTCGGCATGCTGGAGACGAACATCACCGATTGGCACCTTTTCCTGAGCGTGGCGAACGTGCCGCTGGTCAGCGTGAATCCGAACACGCCCTACAAGACGATGAAGGATCTGCTCGACGCGATGAGGGCGAAGCCGGGCGAGATCACCGTCGCCACCGCCGGCGTGACGTCGGGCGGCCACAACGCGATGGAGGCGATCGCGCGCGCCACCGGCGTGAAATATCGCCACGTCACGTACGACGGCGGCAACCCCGCGGTCGTCGCCACGGTCTCGGGCGAGACTCAGGTCACGACGCAACTGGCGGTGGAGCAAGCCGAGATGATTCGCGGCAAGCGCCTGCGCCCGCTCGCGGCGGTGGCCGACAAGCCGCTCGAGATCGAGGGCCACGGCAGGATCGACGCGATTACCCAGAGCGTGCCGGGAATGAAGATCCCGACCAACTACTTCGGCGTCTTCGTTCCCAAGGGCGTGCCGCCGCAGGTCGTCGCGACGCTCGACCGCATCTGGGGCGACCACATCATGCGCTCCGAGGCGCTCAAGAAGTACGCCACCAGCCGCGGCGCGCTGTTCGCGCCGATGTCGGGCCAGGACGCGCAGAAAGCCGCGCTGCCGGCGGTGCAGGCGAATGCCTGGCTGCTGCATGCGGGCGGCAAGACCAAGGTTTCGCCCGATACGGTGGGAATCCCGAAGCCGGAATGAAGAGCGACACCGTGCAGGGCGCGTTCTGGATCGCCGTAGGAGCGGCGATCTTCTACGCCTCGTGGAGCATGGACCGCCTGGTCAACCTCGGCGTCAAGCCTTTCTCGGCGCCGGGGTTGCTTCCGGGGATCCTGGGCATCTTCATCGTCTTGCTCGGCGTCGCGATGCTAGTCCGTGGAAGGAAGGAACTCCTGGAAACCGTGGAATGGCGGCGAGTGCTGCTGCCGCTCGGGATCTGCCTCGGCTTCGCGGCGGGCCTGGTGGGTCACGGGCTGCCGTTCTGGCTCGCGGCCTGGGTCTTCGTCGCGGTGATGATCTGGACGCTGCAGTACCGGGAACGCAAAGCGAAAGGAGAGTTGCGCCGGCTGGGCGCCGTCGCGGTCTCGGTCGGACTGGGCGCCGGCCTGGCGATCGCACTCGTGTTCCAGGAACTCTTTCTGATCAGGCTGCCGTGAATGGAAGGCCTGGCGGCTCTGGGGAGATCGATCGGCGCCTTTGCCGCCTTCTGGCCGATTGTCTACACGCTCGGCGCGACCCTGGTCGGCATCCTGATCGGCTGCATGCCCGGCCTCTCGGCGACGCTGGGCATCGCGCTCATGACCACGCTCACGATCAAGATGGCGCCGAACGACGCCATCCTGATCCTGATCTGCGTGTACGTCGGCGCGATCTACGGCGGCAGCCGCACCGCGATCCTGCTCAACATTCCCGGTACCGCCGCCAATGCCGCCGCCTGCCTCGACGGCTTCGCGCTGGCGCAGAAGGGCCAGGCCGGCCGCGCGATGGGAATCGCCACCACCGGCTCGGTGGTCGGCTCGCTCTTCGGCGTGGCTTGCCTGGCGCTCTTCACGCCGAGCCTGGGCGAGGTCGCGTTGTCCTTCGGGGCGTTCGAGTTCTTCTGGCTGGGCGTGTTCGGCGTGATGATGACCGGCAGCCTTACCGGCGACGACGCGCTCAAGGGCTGGATCATGGGCTTCGTGGGACTGTTCGCGGCGCAGATCGGGCAGGAGGGAATCCACGCCTTCAACCGCTTCACCTTCGGCTCGAACGACCTCGCGGGGGGCATTTCGCTCATCCCGGCGCTGATCGGCGCGTTCGGTTTCGCCGAGATCCTCATGGTGCTGACCGCGCCGCAGGCGAAGCCGGTGGTAAACAGCGTCGACTCGGTGCTGCCGCGCATCCAGGATGTGTTCCGTTACTGGAAAACCGTGCTGCGCTCGGGGGTGATCGGCGTCTATGTCGGCATCCTGCCTGGCGTGGGCGAGGACATGGCCGCGTGGTCGTCCTACGCCGCCGCGAAGCGCGCGAGCCCGGAGCGCGAGCAGTTCGGCAAGGGCTCGGTCGAGGGCCTGATCGCCGCCGAGACCGGCGACAACGCCTCGATTCCCGGCGGCATCATCCCAGCGCTCGCGCTCGCGATCCCCGGCTCGGCGCCCGCCGCGGTGCTGATGGCGGCGATGATCATCCACGGCGTGCAGCCCGGGCCGATGCTGATGGTGAACCAGCCGCAGTTCGTCTACGACGTGGTGACGATGACGCTCTTCGCCACGCTCGCGATCCTGTTCTTCGGCCTGTTCATGGTGCGGCCGCTCCTCAAGATCATCCAGGTGCCGCGCTCGATCATCATGCCCATCATCTTCGTGCTGTGCACCGTAGGCTCGTACTCGATCGCCTCGCGCCTGTTCGATGTCTGGATCATGCTCGCGGTCGGCCTCGCCGGCTTCGTGCTGCGCAAGCTCGGCTACCCGATGGCGCCCTTCGTGCTTGGCCTGGTGCTCGGCGACATCGTCGACAAGAGCCTGCGCCGCGGGCTGGTGCTGTCCGACGGTTCGCTCGCGCCGTTCTTCACCCGGCCGATCAGCGCCCTGCTTTGCGCGGTCGTGCTCTTCACCGTGTTCATGTACGCGCGCAAAGCATGGCGAAAAGGATGAGAAGCGGAGCATGAGAATCGCTCTGTGCAACGAAGTCATCGCCCCGATGCCGTTCCCGCAGCAATGCGAGTACGCGGCCAAACTCGGCTACGAGGGGCTGGAGATCGCCCCTTACACCCTGTCCGAGGAGCCGCATCGCATGGGCGCCGCCCGCATCGCCGCGGCGCGCGCGGCGGCGGAAGATGCCGGCATCGCGGTGACCGGCCTGCACTGGCTGCTGATCAAGCCCGGCGGCCTTTCGATCAGCAGTAAGGACGAAACCACCCGGCAGCGCACCGTCGATGTGATGTGCTCGCTCATCGACCTGTGCGCCGAGCTCGGCGGCAAGTACCTCGTGCACGGGTCGCCGCAGCAGCGGCGCGTCGAGGCGGGCGAGACGCGCGCGGCGGCGATGGCGCGCGCGAAGGACTGCTTTGCCGCGGTCGCCGAGCGCGCGCAGAAGGCGGGAGTCGTGTACTGCATCGAGCCGCTTTCGTCAGAGCAGACGCCGCTCATCAATACGCTCGAGGAAGCGGCGCGCCTGGTGGCGGAAATCGGCTCGCCGTCGATCAAGACCATGGTCGATTGCAGCTCCGCGGGGCGCATGGAGAAGGAGCCGCTCAACGCGCTCATCGATCGCTGGCTGCCGAAGGGCGTGATCGCGCACGTGCAGGTCAACGACCGCAACCGCCGCGGTCCCGGGCAGGGCGAGCAGCGCTTTGCGCCGCTTTTCGCTGCCCTGAAGAAGAACGGCTACCGCGGCGACGTCGCGGTCGAGCCGTTCGACTACGTGCCCGACGGCCCCGGCGCTGCGGCCCGCGCCATCGGCTACATCAAGGGAATCCTGGAGGCGCTCGAGGCGTGAAGTTTTCGATCCGGGCAATCGACTTCTTCGAGCGCGACGTGCGCCTGCGCATGCCGTTCCGCTTCGGTGTCGTCACGCTCACCGAGTCGCCGCAGGCTTTCGCGCGCGCGCGCATCCGCCTGGAGGACGGGCGCGAGGCCCAAGGCACCGCCGCCGAGCTGCTGGCGCCGAAGTGGTTCGACAAGAACCCCGCGCTCAGCAACGAGGACAATTTCGAACAGTTGCGCGCGTCAATGCGCACCGCGCGGGATCAGTACCTCGATTCAGGAACCGACACTGCGTATGGCCATTCGCGGCCGACCGTCGGACTGGTCGAGAACTACGGTCCGGCGCTCATCGACCGCGCGCTGCTCGACGCGCTCTGTTGCGCGCTCGGCATTTCGTTTTATGAAGCGGTAAGGCAAAACGTGCCACGAATGACCTTCGAGGGCCTGGATCTGCCGCGCTTCCTGAGCGGCCTGAGACCGCAAGAGCGGATCGCCGCGCGCCATACCGTCGGACTGGTGGATCCGATTACGGCGTCGGACCTCAAGCGGCGGGTCAACGATGGACTGCCGGAAACGCTCGAAGAAGTCATCGCGCGCTACGGGCACCGCTGGTTCAAGCTGAAGGTCGGCGGCGATGCGAAGGCGGATGTCGAGCGGCTGGGCGCGATCGCTGCCGTGCTGGATCGCATACCCGAGCCTTACCACGCCTCGCTCGACGGCAATGAGCAATTCGAGGACGTCGCGGGCGTGGTGGAGCTGTGGCAGGCGGTCAAGGCGCAGCCGAGGCTCGAGCGGCTCGCTTCGAGCGTCGTGTTCATCGAGCAACCGATCAAGCGGCAAAATGCGCTCTCCTCAGTCGAAATCCCGCGCTTCGGCGAGCGCTTCGGCCGGCAGTCGGATATGGCGCGCCAGGGTGGTGGCCAGACCGAGCGCGAGGCACGGATGAAGCTGCTCACCTCCGCAAAGCCGGTGATCATCGACGAGTCGGACGATTCGCTCGACGCGTTCCCGCGCGCGAAGGCCCTCGGTTACCAGGGGGTTTCCTCCAAGACCTGCAAGGGCATCTACAAGTCGCTGATCAACGCCGCGCGCTGCGCCGCGTGGGGCGACGGCTACTTCATGAGCGGGGAGGATCTCACCATCCAGGCCGGGCTCGCCCTGCAGCAGGATCTCGCCTTGGTGTCGATGCTCGGCCTCACGCACGTCGAGCGCAACGGTCATCACTACGTGAACGGCATGGCCGGCCTGCCGGCGAGCGAGCAGGAGCGCTTCCTGAAGGCGCACGGCGATCTTTACGAGCGCAGCCACGGCGCGGTGCGGCTGCGCATCGAGCAGGGCACCATCCACATGAAGTCGCTTGACTGTCCGGGCTACGCGAGCCGCGCCATGCCCGACTGGGATGCAATGAGGAGAATGAATTGAACGAAAAGCGCATCGGCATCATCATGCATGGCGTCACCGGGCGCATGGGCATGAACCAGCACCTCATCCGCTCGATCCTCGAGATCCGCAAGCAGGGCGGGGTGGCGCTGAAGGACGGCTCGCGCGTCATGCCGGACCCGGTCCTGGTCGGCCGCAACCCCGCGAAGATCGAGGAGCTGGCGCGCAAGCACGGCGTAGGGCGCTGGACGGTCGACCTGGACAAGGCGCTTCTTTCAAAAGACGAGATCTTCTTCGACGCGGCATCGACCCAGCTGCGGCCGAAGCTGCTTAAAAAGGCGATCGCGGCCGGCAAGCATGTCTACTGCGAGAAGCCGGTGTCGATGACGCTTGCCGAGTCGAGGGACCTCTACGCCGCGGCGAAGAAGGCGCGCGTGAAGCACGGCGTGGTGCAGGACAAGCTGTGGCTGCCCGGCTTGCTCAAGCTGCAAAAGCTCCGTGATCAGGGCTTTTTCGGCCGGATCCTCTCGGTGCGCGGCGAGTTCGGCTACTGGGTGTTCGAAGGAGACCGGGTACCGGCACAGCGGCCGTCCTGGAACTACCGCAAGCAAGACGGCGGCGGCATCATCCTCGACATGCTGTGCCACTGGCGCTATGTGCTCGACAACCTGTTCGGCGAAGTGAAAGCGGTGAGCTGCCTCGGCGCCACGCACATCCCCCACCGCTGGGACGAGAACGGCAAGAAGTACAAGGCGACCGCGGACGACGCGGCCTACGCGACTTTCCAGCTCGCCGGCGGCGTGATCGCGCACTTCAATTCCTCCTGGGACGTGCGCGTGCGGCGCGACGACCTCCTCACGCTCCAGGTCGACGGCACGCAAGGCAGCGCGGTCGCCGGCCTGCGCAAATGCCTGCTCCAGAGCTACGACAAGACGCCGAAGCCGGTGTGGAATCCGGATATCCCTCAGCCGATCGATTTCTTCGCCGGCTGGGAAGAAGTCCCCGACGAGAACTACGACAATGCGTTCAAGGCGCAGTGGGAGCTCTTCCTAAAGCACGTGGCCGGCGAGGGTCCCTTCCGCTGGAATTTGCTCGAAGGCGCGAAAGGCGTGCAGCTCGCCGAGCTCGGCCTGAAGAGCTGGAAGCAGAAGAAGTGGCTGGACGTTCCGAGGCTCAAGTCATGAAACGCGACACGATTCTCAGCATCAAGCTGCCGCGCGGCAATCGCATGGAAGACTACGCCGTGCGCGAACCCCGCCGGTTCGAGAAGCCCCAGAACGCGTTCACGCGCAAGGCGCTCGCCGCAGCGCACGTGGTGGCCGACCCGCTGTCGACGAAGGAGCCGTGGCTCGAGGCCGCGATCGACTGGGAGGCGACGCTCGCGTACCGGCGGCACCTGTGGACCTGGGGCTTCGGCGTCGCCGAGGCGATGGATACCGCGCAGCGCGGCATGGGCCTCGACTGGGCGAACTCGCTGGAGCTGATTCGTCGCTCGCTGGGCGCGGCGAAAGGCATCCACGGTGCCGAAATCTGGTCGGGAGCCGGTACCGATCACGTCTCGAACACCAACCTGGACGGCGTGATCGCCGCCTACGAGGAGCAGTGCGCCGCGATCGAGAAGCTCGGCGGCCGCATCATTTTGATGGCGAGCCGCGCGCTTGCCGCGTGCGCGAAATCGCCCGAGGACTACGCCAAGGTCTACGACCGCATCCTTTCGCAGGTGCGCCAGCCGGTGATCATCCACTGGCTCGGCGAGATGTTCGACCCGGCGCTCGAGGGTTACTGGGGACAGAAGGACCATTCCGCCGCGATGGAGACGTGCCTTTCGATCCTTGAAAAAAACCGGGGCAAGATTGACGGGATCAAGATCTCGTTGCTCGACAAGCAAAAGGAAATCGACATGCGGCGCAAGCTGCCCAGCGGTGTGCGCATGTACACCGGCGACGACTTCAACTTCGCCGAGCTGATCGAGGGCGACGCGCAGAGCTACTCGCACGCGCTGCTGGGAATCTTCGATGCGATTGCCCCCGCGGCTTCGCAGGCTCTTTCCCATTTGAGCCGTAATGAGAAGAGCGCGTACCACGAAGCGCTCGCACCGACGGTGCCTCTCTCGCGCCATATCTTCTGCGCGCCGACGCGCTTCTACAAGACGGGCGTGGTGTTCATGGCGTGGCTGAACGGCCACCAGGATCACTTCGTGATGGTCGGCGGCCAGCAGTCGGCGCGCAACGTACTGCACCTGGCGGAGCTCTTCCGCCTCGCCGATACGGCGGGACTACTCGCCGATCCGCCGCTCGCGTGCGCGCGCATGAAGCAATTGCTCGGGACGCACGGATGCGGCTGAAGAACCTCGGCAGCTTCGGCGCCGAGGCCGACGATTTCGGCGCGCCGTTCCAGGACATCTGGCAGGCGTTCTTCGCCGCCCAGGTGCTGGTGTTCCGGGGCGTGGACCTGTCTGCGGAAAATTATCTCCAATTTGCGAAGCGCTTCGGCCGACCCGAGCCGCACGTGATCGACCAGTTCCACTACCCGGGGTATCCGGACATCCTGATCCTGTCCAACGTGCAGAAGGACGGAAAGCCCATCGGCCTGGCCGACGCCGGCACCTACTTCCACACCGATTATTCGTATCTCGACGTGCCGGCGCGCTGCACGATGCTGTACTCGCGCCAGGTACCGAGCAAGGGTGGCGACACGCTGTTCGCCGATCAGTACGCCGCCTACGACGGCCTCAGTTCAAGCATGAAACGAAGAATTGAAAACCTTGTTGCGTTGCATCACTACGGCAACCGCGATGATCTCGACAAGGGCTCGCGCACCGTCGCCTCCGTACTAAGCGCCGAGCAGGAGGAGAAAATGACCTGGGTGCGGCACCGGATCGCACGCAAGCACCCTGTTACTGGCCGCACCGCGCTCTACGCAGTGTCGGGCAGCTCGTTCGGCGTAGAGGGCATGCCTGAGGACGAGGCGCGCGAGCTGCTGGACGAGCTCAAGCGCCACGCGACGCAGGACAAGTACCAGCTGAGACTCAAATACGGCGTCGGGGACGTGGTGATCTGGGACAACGCCGCGCTTTTGCACTCGGCGACGCTCACCGATCCCGCGGACCCGCGTACACTGTGGCGTATCACCATCAAGGAGGAGAGAGGATCATGAAGAAGTTTGCTTTTGCTGCTGCGGTTGCAGCGCTTGCTTTCCCCGCCTGGGGTCAAACCCTTCACGGCGCCTCGCAGTTCAACGACGACCACGCCTTCACCAAGGCGATGGTGAAGTTCGAGGAGCTGATGAAGAAGTACTCCGGCGGCAAGTCTGTCAATTTCGTGCTGCACAAGAACAGCGAGCTCGGCCTCGAGAAGCAGTACTTCGAGTACATGGCGCAGGGCAAGGCGGTGGACTACGCGATCGTGTCGCCGGCGCACATGTCGACCTTCTCCAAGGCCGCGCCGTTCATCGACGCGCCGTTCCTGTTTAGAGACCTGGCGCACTGGAACAAGGTGCTTGACGCCGACATCCTGAAGCCGGTAGCCGACGAGATCGCGCAGAAGGCCGACGTCATGCTCATCGGCTATGCCGGGGGCGGCACGCGCAACATCTTCGTCAACAAGCCGGTCAAGAACCTCGCCGAGATCAAGGCGCTCAAGGTCCGCGTGCAGGGCGCGCCGATCTGGAGCAAGACCTTCCAGGCCGCGGGCATGGCGCCGACCGTCATCGCCTACAACGAGGTGTACAACGCGATCCAGAACGGCGTCATCGCCGCCGGCGAGAACGAAGCCGCGGGCGTCGAGCAG
>DASRIR010000367.1:0-8214 GCA_035649875.1 Burkholderiales bacterium | reverse complement strand
CGGCTTCGAGTTCGACGCCCTGCCCGGCGAGCCTGTGCTCTACGCAGGCTTGCGCGCGGGCATTGAGCTCCCCTACGAGTGCGCGACGGGGACCTGCGGCACGTGCAAGGCCAAGCTGCTTTCCGGCCGGGTCGGCGAGCGCTGGCCCGACGCGCCGGGAAAGAAGTACCTCAAGCAGGCGGGCGAGGTCCTGATGTGCCAGTGCGCGGCGAACGAAGCGCTGACCCTCGAAGTGTCGAAGTTCGTCTATCCGCTGGAGCCGGGCGCGTGCGTGCCGCAGCCGCGCAGCGGCACGGTACGCAGAGTGCGCGCCTTGACGCACGACGTGACGGCATTCGCCGTCGAGCTCGAGCGGCCTTGCGACTTCGACGCCGGCCAGTTCACGCTCGTCGCCGCCGGCGGGGTGCCCGGCTTTCGCGCCTATTCCATGTGCAACTACGAGCGCGGCGCGCGCACGCTGGAGTTCGTCGTGAAGAAGAAGGCCGATGGCGCATTCTCGGATTGGTTGTTCGGCGCGAACCGCGACGGAGCGCGCCTGGAAGTGTTCGGCCCGCTCGGCAAGGCGACGTTCGAACCGGCGTTGGCCAAGAACCTGCTATGCATCGCCGGAGGCTCGGGTATCGCGGGCATGATGTCCATCCTCGCGCGCGCCGATGCCGCGCACTACTTCTCCAGGCACACGGCCTGGGTGTTCTTCGGCGTGCGCACGATGAACGACGCCTTTTTTCTCGACGAACTGAACCAGTCGAAGGCGCAGGTGACGGTTGCGCTCTCGGAGGAGGACGTGCCATCGCGTCACGCGTGGCCGAACCTGCGCTTCGAGAAGGGCCTCGTGCACGAGGTGGCGAAGCGCGCCATGGCCGGCAAATACCAGAACGTGCGTGCGTACGTGGCGGGCCCGCCGCCGGCGGTGGACGCGGCAATCCGCGTCTTGCTGCTGGACGCAAAGCTCACCACCGACAACATCCGCTACGACAAATTCAGCTGATGGCGAAGCGCATGGTCTGCCGCGTGGCCGAGGTGCCCGAAAACAGCTTGAAGGAGTGCGAGGCCGACGGCCTCAAGCTCGTCGTGGCGAACGCCGGCGGCGAGTTTATCGGCTTCCAGGCCATGTGCCCGCACCAGGACGTGCCGCTGTGTGAGGGCTTGTTCGACGGCCAGACGCTGACATGCCACATGCACCTGTGGCAATGGGACGTGCGCAGCGGCGCGCCGCTCGGCATCGCCGAAGCCCCTCTGCAGCGCTACCCGCTGGAGCGCGAGGGCGACGCGCTTTACCTCGCGGCCGGCGGCGGAGCGCTCGACGTGGGCGAGCTCTTCAACGGGCTCGGGCCCGCGATCCTGGAGAAGCTCGCGGGCCTCGCGCAGCGCGAAAGCCACGACGCCGGGGCGGTCCTGTACCGGCCGGGCGACCCCGCCGAGGATTTTTTCGTGCTTGACTCCGGAAGGGTCGAGTTCCTGCTCGGGCGCGGCGACCGCGCCGCGCCCGGCGGCTTTATGCTGAGGAAAGGCGAGGTCTTCGGCTGGGCCGCGCTGCTCGAGAGCACGCCGGCGCGTATCGCGAGCGCCCGCTGCCTCGAGCCGTCGTGCGTCCTGCGCATCAACGGCAGGGCCGCGCTGCGCCTGCTCGAAGGCGATGCCGCGGCGGGGTTTACGGTCATGCGCCGGCTCGCGGCGCTGATCGCGCGTTATCTCGCATCATCCGGAGCAAGGTAAAGAGGAAACTGACGATCAACCGAGGAGAGGAGACAGTCATGAAACGGCGGCATTTCTTGGCGATAGCAGCGTTATTGAGTACCGGCGCGTTCGCTGCGGACATCGACTATGGCAAGCCGGGCTCGCCCGTGAACCTCACGGTGGGCTACCAGCCCTACTACACGCAGGCGTGGTCGGGCGTGGTGATGCGCGGCAAGAAGTTCTACGAGAAGTACCTGCCGAAGGGCTCGACGGTGGAATTCCAGATCGGCCTGCAGGGCGCGATCATCGTGAACAACATGCTCGCCGGCAAGCAGCATATCGGCTACTACGGCGACATGCCGGGCATCGTGTCCACCACCAAGACCGAGGTTGCGGATATTCGCCTGGTCGGCGTGCTCGGCCTCGCCTGGGACCAATGCAACGCGTTCCTCGTGCGCAATGACGCGCCGCAGTTCACGAGCGACCAGGAAGCGATCCGCTGGCTCCATGGCAAGACGGTGGCCGTGCCCAAGGGAAGCTGCACCGACCGTTTCGCGCAAGCCACGTTCAAGAAGTTCAACATCCAGCCGAAGGAGTACCTCAACCAGAACATCGAGGTCATCACTTCGAACTTCCGCGCCGGCAAGCTCGACGCCGCGGTGATGTGGGAGCCGACCACCTCGCGCCTGGTGGGCGACGGGCTCGCGCGCCTCATCGCCACCGGCAAGAGCGTGCAGGAGAACGACGGCGGCCTGCTCGGCATGCGCTACGACCTGATCCGCTCGCGGCCCGATGTCGTGAAAGCCTGGCTGCAGGCCGAGCTCGACGCCCAGCTCTTCATCGCCGACCCGAAGAACGCGCCCGAGGTCATCAAGATGGCCAAGGAGCAGACCACCGGGTTCTCCGAGAAGGTACTGTGGACCTCGCTCTACGGCCGCCATGCCGACAACGCGGGCGGCGGCGAGGTGCGCAACATCATGCACTTCACCTTCACGCCCGAGGCACGCGAGCTCATCAGCCGCGCCGCCACGTTCCTGCATTCGATCAAGAGCATCAACACGCCGCAAGTGCGCGCCGAAGCCATCGACGCGAAGTGGAGCGAGGAGGTGCTGAAGGAGCGCGGCCTCAAGGCGCCGATCGGGCAGGTGAAGGCGCTGCCAGCGTCGCAGGCGCCGCAGTAACCGGATGGCAGCAGCACTGGGGATGGGGGCGGCCGACGATGTGTTGGCCGCCCTGCGGGCGAGCACGCCTTTCGCGGACGCCCGCGAAACGCTGCTCGCGCGTATCGCCGCGCTCGGCCGCCCGGCGCGCTTCGCGGGCGGCGCGCGCATCTACAGCGCCGGCGACAAGGCCGACGACATCTTCGTCGTGCTCTCGGGCCGGGTCGAGCACGCCTTCCCTGCGCAGGTCGGCGCGCGCGACCCGCTGAAGCGGCTCGCGCGCGGCGGGGTGTTCGGCTGGGCAGGACTGCTTCTCGGGCAGACCCGGCGCCTCGCCACGGTGACGGCGAGCGAGCCCACCGAAGTCCTGCGCATCGACACCGAGTCGCTCGTGGCGCTGCTCGAGTCCGAGCCCCTCGAGGGCGGCCGCGTAATGGAACGCTTCGCCGCCATGATGCAGCGCGAGTTTGCGCTGCCGGCGACGCTGATGCACGTACGGCGGCTCTCCGGTCCGCTCACCGAGGAGATGTCCACCCTCGGGCTCACGATGTACCGGCTGTCGCTCTGGGCAAAGAGCCCGCGCCCCTATCTCATGCTGATCGGCTTCGCGCTTTTCCTGGGGTTCTGGTACTTCGCGGTCGAGGTCTGGAAGCTGCCGCGCTTCCGCGAGATGCCCGGTGTGACTACGGTGGTCAAGGAATGGCTAGCGCCATCGCCGACCTACGGCTTGTCGATCTATACCGAGGAGTACTACCAGCACATCATCGTTTCCGTCTGGCGCGTGACGAAGGCCTTCTTCCTTGCCACCGTGCTCGGCGTGAGCTTCGGGCTGCTGCTCGGCTGGTCGCGCAAGTTCAAGGAATACGTGTTCCCCGTGTTCGAGATGCTGCGCCCGATCCCGATCCTCGCCTGGGTGCCGCTCGCGATCGTGATGTTCATCGCCACGGAGTCCGCGGTCGTGTACCTCGCGTTCCTCGCCTCGTTTTTCGCCACGGCGCTCAACACCATGTTGGGCGTCGAGTCGATCGACGAGTCGTACATCCGCGCCGCCAACTGCCTGGGGGCGAACCGCTGGCAGACCTTCCGCCACGTCATCATTCCCGGATCGCTGCCCTTCATCTTCACCGGCCTGCAGATCTCGATCGGCGTCTCGTGGTTCTCGCTGGTCGCCGCGGAGATGGTGTCCGGCCAGTACGGCTTGGGCTACGTGATCAACACGTCCTATGTGATGGTGCGCTACCCGACCATCGTGATCGGCATGGTCACGCTGGGCGTAGTCGGCTACGTGACGAGCGCGCTGGTGCGCATCGCCGGCGACTGGCTGATGGAGTGGCGCGTGCGCGAGCTCGCGCTGCAGGAACGATGAGCCGCGGGCAGATTTCGATCCAGGACGTCGTCAAGGTTTACGACCCCGAAGGCGCGGCGGTGATGGCCGTCGACCACTGCTCGCTCGACATCGAGGCCGGCGAGATCTGCATGATCGTCGGCCCATCGGGTTGCGGCAAGACCACGCTCCTCAACGCCATCGCAGGCTTCCACGAGATCACCGCGGGGCGCATCCTCATGGACGGGGAGGTGCTCTGCTCGACGGAGCGGCCGAAGTCCGAGCCCGGCCCCGACCGCATCGTGGTGTTCCAGAACGGCGCGCTCTTCCCCTGGAAGTCGAATCTCGAGAACGTGGTGTTCGGCCCGGTGATGCAGGGCAGGCTCTCGCGCAAGCAGGCGCTTGCCAAGGGCCGCGCCATGATGGCCGACGCAGGTCTTACGGGCGTGGAGCACAACTATCCCGGCGAAGTTTCCTCGGGCATGCGGCGGCGCGTCGAGATCGTGCGCGCGCTCATGAACGAGCCCAAAGTGCTGCTGCTCGACGAGCCGTACCGCGCGCTCGATTCGCTGACAAAGAGCGTGATGCACGAGGCGTTGCTCGAGATCTACTACAAGAACAAAGTGACCATTTTCTTCATCACGCACGATCTCGAGGAGGCCATCTTCCTTGGCCATCGCGTGGCGATCATGACCACGCGCCCCTGCAAGCCGAAGAAGGTGCTGAACGTCGATATTCCGCATCCACGCGACTACGCCGTGCTGACGTCGAAACGCTTCCGCGAGCTGATCGAGGAAACCAACGACGCGGTGCACGAAGAGGCGCTGAAGGCGTTCCAGGCAGGAGAAAAGGAAGGATGAGGAAGCTCGTCACCAGCCCGGCGTTCTGGCGCGGCGCCGTCTCTATTGTGGTGTTCCTCGCGCTTTGGGAGCTCGGTGCGCGCTCCAAGCAGTGGATGGCGCCGGAATTCTTCACGCCGTTCAAGGAGCTGCTCGGCGCGATGGGCTTCAAGAAGGATTACCTGCCTTGGATCGGCGCAGTGCCCGCGCCCTCCGGCGTGCTCGAGGCGTGGCTCGCGGTGCTTGACCAGCCCGGCTACTGGCAGAGCTGGTACATGAGCTTGTTCCGCGTGCTCAGCGGCTTCGTCGCGGCGATGATCATCGGCATACCGTTCGGCTTGGCGCTCGCGGTGAGCAGAGTGGCGAACGGCATCGGCTTCCCGGTGTTCGAGGTGCTGCGGCCGATCCCGCCCCTCGCCTGGGTGCCGGCATCGATCATCTTCTGGCCGACGCAGGAGCTCGCGATCACATTCATCACTTTCCTCGGCGCCTTCTATACGATCGTGATCAACGTGCTCGGCGGCGCGCGCTCGATCGACGTGCGCTACTTCCAGGCGGCGCAGTCGATGGGGTCGTCCCGCTGGGACATCTTCCGCCGCGTCATCCTGCCCGGCACTTTGCCCTCTATCGTCGTCGGTTCGGCGGTCGGCATGGGCATCACCTGGGAAGTCGTAGTGGCGGCCGAGATGATCTCGGGTGGCGGCAGCCAGCAGGCCGGCGTGGGTGGAGGCCTGGGCTTCTTCATCTGGAACTCCTATGTCGGCGGCTCCTATGAGCAGATCGTGGTCGGGATGATCTCCATCGGCATTGCCGGCTTCGTTTCGAGCGAGCTGCTCCGCTGGGGCGGCCGCTATGCGACCCCATGGCTGAGACAGCGATAAGGCCCAGGATCGTCCCGGGCGAGATCCTCGTCGAGGGCGTCACCAAGTCTTATGGCGCGATGCACTTTCGCAAGGACGTGGTGCAGCACTGCTCGTTCAAGATCGAGCGCGCCAAACTCACCGTCATGGTCGGGCCGTCGGGCTGCGGCAAGAGCACGCTCATCCGGCTGCTCGCCGGCTTCGAGCAGCCCACCGACGGCCGCATCCTCCTCGACGGCGCGCCCGTGGCCGAGCCGAGCCGCGACCGCCTGGTTGTGTTCCAGGAGACCGCGCTTTTCCCGTGGATGACGACGTGGCAGAACATCCTCTACGGCCCGCGCGCGCGCGGCGAGCTGACTCGCGAGAGCCTCGCGTTCGGCGAGTTCCTGCTCGCCAAGGTCGGGCTTCAGGAATTCCGCGACAAATATCCCGGCCAGCTCTCGGGCGGCATGCAGCGGCGCGCGGAGCTCGCGCGCGCCATGATCAACAACCCGAAGGTCATGATCCTCGACGAGCCTTTCCGCGGTCTCGACGCCATGACCAAGGAGCTGATGTGGGAGTACTACTCGCGGCTCTACGAAGAAAACCGCCGCACCAACTTTTTCGTCACCACCGACATCGACGAGGCCGTGTTTCTCGCCGACCGCATCTTCGTCATGTCGAATATCCCGACTCAGGTGCGCGCGACCATCGAGGTTGACCTGCCGCGGCCGCGCAAGCTGCTCGACCTTTTCGAGAGCGACCGCGCCAACGACATCAAGAAGCACGCGCTCTCGATCCTGCATGCCGAGGCGATGCGCTCGTTTTCGCGCGGCTCCAAGGCGGCCGCGGATTTCGTCGACGCGTATCTCAAGCGCGCGCCGCGGACCTGATGGAGGTCGTGTTCTCGAAGCCGGTGGTGGTAGCGCTCGCGGTCGCGGGCGCGCTGCTTTGCACCGGCGCGTCATTCCTGCAACTGCGCGGATACGTCGGCGAGAAGGCCGGAAAAGCGATGAATTGGGCGGGCTACGGCGTCATGGGCGCGAGCATGCTGCTTTTCGTGCTGGCGGGGCTGCGCGGCGTACAGGCGTGATCATCGACGGCAAGGCGCTCGCCGCGGGCATCCGCAGCGAAATCGCGCGCAAAGTGGCCATGCTCACCGACCGCGGCGTGCGACCCGGCTTGGCCGTCGTTCTGGCAGGCGACGATCCGGCCTCGCGCGTGTACGTGCGCAACAAGGTACGCGCGTGCGAGGAGACGGGCGTGCGCTCTTGGCTTTTCGAGTATCCGGGGTCGGCATCCGAGATCGAAATCCTCGGACGGCTCGCGGCGCTGAATTCCGACCGCTCGGTCCACGGCATCCTTGTGCAGCTGCCGCTGCCGGCGCAGATGAATGCGACGCGGATCCTCGAGACCATCGCGCCCGCGAAGGACGTAGACGGCTTCCACCCGGAGAACCTCGGAGCGCTGGTCGCCGGCCGGCCCGGGGTTGTGCCGTGCACGCCAGCGGGCGTGATGCGGCTGATCGAGCACGCCGGCGTTCCGCTGGCCGGGCGCCACGCCGTCGTCATCGGCCGCTCAAATATCGTCGGCAAGCCGCTCGCGCTCCTGCTCCTGCAGCGCGACGCGACCGTCACGGTATGCCACTCGAAGACGGCAAGGCTCGGCGCGGTCGCGCGCGAGGCCGACATTCTGGTCGCCGCCGTCGGCCGCGCCAGGCTCGTCACGGGCGAGATGGTCAAGCCCGGCGCATGTGTGATCGACGTTGGCGTGAACCGTCTTTCCGACGGGTCGCTCGCCGGCGACGTCGATTTTGCGGCCGCCAGCAAGGTCGCCGGGTCGATCACGCCCGTGCCTGGAGGGGTGGGCCCGATGACGATCGCGATGCTGCTCGAGAACTGCGTCGCGGCGGCGACCCGCACAGCGGGCCCTACTATTTAGAGCGGCGCAGCGCGCGGCCGGCGCCGCTCCGGGTCGTAGAACGGCAGCCGCGCAACGCGGGCGAGCCATGCGCCGGCGCGTACGTGCGCGCCGTCGGCGATGCCCGGAGCGACGAAGCCCAGCGCGATTTGCTTGCGAAGTGTCGGCGAGAAGCATTCGCTCGTGAGCTGCGCGAGCGGGTAATTGTCGCCATCGGCTTCGGCGAGGATCTCGAGGCCGACCAAACGTCGCGTCATTGGGAACGTTCTTCCCATGGCGAGCCGCTCCAGTCCGAGTTCGCGCGGATTCGCGCGGCCGTCGACTTCGCGGTCGAAGAGCACGTAACCGGCTTCGATGCGCAGGCTGTTCGCCGCCGCCCACGTGCAATCACGCAAGTCCTCGCTGCGCCCGGCATCGAGGAGTCGGCGGCCAAACGCAGCCGAGTCGACCGCGGG
>DASRIR010000366.1:0-15991 GCA_035649875.1 Burkholderiales bacterium | reverse complement strand
TGATGATCGGCAGAATTCCAGCATCCACGACCAGCCGTGCGTCGATCCCCGCCGGGGTACCGCCGAAATTGAGTGCTGGCAGCGTGAACGCTGGGTTGGTTCCCAAGGTGATCGAGAGCATTCGACGGCTGTTGGCGGTGGCGTCCGCTGGCGTGCCGCCGACGAATTGAACGATGGCGGGGGACGCGGCCATCGCGAATCCACCAAGCCCATTGGTCTCTGTGATCGCAGAGTCGCCCAGATCTGCCGCGGCGTCCTCAATCGTATAGCCGGGGAAGTAGAGTCCGTTGACCGGATTGGCTGGCGCCTGGAACCATTTGTCGCCGGTGCCGCTCAGGCGGATGCCGAAGTTGACGCCGTTGCGCGTCATCACCGTGACCATGCTGCTTCCGGGCACGCCATGAGCCGCGTCCGACATCGACTTGCAAGCCGCCATCGACAGGTTGAGGAAGAAGTGGTCGTTGCCGGCTACGAACGTGAGCGCGCGTTTGATCGCACCGCCGTCGAGTTTCGAGCCGAGCAATGACAATGTCAAACGCTTGAACAACAAGCCGGAGGCGGCAGCGTTGCGGTTGTGCAACTCGTCGCCCATGTGCAGCGCCTGCGCCATCAGGGGCTTGATTTCCAGGTCTTTCAGCAGCTCCAGCCCGGCTCTGAGCGTCGGCGCGAGGGTTTTCTCCATCCACTTCAGGCGCGCAATGACTTCCGGCCCGTTGGCGCCGAAGCGCAGCACCTTGCCCAGGCCCTCGTTGAGATTGCTGAAGCTGCGGTTGCCGTGCGTCGCATTGCGCACCATCCACACCGGCATCGACGGGCTGAGAATGCCCGCCATCGGGCCGACCGCGGCATGGTGGTGGCAGGGCTCGAACGCGATGTCGCCGTTCTCGGCCATGGCGCGCGCTTTCGCCGCGTCGTCCGCCCAGCCTTCGTACAGGATCGCACCCACGATCGCGCCCTGCATCGGCCCGCACATGCGCGCCCACGCGATCGGCGGGCCGGCGTGCAGGATCATGCGCTCGCCCATGCCCGGCACGACCTCGCGCGCGATGCCGATGCCCTCGAGGCGCGGCTGCGCGGCGAGGTAGCGCTCGGCGGCCTGCGCGTTGGCGCTCTCCACTTTCGCCTCGTTGACGAGGCGCGCAAGCGCGCTACCCACAGCGGCATCGCCGTTCGCCGGCGGCGCCCATTCGATCCGGGTGGCGGCGCCGCCCCGCTGCACGATGGCGTCGGCGAACGAGGCGAGGCCGACGTTCAGCACCGAGAGCGGCGTGGCGAAGAGCGCGCTCATGCGCGGCGCCTCGCGATCGCCGCGGCAAGCCGCACCGCGCGCGCGTTGCTTTCGGCGAGCACCACGCCGGCCTTGCGCAGCGCCGCTTCCTGGCGCTCGAGCCCCTGCGGGTCCTCGTCGGTGCCGCACACCGAACCGACGAACGCGATCGAGCGGTTCTTCTTCGCCTTGAGCAGGATCGGAACCATCTCGGCCGCCGGGTCGGGATGCGAGCCGTAGCCGAGCACCACGTCGAACAGGATCACTGCGACCTGGGGGTCGGCCGCCTCGGCGAGCAGGCGCTCGTTGCGCAACCGGTGGTCGATCATCGGGTGCGGCCGGCCGCGCGTGAATACGTCGTCGCCGAGGTCGACCACGGTGTCGCCGAGCGACTTCCACGCGTCCTTCATCTTGCGCGCCGGGTCGACCGGCGCGTTCGACCAGGCATCGCCGAGCAGGTAGGACGCCTCATAGCAGAACGTGCCGCCGCTGTAGAGTCCGCGAATGTAGCGCTGCTCTTTCCTGAGTTTGCTTTTCGGTGCCGCTACACGGGAAGTTGCGGCACGCGCCGGCCGTTTCCCGGCGGCGAGCGCCACCGCAGCCATCGCCGCTTCCTCGAGCGTCTGGACCGGGTAGAGATTCGCGCCGCTCGCCGCCTCGGCGCCGCCGACGAAGTTGACCACTACCGGCTTGCCGGCACGGCGCGCTGCGTCGAGCACCTGCTTCGCCACGCCGGGCGCCGGCGGTTTGGAGATCAGCACGATCACGCGGGTTTCCGGGTCGCGCGCGAGCAGCTTCAGTCCGTGCAGCATGGTGATGCCGCCGACTTCCTGGTGCAGGTCGTGACCGCCAGTGCCGATCGCATGCGAGATGCCGGCGCCGCGGCGATGCACCAGGCTCGTCACCTGCTGCGTGCCGGTGCCGGAGGCGCCCACCACGCCGATCGCACCGCGTCGCACCGCGTTGGCGAAGCCGAGCGGAATGCCGTCGATGATCGCCGTGCCGCAGTCGGGGCCCATGACGAGAAGCTCGCGTTCCCTGGCATATTTTTTCAGGGAAACTTCCTCGGCAAGCGAGACGTTGTCGCTGAAGAGCATGACGTTCAGGCCGAGGCGCAGCGCCTTCATCGCTTCCGCGGCGGCATATTCGCCCGGCACCGAAACGAGCGCGAGGTTCGCCTCCGGCACCTGCGCGAGGCCCATCTGCAGGCTGCGCGGCGGCTCGCGCGCGGGCCCGCCGCTTGCGGCCTGCGCCGGGGGCTTCTCCAGTGCATCGAGCGCCGCGGCCATCGCCGCCTCCAGTGCGGCCGACGATTTTCCGCGCAGCGCGACCAGCAGGTCGTTCGGGCTCGCCGCGACCGCGCCGTCCATCAGCCCCGCCGCGCGTAGCAGCTCGAGGTTCGCCGGTGTCGCCATCACCGCCGACACCTGCTCGACACCCGGCAGCCTGCCGAGCGTCGCCGAGAGCTGCATCAGCGACACCGAGTCGCGGTACAGGTTGGGCAGCACCCGGTGGATGTACACAGGCTTGTATACTAGGGTATGCTCGCGCGGTGCTGCAAGCCGCCGACGCGCTCGATCTCGTCTCGCTCGGCGCGCGCTATCGGTCCGGCAAGCTGCGGCCCTCGCAGGTGGTCGCAGGCGTGCTGGAGCGCATCGCGCGCCGCGGCGACGACCCGGCCTGGATTCATCGCCTCTCGCGCGACGTGCTCCAGGCTCGCGCCGCGGAGCTCGAGCGCCGCGCGCCCGCCGAGCTGCCGCTCTACGGCATCCCGTTCGCGATCAAGGACAACATCGACGCCGCCGGGCTCCCCACGACGGCGGCCTGCCCGCAGTTCAGCTATGTCTCCCGGGAGAACGCCACCGTCGTCGAGCGCCTGCTCGCGGCGGGCGCGATCCTGGTCGGCAAGACCAACCTCGACCAGTTCGCCACCGGGCTGGTGGGCGTGCGCACCCCCTACGGCATCCCGCGCAATACCTTCAATCCCGAGTATGTCCCCGGCGGCTCGAGCTCGGGCTCCGCGGTCACGGTCGCGGCCGGGCTCGTCAGCTTCAGCCTGGGCACCGACACCGCGGGCTCCGGCCGCGTGCCGGCGGCGTTCAACAACCTTGCCGGCCTTAAGCCGACGCGGGGGCTGGTCAGCACTCGCGGCGTGGTGCCGGCGTGCCGTTCGCTCGACTGCGTCTCGATCTTCGCGCTCACCGCGGCGGAAGCGGCCCACGTGCTGCAGGTGGCGCGCGGCTTCGACGCGCGCGACCCGTTCTCGCGCCCCGCCGCGCCACCGACGCGCGCCATGCCGCGCAGCTTTGCCGGCTGCCGCGTGGGGGTGCCGCGCGAGGACCAGCTCGCGTTCTTCGGCAACTCCGACGCGCCCGGGCTTTTCAATCTCTTCGTAAGAAAAATCAGAGAGCTGGGCGGCGAAGAGGTGCGCATCGATTTCGCGCCGTTCCTCGAGACCGCGCGCCTGCTCTACGAGGGACCGTGGGTCGCCGAGCGCTACGTCGCGATCCGCGAGTTCATCGAGCGCCAGCCCGAGGCGCTGCACCCGGTGACGCGCGCGATCATCGGCGGCGCGACGCGCCACAGCGCGATCGACGCGTTCTCTGCGTACTACCGGCTGCAGGACCTGCGGCGCACGACCGCACCGGTGTGGAACGCGATCGACGTCCTGCTGACGCCGACCGCCGGCTCGATCTACCGCATCGCCGAAGTCGAAGCCGACCCGGTACGCCTCAACAGCAACCTCGGCTACTACACCAACTTCATGAACCTGCTGGATCTCGCCGCGATCGCGGTGCCGGCGGGCTTCCAGCGCGATGGGCTGCCGTTCGGCGTGACCCTTGCCGCGCCCGCGTTTTCGGATGACGCGCTGTGCGTGCTGGGCGACATCGCGCAGCGCGCGATGGTGACGACGCTCGGGGCGACCGGCCTGCCGTTACCGGTGCTGGATGGAGAGCAGCCTTTCAAGGATCAGAACCTGATCCGGGTCGCAGTTTGCGGCGCCCATATGTCGGGACTGCCGCTCAACCACCAGCTTACCGAGCGCGGCGCGCGGCTCGCGCGCAGGTGCCGCACCGCGCCGCAGTACCGGCTGTACGCGCTGACCGACTTTGCGCCGCCGCGCCCGGGAATGGTGCGCGCGGACACCGGCGGCGCGATCGACGTCGAGGTGTGGGACGTGCCGGCGAGCGCGTTCGGCGGCTTCGTCGAGGGCATCCCGGCGCCGCTGGGGATCGGCACGGTGACGCTCGAGGACGGTCAGCAGGTTAAGGGGTTTCTTTGCGAGAGTCATGCGACGCGCGGCGCTCGCGACATCACCAGCCTGGGAAGCTGGCGGCAATTCATCAAGGGAGGATAGCGATGGCCAATCACGCAGCGGCTACACCGGCGGCAGCCCCGCCGGCGCACGCGGACCATGGAGCGCACGGCGCCGATCGCGGGTTCACCAAGCTCGACTTCGAGCTGAACGACTACCCGGGGGTCGTCAAGACCTCCCTCTTCGGCATCCAGCACGTCCTCGTGATGTTCACCGCGATGGTCGGCGGCCCGCTGATCGTCGGGCGGCTGCTCAACCTGCCCGAGGAGACGCGCATCCTGATGGTCTCGGGCACGATGATCGGCTGCGGCGTCGCCACCATGATCTCGGCGCTCGGCTTGGGCTTCATCGGCCCGCGCCTGCCGATCGTGATGGGGGTGTTCTACATCTTCATCGGCCCGATCGTCGCGATCTCCAAGGAAGTTAGCCTGGCCGCGGCGATGACCGCGCTGATGATCGGCGGCCTGGTGCAGTTCGCCTGGAGCCCGCTCATCGGCAAGCTGCACCGCTTCTTCCCGCCGATCGTCACCGGCACCACCATCCTGCTGATCGGCACCGGCCTGATGAAGATCGGCATCAACGTGGCGACCGGCCTCAACACGCCAGCGTTCGGCAAGCCGCTGACGCTCGGCCTGGCGGCGCTGATGATCGTGCTGATCATCGTGATCACGCGCTTCTCCACCGGCTTCGTGCGCGCGCTGTCGCTTTTCATCACCATGGTGATCGGCTACCTGGTGTCGGCGGCCTTCGGCCTGATCGACCTCGGCTCGGTGGCGCGCGCCGACTGGGTGACGGTGCCGCAGCCGTTCCCGTTCGGCGGGCTGCAGTGGCCCGGGATGATCGCCGTGCTCACGGTGGTGGTGTGCTTCTTCGCCACCGCGGTCGAGACCACCGGTCACACGCTGGCGGTGTCGCGCATCGTCGGCGTGCCCGCCGAGGGCTGGCGCATTCGCGGCGCCGTGGCGAACGACGGCATCGGCTCGAGCCTGTCGGCACTGTTCGGCGGCATGGCGCTCACCTCGTACTCGCAGAACATCGGCGTGATCTCGCTCACCGGCGTGGGCAGCCGCTTCGTGGTGGCCTTCGGCGGCGCGTTCCTCATTCTCATGGCGCTGGTGCCGAAGGTCGGCGCGATCATCGCGCTGATGCCGAACGCGGTGCTCGGCGGCGTGCTGCTCTTCATGTTCGGCATGGTGGCGTCGGTCGGGGTCGACATCATCGGCCGCAACATGACCTCGCGGCGCGACGCGGTGATCCTCGCCGCCTCGCTCGGCGTCGGCCTGGGCATCCAGGCGGCGCCGCCGGGCGCGTTCGAGGTCATCCCGCAGGCGCTGCGCATCCTGGTGACCGACGGCATCGTGATGGGCATCCTGCTCGCGATGTTCCTAAACCTGATCTGGCCCAAGGAGGAGAAGTAACCGGGCTACTTCGCTGCGGCGTCGAGGTGGGCGAGATGCAGGCGGTGCAGGCTGATCTTGCGCACCTCGCTCTTGCTCTCTTCGATGTGGGACTTGAGCAGCTGCAGTGCGCGTCCCGCCTTGCGCGCGAGAATGGCGCGCAGGATCTGGCCGTGCTCAAGATAGGTGTAGACGATCCGTTCGGGATGCGTGAAGTCGAGCCGCCGCACGATGCGGATGCGCTCGGTGATCGACTGGTGGACCCTCGCCAGCTCGGGATTGCCGGCTGCGGCGACCAGCTTCGAGTGGAACTCCTCGTCGAGGCGCGCCACGCGCGCGCCGTCGCTGAGCCGCCGGCGCGGCGGCACTAGCCAGATGTTGCCGAGCCCGGCGAGCGCCGCTTTCGGATCGCTCGCGCACAGCTTTTCGACCGCCGCGCCCTCCAGCACGACCCGCAGGTCGTAGAGGTGGTCGAGCTGCTCGAAGTCGAGCGCCCGCACGCTCCATCCGCTCTTGGCATGCACCTGCAGATAACCTTCGCGCTCCAGCCGGAACAGCGCCTCGCGCACCGGCGTGCGCGACACGCGCGCGCGGTGCGCAACCTCGTTCTCGGAAAAACGGCTGCCGGGAAGCAGGCGGAACTCGAAGATGTCGGACTTGAGCTGCTCGTAAACCGACCCGGCGAGTGACGCAGACTTCTTCATGCGCAGAATCTAGCAGTAAAGCCGGTAGACTTCCTCCCGTATGGCGCCCCTTTCGTATCGCGGGATGGACCGGGCGGCGCTCGACGCGGCGTACAACAACGCCGCGGCGGTCAAGGACAGCGCGCAGATCGTCGCCGGCTGGGAAGCGCGCAGCGCAACACTGCGCGCCGCGCACCCGGAAGGGATGGACCTGCGCTACGGAAACGACGCGCGCAATCGCATCGACTACTTCCCCGCGCGGCGCGACGGCCCGGTGCTCGCGTTCATCCACGGCGGTTACTGGCAGAACCGCTCGAAAGAGGTGTTCTCGTTCGTCGCCGAGGGAGCGCTCGCCTGGGGCATCAACGTCGCGCTCGTCGGCTACACGCTCGCGCCGCAGAAGCGGCTCGACGGCATCGTTGCCGAGATCCACGCGGCGCTGAGTTGGTTAAAGGAAAGTATTCCCATGGTTGGCGGCGATGCGAATCGGCTCTTCGTATCGGGCTGGTCTGCCGGCGGCCATCTCACGGCGATGGCGATGAGCCATCCCGCGGTGAAGGGCGGCCTCGCGATCAGCGGGCTCTACGACCTGGAGCCGATGCGGCTTTGCTATGTGAACGAGAAGCTCCGGCTCGACGAGGCCGAGGCCCGGCGCAACAGCCCGGGGCCGACGGACAAGCGTTTGCTGATCGCCTATGGCGCCGACGAATTGCCCGAGCTTTGCCGGCAGTCGGAGGACCACGCGAAACTCCTGAAAACGAAGGCGAGCGCCTTGCCGCGGCGCAACCACTTCACCGTGCTGGAGGAGCTCGCCTCGCCCCACGGCGCGCTGACGGCGCTCGCGCGAACGCTTTAGAATCGCACCGAGGAGGAGTTCTGCATGCGCAAGACGCTGGTATTTCCATTCTTGGCATTGGCGCTCGCATCGGTCAGCGCGAGCGCACAGTATCCCGACAAACCCATCCGCCTGATCGTGCCGTTCCCGCCGGGCGGCGCGGCCGAGGTCGGCGCGCGCATTTTCTCGACGCCCCTCGGCCAGGCGCTCGGCCAGCCGGTCGTGATCGACACCAGGCCCGGCGCCGATGGCGCGATCGCCGCCGACGCGGTGATGAAGGCCGCGCCCGACGGATACACCATCTTTTACGCCACTAACACCGCCTTCAACTGGGTGCCGGTCACGCGCAAGAACCCGCCGTACAACCCGCTCACCGACTTCACGCCGGTGTCTTTCGTCGGGTACTTCGGCTTCTTTCTCTTCAGCCACCCGAGCGTGCCGGCAAAATCGGTGAGCGAGCTGATTGCCTACGTGCGCGCCAATCCCGGCAAGATCAACTATGGCTCGGGCAACAGCACCGCGCAGCTTTTCGGTGCGCAGCTCGCGCAGCTCGAGAAGCTCGAAATGGTGCACGTACCTTACAAGGGTGACGGTCCGCTGATCGTCGACCTGCTCGGCGGCCGGGTGCAGATGGCGTTCGCCACACCCGGCACTGCCGCTCCGCAGGTGAAGGAAGGAAAGCTGCGCGCGCTCGCCGCCATGTTTCCGAACCGCAGCCCGCTCATGCCCGAGGTGCCGACCGCGGCCGAGGCGGGCCTGGGCAAGATGTCCCTCACGCCGTGGGGCGGCGTGTTCGGGCCGAAGGGCATGCCCAAGGAAGCCGTCGACCGCCTGGCGCGCGAGCTTGCCGTGGTGCTGAAGCGCGAAGACGTGCGCGCCTCGTTCGGCAAGCTCGCGTTCGAGGCCAAGAGCTCGACCCCCGAGGAGCTGACCGCGATCCTCAAGCAGCAGCTCGACGTCTGGGGCGCAACTGCGCGCGAGGTCGGCATCAAGCCGGAATAGCCGGCTAGCTGTGCCAGCGGCCCCGATGACGGGCGAAGTGCGCGGCGAGCTGCTTGCGCTGCGCCGGGTTCAGCACCTCGGAGGCATCGACCAGCGCACGCGTCACGGTGCGCGAAGCGCCGTCGGCGAGCTGCATCTGCTTGGCGCGCAGCGCTTCGAGCGCCGCCGCGTCGACGCGGTCCTGTCCGAGAAGGCCGATCGCCTCGCGGCGGGCGGCATACAAATTCTGCCGTAGCGGCGTCAGCTCCCTCACGGCCTGCTTGACGATGGGGTCCAGGCGCTGCTTCTGCTCCTCGGTGGCTTCGATCTCCACGTAGAGGTGCTTGAGCATGCGGTCGAGCCGCTCCTCGAGGTGCGCGGGATCCATCGGCCCGTGCCGGCCGCCGTGGCCGCGCTGGCCGAAGGCGCTGAAGCTGGCCGCGGCGGCGAGGCCGCCCGCGAGCGTTGCGAGGGTGACGCGTTTGGACTTGTTCATCGGTGCTCCTTCGTATTGGGTGCGGCCAGTCTAGGAGCCGCCCTCGAGCACAGGTGTATCGATGCGTAAGGAGATGTAACCGGCGCGCTAGGACGCGGGCTCGAGACGCGCGAGCACTCCGCTGCTCTCGTCGGTCAGCACGTAGATGAAGCCGTCAGGTCCCGCGCGCACGTCGCGGATGCGTCCCAGGACGCCCTTCAGCAAGCGCTCCTCGCTCACCACCTTCTCGCCGTCGAGCCTGAGGCGCACCAGCATCTGGTCGCGCAGCGCGCCGACGAAGAGGTCGCCCTTCCAGCGCGCGAACTTGTCGCCGGTGTAGAACGCCATGCCCGAGGGCGCGATCGACGGCACCCAGTAATGAATCGGCTGCGCCATGCCCTCCTTGCGCGTGCCTTCGCCGATCTTCGTGCCGGTGCCATAGTTTGCGCCGTAGGTGATCACCGGCCAGCCGTAGTTCACTCCGGCGCGGATCACGTTGACCTCGTCGCCGCCCTGCGGGCCATGCTCGTGGGTCCAGAGCATCCCGCTCTGCGGATGCAGCGCCGCTCCCTGCATGTTGCGGTTGCCGAGGGTGAACTTCTCGGGCTTCCACTCTTCGCGGCCGACGAACGGATTGTCTTTCGGCACGCGCCCGTCGTCGTGCAGGCGGATCACCGAGCCGGCATGGTCATCCGGGCGCTGGGCGCGCGGCATCTCGCCGCGATCGCCGAGCGTCAGATAAACGTAGCCCTGGCGGTCGAATACGATGCGGCCGCCGAAGTGCTGGCCGCGCGTGCCCTTCGGGCTTTGCCTGAAAAGCACCTGGACGTCCGCGAGGCGATGGCCGGCGAGTCGCCCCCGCGCGAGCTCCGTGCCTACGCCGTCGCTGCCGCGCGCGGCATACGCGAGATAGACCAGCTGGTTCTTTTCGAACTGCGGATGCGGAACGACGTCCTGCAGGCCCCCCTGGCCGTGCACCGTAACCTGGGGCAAGCCGTCGACCGGATTGGGGTCCAGCTTGCCTTGCGAAATGACGCGCAGGCGCCCCGCCTTCTCCGTCACCAGCATGCGGCCGTCGGGCAGGAAGGCGAGCGACCAGGGCTGCTCGAGCCCTTCCACGACCCGGACCACACGGAATGCATGCTCGTTGGAGCGGTAGGTTTGCGCCCCCGCAACAAGAGGAACAAAAGCGAGCAGCAAGAGCCAATAAGTCACGTTCGATTTTTGCGCCGGTTGCTAAGCTGGCTGGACTTATACAACAACGAAAGGGGGGTCCAATGTCGGCAAGACTCGTACTCGCATCCGTGCTGGGGCTCGCGCTCGCGGCATGCTCCACGATGGGGCAGCTCACGGTGAAGGATTACAAGACGAACTCGGGCGCGCGCGTGATGGCAGGCCAGGCCGAGCCCAAGGCGGAATACGGCTGCCAGAAGCTCGCCCAGGAGCGGCACGAATGGGGCATGAGCGGCACCATGAACCGGGTCACGGCGACCGAGCGTCTCACCACCGCCGCGGTGGAAGGCGCCGCGGCGCGCGGCGGCAACTACGCGCAGATCATGCCGCCCTCGGAGACCAGCATCGGCGGGATCAATATCAACGCCTTCAAGGACGCGCAGGCCGCGTATTACAGGTGCTCCGCACTGCCCGCAGCAAGCTGACCCGAACGTAACCGCGCCTCGTGCCGACGAGCGCATTCTCCAGTTGCCCGGTAAGCTGGGGGTGCCTGCGGAGGCAAAATGAAGCGACTCTTCGGCGTGGTGCTGCTCGCGGCCCTGTCCGCGTGCGGCATGCTTGCAGTGAAGGAGCAGCAGCAGAAGATCGACGCCGTCTGCTCGATCGGCGGGCGCGTGGAAGCAGAGCGCAAGGACGCGGCGCCGATCATCGTGGTGCTCGCACGCCGGGTCGGCGAAAAGTGGCAGATCGCCGACCACTTTGTGCTCGAGGGGCCGGGCCTTTGGCAGCTCCGGGCCAGCGCCGGAAGCTACGGACTGGCGGCGTTCCAGGACCTGAACCGCGACCTGAAGCTCCAGCCCGACGAGCCTTTCCTGGCGAATGATGCGTTGACCTGCAGTCCGGGCGAGCGCCGCACCGACCTCGTGCTGCGCATCCCGGCCGGGGGCCGCTCGCAATACGCCGGGACGATCGACATCGCGGCGCTGCAGGCGCGCAGCTTCAACGAGCAGCTCGACATTTCGCTCGGCCAGGTGACCGCGGTGGGCGAGGTGGCCAGCCTGTCCGATGCGCGCTTCGACGCCGCGATCGCCGAGGACGGGCTGTGGCGGCCGTTCGATTTCCTGTTCAAGGGCTATCCCGGGGTCTATTTCCTCGGCGCCTACGACAGCACCAAGGTCCCGGTGCTCTTCGTGCACGGCATCAACGGCTCGCCGCAGAATTTCAGCCCCCTGATCGAGCGCCTCGACCGCAGCCGCTTCCAGCCCTGGGTCTACTACTACCCGTCGGGTGCGGCGCTCACCTCGGTTGCCGACCATCTGACGCAGACCATGCGCAAGCTCCAGCTGCAGTACGGCTTCACGCGCTTCGCGGTCGTGGCGCACAGCATGGGCGGCCTCGTGTCGCGCGGATTTCTCCAGCGCTACGTCGGCGGCGGCGGCAGGGCAGCGGTGCCGCTTTTCGTCTCGATCGCCACGCCATGGGACGGGCACAAGGCCGCCGCGCTCGGCGTGAGGACCGCGCCTGCCGTGGTGCGCGTGTGGATCGACATGTCGCCGGGCAGCAGGTACCTGCAATCGCTCTACGAAAAGGAGCTCGGCGTACCGCACTACCTGCTCTTCACCTTCAAGCAGGACGGCGGCATGTCTCTTGGCGAGGCGAGCGACGGCGCGGTGACGGTGGCGAGCCAGCTGCGCGATGCCGCGCAGCGGGGCGCGACGCGCGTCGAGGGCTACAACGAGACGCACATGAGCGTGCTCGAATCGGCGACCGTGGCGCAGCGCGTGAACGCGTTGCTTGCAGCCATCCGGTGAGGCGCGCGACGCTCCCTGCTGGGTAGTGATGCCAGGTTTCCTACCCCTTCTTTTTCGCGGCGGGCTTCTTGGGCTTGTCCTCCGGCACCATCTCGAGCGCGAGCCCCTGCGTGAACACGATCGAGAGCCTGTCGCCGACCTTGACGCTCTCGAGATTCTTCACTTCGTCGGAGACCGGCAGCGCGAGCGTGTTGCCTTTGGGTCCGCGCAGCGCGACGTAGCGGTTCTTGTAGTCGATCGCGTCGACCACGGCGCTCATCTTGATCGTGCGCACCTTGTAGCCGCCGGGCTTGGCGCCCTTGGGCGCGAGCTCGACGTTCTCTTCGACGGAGGCGGCGGGCTCGCCACCCTTGGTGAGCGCCACGACCGCCGCCTCGGCATAGGTGATCTTGAAGCGGTCGCCGGGCTTGACCTGGTCGAGGTTCTGCGACTCCTTCGGCACGGTGAGCGTGTGCAAATTGCCGCGCGGCCCGCGCACGGTGACGGTGCGCGCCTTGGGGTCGACCTTGGTGACGGTAACCACGGCCTCGACCTGGTCGGTGACGACCGCGGCCTTGGGCTGGGCGAGGACCAGTGTCGGGACAAGCAAGGCAGCGGCGAGTATGGTGCGCTTCATGGGTTGTAGTCTCCTTTCGTGGCCAATTAGAGTCACCCGGCCTCGCCCGGGCAATTGGACCTTGGTCCCATTGCTGCTTCTCGCCTTCTCGGCGAATGCGCAGAAGACGGTGACTGCGCTCGAGCCCGAGCTGCAGGCTTGGAGCGGCGACTTTGACGGCATGTTCGAGCGGCGTACCGTGCGGGTGCTCGTGCCCTACTCGCGGACGCTCTATTTCAACGACAAGGGCGCGCAGCGCGGCCTGCTGGCCGACGCGCTCAAGGACTTCGAGACTTTTCTCAACAAGAAGCACAAGCTGAAGACCCGGCCGATCACCGTAGCGGCGCTGCCCACCACGCGCGAGGAGCTAATTCCGGGACTCCTGCAAGGCACGGGCGACCTCGCCGTCGGCAACCTCACCATCACGCCCGAGCGCGCAAAGCGCATCGACTTCTCGATCCCGGCCACCCGGGAGGTCTTCGAGATCGTGGTGACCGGGCCGGCGTCTCCGGCGCTCGCGAATGTCGACGATCTGGCCGGCCACGAGGTGCACGTGCGCCGCTCGTCGAGCTATCACGACAGCCTTACGCGGCTCAACCGCCGTTTCCGCGCGCTGGACAAGCCGCAGATGACGCTCACCCTCGTGCCCGAGGCGCTCGAGGACGAGGACATGATGGACATGCTGGCGGTCGGGCTGCTCAGGCTGATCGTGGTCGACGACTGGAAGGCGGTGGCCTGGGCGCGCCTGCTGCCGAAGATCAAGCCGCGGCCCGACCTGCCGCTTTCGGACGCGGGCACCACAGGCTGGGCGTTCCGCAAAGGAAGCCCGAAGCTCGAGGCGCTGGTGAACCAGTTCATCCGCACCCATCCCGGCTCGCACGCGGCCCGGATGAAGAGCTACCCCGCCTACCTCAAGCGCCTGCGCAACGCCACCGCCGAAGCCGACTGGAAGCGCTTCGAGCAGACGATCGCGCTGTTTCGCAAATACGGGTCTCGCTACAGCTTCGACTACCTGATGGTCGCGGCGCTCGGCTACCAGGAGTCGCGGCTCGACCAGAACGCGCGCAGCCATGTGGGCGCGATCGGCATCATGCAGCTCATGCCCGAGACTGCCCGCTCGCTCAAGGTGGGCGACATCACCAAAGCCGAGCCCAACGTACACGGCGGCTTCAAGTACCTGCGCCAGATCTACGACCGCCACCTCGATACCGAGGGGCTCGACGAGCAGAACCGGACGCTGTTCGCGATCGCGGCCTACAACGCCGGCTCGGGGCGCATCGCCAACCTGCGTGCCGAGGCGGCGACCAAGGGCCTCGACCCGAATGTCTGGTTCAACAACGTGGAGCTGGTCGTCGCGCGCCGCGTCGGCCAGGAAACGGTGGTTTACGTGCGCAACGTCTACAAGTACTACATCGCCTACACGCTGCAGCTCGAGACGCTGGAAGCGCGCCGCGCGGCAGCCACTAAGTTCGAGCCGAAGAAACCATAGTCACGAGCTCGGCCACCGAGCCGGCGCCCATCTTCCTCATGACGCGCGCGCGGTGCACTTTCACCGTCTTCTCGGCGATGCCGAGCCCGGCCGCGATCTGCTTGTTGAGGTGGCCGGCCACCACGTGCGCCATCACCTGCAGCTCGCGCGGCGTGAGCGTCGCCACGCGCACGCCGACCGACGAGGACGCGGCGCGCGCGGCGCGGGCGGTGCGGTCCTTGTCGATCGCGATGCGCACCGCGGCGAGCAGCTGCTCGCGGTCGAACGGCTTGGTGAGGAAATCGACCGCGCCGGCCTTCATCGCGCGCACGCTGGTCGGCACGTCGCCGAAGCCCGTGATGAAGATCACCGGGCAGGGGTCGCCGGCGCGCGCCAGCGCCTGCTGCAGCTCCAGGCCGTCGAGGCCGGGCATCGAGAGGTCGAGCACCACGCAGCCGGGCGCGCTGCCGTCGTGTAGCTGCAGGAAGTTCTGCGCGGACGAAAAGGTGCGAACCGCGAAGCCTGCCGAGCGTAACAGGCGGTCGAGCGACCTCAGGACTGCAGCATCGTCATCGACGACGCGTACGCAGGGAGTGTCCACGGCTCCGGACGCTACACGTTTTTTGCGTACGCCGAAAGGCATACGCTTTATCCGTCTGTGTCGCGCCCGCGACCCCAGAAGTGGCGCTTGAGCACGACCCCCACCGTGCGGCTTAGCATATCCGGGGCCGTCTTCGCGTAATGTGCGGTACGTAACATAGCGTAGACGGAGATCTGCGCCGTTGGGCACTGGGTTATTGGACTTTGGTCCCACATCGTCTGACACACGGCCGCGCTACCATCGAGCGATGGTTCACGCCGTGCGTCGCGCGCACCGCTGTTGACTCACGTTCTGGCCGGGCGCAGGATTGCTGCGCCGGCTGTGGATCGGCTTTCTATCCCTCACCCCAATAGAAAGAACGGCTACTATGAAAAAGCCCCTCATTGCTCTCGCTCTTGTACTGGTCGGCGCCGCGGCTGCGGCGCACGCGCAGGCCGAACCTCCCGTCCACCCCGCGCTCAACGACCGCTACTTCTTGGGCCTCGGCGTGTTCTTCCCCAAGACCACCACGCAGGCGCAGCTCCGCTCGAACACGACCGGTGCCGGCGTGAGCCTCGATTTCGAGAGCTCGCTCGACATGGACCGCTCCAAGACGGTGCCGAGCTTCTTCGGTCGCTGGCGCATCAACCACCGCTGGCGGGTCGAGGCCGAGTACTTCGAGATGAACCGCAGCAGCGACCGCGTGATCGACCGCCAGATCGAGTGGGGCGACCAGGTATTCCCGATCAACACGACCATTTCGAGCAAGTTCAATTTCTCCGACTTTCGGGTCTCGGCGGGGTACTCGTTCTTTCGCACCGTCGACAAGGAACTCGGCGCCGGCCTGGGGCTGCACATGGCTTCGTACGACGTGAGGCTGAGCACCCCCACGGGCGGCGGGGACGGCGAGGATGTGCTCGCGCCGTTGCCCGTGCTTAGCCTCTACGCCCAGTTCGCCCTGACCGACCGCTGGGCGCTCGGTACCCGGCTCGACCGCTTTTCCCTGGCATACGACAAATTTGACGGCGGCCTGACCAGCCTCGGGCTCGATGTGCTTTACCAGCCGTTTCGCCACGTCGGTTTCGGCGTCAGCTACCGCAGCCTCTTCATCCGCGCGGAGATCGAGGGCGACCGGGCGACGGCGAGCTTCCGCCAGGCTTTCGAGGGGCCGATGCTCTTCGTGAACGCGAGCTGGTAGCCGCTAGTCCGGCACCCCGCTGCTCCAGCTCGCCGGATCGGCGCCCATCTTCTCGCCGAGATCGGCGAGCGCGTTCATCACTTCCTTCTGGAACGTGCCCGCCGCCGGCGGCACCCAGCTCTCCGGCACCGCCATTATGCGCACCTCCACGTCGATGCCGTACTTGCGGCGCGTCAGCTCGGCGTTCGCCTCGAGGTGGCGCATGGCGCTCA
>DASRIR010000365.1:0-4105 GCA_035649875.1 Burkholderiales bacterium | reverse complement strand
CCGGGCACGAAAATCACGACGACGAGCGCGAGACATTCCGCCGCGAAAAACGGCCACACATGGCGCGTCGTGTCGTCGAGCGTAGTGCGCGCGATGTTAGTCGTGACGAAAAGGAGCGGCGCGGTTGGGGGAGACACGGCGCCGATCTGGTTGCAAATCACCATGACGAGGCCCATCTGGATCGGGTCTATGCCGTAGCGCTTGCAGAGCTCGACCGCAACCGGCGCGAACACGAGAAGAATCGCCAGCGAATCGACGAACGTGCCGAGGATGATCATGACCAGCGCGAACACGAGCAGCACGACGTACGGGTTCTTCGAGGCGTTCGTCACCCAGGCCACCGCCATATCGTTGAACTGCATGTAGGCGAGAAGCCATCCCATCGCGCCGGAAACCGCGATCACCGCCGACACCATGGTGGTGGTGATCGCCGCCTCGATGAAGATGTCCTTCAGATCGCGCAGACGGATCTTGCGATACCAGAAATACCCGACGAGGAACGCGTAAAGGCACGCCACGACGCCCGCTTCGGTCGCGGTGAAAATGCCGCCGAGGATGCCGCCGATGATGACGAGCGGTCCGAGGAGCGCGGGCCATACCTCGGCGAGCGAGCGCCAGAGCGGCATCCACTCGAAGCGGCCATGCGTGACACGCAGCTCCGGGTAGCGCGGGTGGTAGGTGTACATCTTGACCACCGCCATGAGAAAGAGTCCGACCAGGACGCCGGGCAGGATTCCGCCGAGAAAAAGTCCGCCGATCGAGACCTGCGCGATGGCGCCGTACACGACCATCGTCATGCTGGGCGGAATGATCGCGCCAATCGTGCCCGCGGTCGCGATCAGCGCGGCGGCGAAACCCGCCTTGTAGCCGTTTTGCTTCATGGTCGGCACGAGCACCGACGCGATGGCCGAAGCATCCGCGGTGGAAGACCCGGACACCCCGGATAGGATCATCGAGCACACGACCGATGCGTGCGCGAGCCCGGCGCGCAGATGCCCGACCAGCACGCGCGAGAAATCGACGAGCTGCTGGCTCATGCCGCCCGCGGTCATGAGCGCGCCGGCGAGGATGAAGAACGGCAGCGCGAGCAGCGTGTAGGAATCGAGCTGAGCGAAACTTTTCTGCGCGAACATCGGCATCACGACGCCGGGCTCGGCCGCGATGCCGATGAAGCCAATGAGCGCGATGCAGAGCAGGATCGGGATGCCGAGCAGCATCGTCGCGAGCAAGAGGCCGAGCATCACCCAGATCATCGGGCGAAGATTCTTCTCAGGACGACGACGAGCAGGTACGCCCCGCCGACCACCATGCTGTAGTACACCCAGTTCATCGGCAGATCGAGCCCCGGCGAGCTCTGCAGCTTGGCCACTTCAGACACTCGCCAGGCGAGCCAGGCAAGCGCGACCGCGAACCAGATCCACAGGATCTCGATCGTGAAATCGAAAAGGCGCGCTAGCCGCCGTGGCAAGCGGCTGCGGAAGGCCTCCACCGACATGTGCGCGCCGTGGCGGTACGCGATCGGGATGGCGAGGAATACGATCCAGACATGGCAGTAGATCTGGAATTCCTCGCTCCAGGATAGCGAGCGGTTGAGGACGAAGCGGTTGAAGACCTGCAGCAGGCCGACCGCGCACATCGCCGCGAAGATCGCCGCGACGGCGTATTCGACGCCGCGGTCGACCCACGCGAAAAGCCGGATCATCCAGGCGTTTTTCTGATCTGCTCCAAGAGCTTCTCCGCGCCGAACTCCTTGGCGAGCTCGTCCTGCGCCTTGAGCGAGGCTCTTACGAGCGGCGCGGTGTCGATCTCGTTGACCTTCATGCCCAGGCGCTTCACTTCGGCGAGCGCCTGACCTTCACGCTCCGGCGCCATCTCGCGCACGACCTTCGCGGCCTCGTTCGCCGCCTTCTGCAGCGCCGCCTGCACGGCCGGCGAAAGCTTCTTCCACTCGGCGAGCGAGAACACGAGGAAGGTGGGGTCCATCAGGTGCTTGGTGAGCGCCATGCAGCACGCCACCTCGTACATCTTGAACGATATCGTGGTCGCGGCGGTGTGCTCATAGCCGTCGAGCACCCCGCTTTGCAGGGAGGTGTAGATCTCGCCGAAGTTCATCGGCGTGGCGTTCGCCCCCATGGAGTTGATCGCTGCGACGAACACCTTGGTCGGGATGGTGCGGATCTTTAGCCCCTTCAGATCCGCCGCCTGCTTGACCTCCTTCTTCGAGGTGATGACGTTGCGATAGCCCCAGCTTACCGCCCATGAGAGCGTCTTGAAGCCCGCCTTCTCCATGTCCTGGTCCAGCTCCTTGCCAACCGGGCCGTCGAGCACGGCGAGCGCGTGCTCGTAGCTCTTCCACAGGAACGGGAGTCCGAGCACGCCGAGCCGGCGCACGAATGATGCGTATTCGGCCGGGCCACCCGTCGTGCCGGCGGCGCCGGATCCGAGGCGCATCGCCTCGATCACCTCCCGCGTCTGGCCAAGCTGGCTCGCGGGGAAGACTTTCACTTCGACGGTATTCTGCGCGGCGTTGGCCCGGTCCTGGAACTCCACCGCGAGCTTTGTGTTATCCACATTGGTGTCGTTCGGTCCGGCGGTATGGATGCGCAGTAGCGGCTTGGTTTGCGCTTCCGCGGTGGCGGCGAAAAGCGTGACGCATACAGCGAACAGCAGTGTCTTCATGACTTGCCTCCTCTAGCAGGTCGTCTGGGTGTGAAAGCAGGTTCGAGATCGCGCACCGTCCCGGCGAGCAGCTTGTGCATCGACTTTTCCGCCTCCCCGGGTTGGCGGCGGCGGATCGCCATGGCGACCGCGCCATGCTCGGCGAGCGAGTTCTCGTAGGATTCGCGCGCCTGCGTGCTGGCGCGGAAAAGCGTGAGCAGTAGCGCGCTGATCGCGTCGTAGAAGCGCTGCAGGATCGAATTGCCGCACGCGGCGAAGATCGATCGGTGGAACGCGAGGTCGTGGTGGTGGCAGGCGTCGACGTCCTGCGGCAACGAATCCACCATGCCCTGGAAAGCGCGCTCGATCTCGAGGATCTGTTCGGGCGTGGCGCGGCTCGCGGCGAGGCCCGCCGCCGCCGGCTCCATGATCGCGCGCAGCTCGATCAGGCTGAGCAGGAACGCGTGGTCGGGCGGCGACGCCGCAGTCCAGCGCAGCACGTCGGAATCGAGCACGTCCCAGCACTCACGGCCGAGCGCGATGGTGCCGCGGCGCGTGCGCGATTCGATCAGTCCCTTGCGCGCGAGCGCCTTGAGCCCCTCGCGCAGCGACGGCCGGCTCACACCGAGCTTGCGCGCGAGGTCGTCCTCGGTCGGCAGCTTGGCGCCGGCGGCGTAGCGCCCGGCGACGATGGCCTGCCCGAGCCGGTCGAGCACGCGCTCGGGCTTCCTCCTCTCCATGGTCTGACAATATGCGCAATTTGTCAGACTAAATCAAGACGCCAGCTTTTCGACCTGGGGTAGATTGGTGGCGAGGACCGCCTTGCGCAGCGCTTCGATCGCCTCGGGGCGCGGGAAGCTGCGCCGCCATGCGAGCCCGACGCGGCGCGTCGGCACCGGGCGAGCGAACGGCAGGATGCGGATGAGGTCGGAGGACCCGCCGCTCGTCGCGGTCGACGTGGCGGGAAGCACGGTGACGCCAACGCCGCCCGCCACCATCTGGCGAATGGTCTCGAGCGAGCCGCCCTCGACTGTGCGCGCGAGCGGGCTTCGCTCGCGCGAGCGCACTGTGTGGCAGATGTCGAGCACTTGGTCGCGGAAGCAGTGTCCCTCTCCGAGAAGGAGCAGGCTTTCGCTCGTCAGCTCTTCCGACGTGATGCGCTTGCGGTTCTCCCAGGGGTGGCCTTTCGGCACCGCGACCATGAAGGGCTCGTCGTACACCGGGCGCGTCACCACGCCCGGCGCTTCGAAGGGCAGCGCGACGAGAATCACATCGACCTCGCCGCTGCGAAGCTCTTCCGAGAGGCGGTGGGTGAAGTTCTCCTGGATCAGAAGCTGCATCGCCGGCGCGGTGCGGCGCAGGATCGGAATCAGCTTCGGCAGAAGGTACGGACCGATGGTGTAGATCGCGCCGAGACGCAGCGTCCCGGCGAGCGGGTCCTTGCCCG
>DASRIR010000364.1:0-2652 GCA_035649875.1 Burkholderiales bacterium | reverse complement strand
GATGTTGCCGTCGATCACGTAGGCGGCGGTGGCGTCGGTGTAGATCACCCGCATGCCGCCTTCGCTGCTGCGGAAGCGCACTTCCCAGAGGCCGGGGATCGGGGCCGGCTGCACGCCTTCGATCTTGACGCCGCCGAGCTTGGGCTCGAGCGCGCGGCGGATCTGCGCTTCGTTGGCGAGCGCCGCCCCGGCGAACAGCAGGCCGAAGAAGCACATCATCGCGTAGCGCATCAGCACGTTCTTTATGACCGGCAGGCGGTCGGTCAAGTTCAAGCCCGCATTGCGCAGCCGCGCCACGACCGGGCTTTCGGCGCCGAACGTCCGGAACAGGGTATCGACCATGGTGTCCATTGCCAGTATAGGCTCGGCACGGCTGCGCTCATACCGGCGTAGCAGGCCGGGATCGCCGGGATCGCGCAAAGGTTCACGTTCCGCAAGCACGCCGGCGAGCACGCGCGCGTCCTGCAGACCGAGGTTGAGGCCCTGCCCGGCGAGTGGATGGATGACGTGGCCGGCATCGCCGGCGAGCGCGACGCGGGACGCCACCAGGCGGCGGGCCGCGAGACGCCGCAACGGATAGCTTCGCGCCGGCGTCACCAGCTGCAGCGCGCCCAGCTCGTCACGGGCCGCGCGCGCCACTTCGTCGCAGAGCGACTCGCTTCCCAGGCTCGAGAGTCGTGCTGATTCCCCCGAGGGCAACGACCAGACCATGGAGACATGGTCGCCGGAAAGCGGAAGCAGCGCGAGCACCGCGCCGCGTTGGAACCACTGGTAAGCAACGTTGCGATGCGGCCGCTCGCAGCGGAAATTCGCCACCAGCGCGCTCTGGCCATAATCGCTCTCGCTCGCCTCGATGCCCGCCTGCGCGCGCACGAACGAATGCGCGCCGTCGGCACCGACCACCAGCTTCGCGCAAACCCGTTCGCCATCTTCAAGTGCCAACACCGCATGGCCCGATTCCATTCCGAGGCTTGCGCAGCGCGCCGGCGCGAACAGCTTGGCCTCCAGCCCCGACCACAATGCATCCTGCAGCAGCGCGTCCTCGACGATCCAGGCGAGCTCGGGCACACCCGCGCCGTAGGCGTCGAACTCGAGCCGGGCGCCCGGCGCGTCGCCGTAGATGCGCATGGCATGCACCGGCACCGCCCGCGCCGCGGGAATCGCCTGCCAGGCGCCGATCGCCCGCAGGAACGCGACGTTGCCCGGCGTGAGGGCATAGACGCGCGCGTCGAACGGCGCGCGCAACGCCGGCTGCCGGCGCTCCTGCGCGACCAGCGCGACCGACAGGCCGCGCGCGGCGCGCGCGAGGCTCGCGCCCACCGGGCCGCCGCCGACGACGATCAAGTCATGCATCGCTGGGTTTATAATGACGGGCTCTAGCAATGGCGAATTAGCTCAGCTGGTTAGAGCAGCGGAATCATAATCCGCGTGTCCCGTGTTCGAATCACGGATTCGCCACCACCCCATTCAAGCCGGACGTCCGCGCAGCATGACCGCGTGGACGTCCGTGCGCACCTGGCCCCGGACGCGCTGCCAGGTCCATGATGTCTTGGTCAGCACCTCCAGATGCGACGGCAGGCGCGCCTCCAGCCGCTCGGCGCCGATCACCGACCACGACTCGCCGCCGCTGTGGTGCACCACGTCCGAGGTAAGCACCGCGAGCTCCGCCTGATCGACGAGCGCAGCGATGTGATCCTGCTGCAGCCGGCGCTCGAGGTCGTCCCACATCGCTTCGAACCGGGCGGAAATCTTGCCGAAGCGCCGCTCGAACAGCCGCTTGGCGGCGAGCTTGGGCTGCAACCCGAGCTGGCTCAGCACCATGCCCGACACCAGCAGGTCGGCGCGCTCGTCGCTGAAACGCGGGGGCGACGCGAGCTGGTAGGACTTGCAGAGGTTCTCCAGGGAAACCTCCGGCGCGGATGCAGCCAAGGCAGTCTCGATGCCGAGAGCGAGGCGGCGCGTGACGCCGGTGACATCCATCGGCCGTAGCTCGAGCCGCGCGCGCAAATTCGCGTCGTGCACCGCGGCGGCGCTCGATGCCGCCATCGCCTCGGCGTCGATGTCGACCAGCAGCACGCGCTCGAAGCGTCTCGCGAGCTCTTCCAGCGGCAGGTCGTAGGCTTTTCCCGCGCCGAGAACGACGGCGAGACGCGGACGCTCGACGCGCGCGGCGGCATCCAGGACGAAGGCCTTGTGGCGCCGCGCATGCTCGTACCAGCCGTCGCGGTTCTCGCGCTGCGTGCGGCTGATGCCGGCGGAGGTTTCCGCGAAGCCCAGGAGCTTGAAGGCCTGCGGGTCAACCGTCGGATCGAACCGCCAAGGCTCGCTCAAGATTCGGTCTTGTATTCCGACTCCGGCTTCGCCCGCACGCCGACGAAGCGCGCGAAGAACAGGCCTGCCTCGTACAGGATGCACATCGGCACCGCGAGCATGAACTGCGAGAGCACGTCGGGCGGCGTCACCACGGCCGCGATCACGAACGCGCCGACGATGACGTAGGGCCGCGCCTCTCTCAGCTTCTCGACCGTGACGATGCCCATGCGCACCAGCACGATCACCACGATCGGAATCTCGAACGTGATGCCGAACGCGAGGAACATGGTGAGCACGAAGCTGAAGTAGGCCTCGATGTCGGGAGCGGGCGTGATCGAC
>DASRIR010000363.1:0-10519 GCA_035649875.1 Burkholderiales bacterium | reverse complement strand
CGCGACGCCATCTATGCCGATCCTGAATCAGATGAAGCAGCGTTAATGCGCGCGGCGGAGTTCGAGGCGAAGTACGCGGAGTACGGCGGCTACGACTCGGAGTCGCGCGCCGCGGCGCTGCTCTTGGGCCTCGGCGTGCCGACGGCGCAGCACAACGGGCCGATGAGCGCGGTGGCGCCGGGCTGGAAGCTGCGGGTGCTGCTTGCGCAGGCGCTCTTCGGCGACCCGGACATCCTGCTGCTGGATGAGCCGACCAACAACCTCGACATCCACAGCATCCGCTGGCTCGAGGACGTGCTCAACGCGCGCTCGAGCACGATGGTGATCATCTCGCACGACCGGCACTTTCTCTCCAGCGTCTGCACGCACATGGCGGACGTCGACTACGGCAACATCCGCGTCTACCCGGGGAGCTACGACGACTACATGGAGGCGTCGACGCTCGCGAAGACCCAGCAGCAGAACGCCAACGCGCGCGCCAAGGAGCGCATCGCCGACCTCGAGGACTTCGTGCGCCGCTTCCGCGCGCACAAGGCGAAGGCGCGCCAGGCCACCTCGCGCATGAAGATGATCGAGAAGTTGAGGCCGGAGGAGGTCAAGCCCTCGAGCCGCCAGTACCCGTTCATCCGCTTCCTCGTCGATCCCAAGGAGAAGCTGCACCGCATCGCGGTGGAGGCAAAGCAGCTTTTCTACGGAAAGCTGGACCTGTCGATCGAGGCGGGCGAGCGCGTGGCGGTTATCGGGCCGAACGGGGTAGGCAAGACGACGCTCCTGCGCACGCTTCTTGAAAAAGGCAAATGGGCCGAGAAGGCGCGCATCGGCTACTGGCCGCAGGACCCGACGGAGGAGTTCGCCGTCGACGAGCCGCTCACCGAGTGGCTGGGACGCTGGCGCCGGAAGGACCGCGGCGACGACGACCAGATCGTGCGCGCGACCCTGGGGCAGCTGCTCTTCACGGGGGACGATGCGAAGAAGTCGGTGAAGGTCATCTCCGGCGGCGAGGGCCAGCGCATGATCATCGGCAAGCTCGTGCTCGACATGCCGAACGTGATGCTGCTCGATGAGCCGACCAACCACCTCGACATGGAAGCGATCGAGTCGCTGAACGGCGCGCTCGAGAAGTACACCGGGACGCTCGTCTTCGTGTCGCACGACCGCGAGTTCGTATCGTCCCTGGCTACGCGGATCATCGAGCTCAAGCCCGATGGAAGCCATGTCGACTTCAGCGGCAGCTACGACGATTACCTGGAGCGCCAGGGCGCGGCGCTGCTCGCGGCATAGCGATATGAAGATCGCCAAAGATGCGGTGGTGCGCCTGAGCGTAGAGATGGTGGAGGGCGGTGCGTCCGGGGGCGCGCAGGAGTTCCAGTACCTGCACGGCGGCTACGGAAATCTCTTCCCGAAGCTCGAGGCGGCGCTCGCCGGTCTCGAGGCGGGCGGCAAGGCGAGCGTCGTGCTCGCCCCGGCCGACGGCTTCGGCGAGCACGAGCCGTCGCTAATACGTCGCGAGCCGCGCGAGCGGCTGCCGAAGGGTGTGGCGGTCGGCTCGGCGCTGCACGGCCAGGCCGAGGGGGAAGACGGGCACCGGCAGGTGTTCCGCGTGACCGCGCTCAGCGACGCCGAGGCGACGCTCGACGGCAATCACCCGCTCGCGGGACACACCGTGGAGCTGCGCTGCGAAGTGCTGGAAGTGCGCGTGGCGACGCCGGAGGAGATCGAGCACGGTCACGTGCACGGGCCGCACGACCATTCTCATTAAGCGGTCGCAGGCTGCTACGATACGGCATGGCGACCGGCACCGTGAAGTGGTTCAACGATTCGAAAGGTTCGGGTTCATCACGCCGGACGACGGCGGCAAGGTCTCCTTCGACGTGACGCAAGGCCAGAAGGGCCCTGCGGCGACGAACATCAAGCCGCTCTGAAAAACTCCGACGTCCCGATGATGGCCCTGCGCCGGGCGGTGCAGCTCTGCGGCGGCCTGGACGCGCTGAGCGATGCGCTCAGTAGGTCCACCGATTCGCTCCAGCGCATGATCGCGGGCACGGAAGAAGTGCCGCAGCCGCTCTTCACCCAGGTCGTAGGCCTGCTCCTCGAAGCGACCGCGACGCGCGCGCCAAAGCGCACGCCGGACTCCAACGAGGGAGGCCGCAAAGGCCCGCGCCATTAGGCCTTAGCCGCGCGTTCCTTTCACGGCAACGTGTTACAGTGGAGGCCGCAGGATCTGAAGTAAGTGAACGCTCGTCCCTTCTAAGACCGCCAAAAGCGGTCCGCCTAGTGGCAGTCAATTCCTTCCTTCGAACATCGTGCCCGTTGCGAGGCTCGGACAGCCTTGCGCAATCGCAGTAACCAAGGAATGAAATGACAATGGCAACCGGTACCGTGAAGTGGTTCAACGACGCGAAAGGCTTCGGATTCATCACGCCGGATGACGGCGGCAAGGATCTCTTCGCCCATCACACCTCGATCCAGGGATCGGGCTTCAAGTCGCTGAAAGACGGCCAGAAGGTCTCCTACGACGCCACGCAGGGCCAGAAAGGCCCCGCCGCGGCCAACATCAAGCCGCTGTAAGACTTCGGTCGCGTAAGAAAGCCGCCTTCGGGCGGCTTTTTATTTGATGCCTGCCTGCATGAACGACTGCATGAACTGCCGTTGAAATAGCAGGAACGCGACGAGGAGCGGCGCGACGGCGATCAGGGTGCCGGCGCTGATGACGGACCAGTCAACGCCGGACTCGGGGGCGCCGAAGATGGCGAGGCCCACCGTGAGGGGGCGGGTATTCACGGAGTTGGTCACTACGAGCGGCCAGAGGAAGTTGTTCCAGTGGTAGCTCACTGACACCAGGGCGTAGGCGAGGTAGGTGGGGCGCGCGAGGGGGACGTAGACGCGCCACAGCACGCCCATCCACGAGCAGCCCTCGACGCGCGCGGCTTCCTCGAGCTCGCGCGGGATGGTCTTGAAGGTCTGGCGGAGCAGGAATATCCCGAACGCGCTCGCCATGTAGGGCAGGCCGATGCCGAGGATGGTGTCGACCAGGCCGAGCTTGCTCATGGTGCTGTAGTTCTCGACGATCAGCACCTCCGGCATGATCATCAGCTGCAGGAGCACGAGCGCGAAGGCGATGTCGCGGCCGGCGAAGTCGAAGCGAGCGAACGCGAAGCCGGCGAGGGTGCAGAGCACGAGCTGCGCGCCGAGGATCATCGTGACCAGGATCACCGTGTTCAGGAAGTGGCGCGCGAAGGGCGCGTAGGTCCAGGCTTTCTCGAAGTTGGCGAGCGTGAGCGGCGCGAGCGGCTCGAAGGTGGTGGCGAACTCGGGCGGGTGGAACGCTGCCCAGAAGGCGTAGAGCAGCGGCGAGACCCAGAGGATCGCCAGGAGCCAGGCGGCGGCTCGTTCGAGGTTCGTCATGCGTGCGCGGCCTGGGGAGGACGCAGCATGCGCCGAGAAGCGATGAGCGTGGGCACGCAGACGAACGCGAGAAGCGCCGCGAGCCAGAGGGTCGCCCGGGTGCTGCCGGCGAGGTCGGAGAGGAAGCCCGCGACGCCGGGCAGCAGCGCGCATCCCACGTAGTACACGGTGAAGAACACGCCCATGCCGGGGCCGCGGCTTTCCGGGCGCAGGAATTCTGCCGGCAGGTTGACGTAGGCGCTCGCAGGGATACCCGCGATCAGTCCGCCGACAACGAGCCAGAGCAAGGGCAGCGAAGCGGTGGAGAGCAGCAGCAGGCTCACGCACCAGCCAATGATCGCCGCGTGGCAGAGCAGGTCCGGACGGGCTGAACGCTTGAGCAGGACGCCGCCTGCCTGCACCGACACGATGAGGAGCGCGGTGTTGAGCGCCGTCATGGCACCGGACGACGCGAGGGTCGCGCCGGTCTCGAGAAGGAAGGACGGCAGAAAGGACACGAGGAGCTGGTACGCCGCGTTGAAGGCGAGCCAGGGGATCGAGGCGATCGCGAGCAGGCGCCATTCCCTTGCGTCGAGGACGCCCAGCCCGATGCCGGACGGAGCGGCTTGCGCCGCGGCCGCTGGCGCGCGGTAGACGAGGAGCACAGCCGCAAAGCCGGCTGCGGTGAGCAGCGCGGCGGCCGCGAGCGCGCCGCGCCAGCCGATCGCCTCGCCGATCAGCGGGAGCGCAAAAAGGGCGAGCGCGATGCCGATCGGCCAGGCGTTGATCAGTACCGACATGGCGAGCAGCCGCTCCTTGCCCTCGAACCAGTCGGCGACCATCTTGGTCAAGAGCACGTTGAGGATCACGGCGCCGGTGCCGCTTACCAGGCGCGCGACATCGGCCTCGGCGATGCTCGCGGCGCGCGCGAGCCAGATGCCGCCGGCGGTCATGAGCGCCAGGCCGATGAGCGTCACGCGCTTGTCGCCGTAGCGCGCGCCGAGAAGGCCGCCGGGCAGAGCGATGACGACGCCGGGAAGAAGGTAGATGCCGATCAGCCAGCCGAGCTGAGTGTTGTCGAGCCCGAGATCGCCGCTGACGAACGGCGCGAGCGGTGCGATGGACTGGAACTGGAAGCCCATGCTCGAGCGGGCGAAGGTCAGGGCCGCGAGGATGCGCCAGCGTTCCAGGTTGGTCACCGGACCGCCTACAAGTCTTTCAGGGATGCACTACAGCGCTGGGTGCCAACGGGTAACGAAGCTGGCACGTTGTTCACCCCACGCAGTTCCCCATTCACAGTCTGGAGACCCCCTCGATGAAACTGACTTTGACCGCAGTACTCGTATCCAGCCTCGCCATGAGCGGGCTCGCGCTCGCTCAGGACAAGGACAAGGCGCCGAAGAAGAAGTCGGATGCCGCGAAGTCCGTCACCGTTCGCCTCTCGGAGCAGAACAAGTCCGGCGAGAGCGGCACCGCCAAGCTGACGGCGGCAGGTGCGGACAAGACCAAGGTGGAAATCAGCGTGAAAGGTGCGCCGAAGGGCGTGTCGCAGCCCGCGCACATCCATGACGGCACGTGCGCCAAGCTCGATCCCAAGCCGAAGTACGGGCTCCAGAACGTAGTCGACGGGAAGTCGACGAGCGAAGTGGCCGCCGACCTCAAGACGCTGACGAGCGGCAAGCTGGCGATCAACGTGCACAAGAGCGCCGAAGAGGTGAAGACCTACGTCGCCTGCGGCGACATCAAGGGCGCGAGCGCGACGAAGAAAGCCGAACCCAAGAAAGACAAGTAGCGCCATCACCGGTAGTGCACCCGGCGTTCGATTAGCTGGAACTGCACTACCGCGAAGCCGGCGAGCAGCGCGAGGAGCACCACGGTCAGCGTCGACGCGTACGCCGTGTCGAGGTAGCTGAACGCGACCTGGTAGACGTAGTACAGGAGCAGGTTGGACGCATTGTCCGGGCCGCCCTTCGTCAATATGAAGAGGTGGTCGACCAGCTTGAAGGAGTTGATGGTCGCGTTCACCAGCACGAAGAGCGTGGTGGGCATGAGGAGCGGGAAGGTGACGCGCCAGAAGAAGTAGCCGCGCGAGGCGCCCTCGATGCGCGCGGCCTCCTCGAGCTCGGGCGGGAGCGTCTGCAGCGCGGCGAGGTAGAAGATCATGAAGAAGCCCGCCTCCTTCCAGACCGTCATCGCGATCACGCAGCCCATCACGGTGTCGGGGTTGCCGAGCCAGTTGTGGCTCGGCGCGCCGAACAGCGCGGTGACCTTGTCGAGCAGGCCGATCTGCGGGGTGTAGAAGTAGAGCCACAGGTTCGCGACCGCGATCATGGGCAGCACGGTGGGCGTGAAGTAGGAGAGCCGCACCAGCGCCCGGCCGGGAAGCCGCGCGTTCACCCAGAGGGCCATCAGCAGGGCAAGGGCGATCGAGGTCGGGATGGTGCCGAGCGCGAACCAGAAATTGTTCCTAAGAACTTGCCAGAACACCGGGTCGCCGCCGAGCGCGGCGTAGTTGTCGAGGCCGACGAAGCGCGAGGGGCGCAGCGCCGTGCCCGCGGAGAAGAAGCTGTCCGCGAGCGTGGCGACCGCGGGGTAGTGCGTGAACGCGACGAGCAGGATGGCTGCCGGGGTCAGCAGCAGCCATCCATACACGTGCTTCATTTATTTATACGGCTTGAGCAGCCTCTCGGCTTCCGCCTGCGCGGTCTTCAGCGCCTCGCCGGGGGTCTTCGAGCCGGTGAGCGCGGCCTGGATCGCGTCGTCGAGGCTCTTCCTCACGCGGCCGGTCTGGAAGGTGGAGAGCTCGGGCGTGGCGAACTTGAACTGGTCGCGCGCCACTGCGGCGGGCGGGAACTCCGAGACGTAGCTCTTCAGCTTCGGCGTCTCATACGCCGCCGGGCTTACGGCGACGTAGCCGGTGGCGATGCTCCAGTCGGCGGCGCGCTCGGGCGCGGTGATCCACTTGATGAAGCGGAACGCGGCCTGCCGCTCGGCCGGCGTCGACTTCTTGAACAGGTACCAATTGCCGCCGCCGGTGGGCGAGCCGCGCTGCTTGGAGGCGGGCAGCATCGTCACGCCGAAGCCGAACTTGGCGCTGTCCTTCACGGCGGTGAGGTTGCCGGTGGTGTGCCACATCATCGCGGTCTTGCCCTCGATGAAGTTCTGCCGCAGCGTGCCCCATTCGACGGTGCCGGCGGGCATCACGTTGTGCTTGCGCCCGAGATCGACCCAGTACTGCAGAGCGTTCACCACGTCGGGATGCGTGAAGTTGGTGCGGTTGCCTTCCGGGTTCATCAGGTCCTGGCCGTTCTGGCGCGAGAAGGCCTGGAACATCCAGTACGGGTAGCCGGTCGAGGGCACCATCACGCCCCAGCGCGTCACGTTGCCGGCACCGTCCTTCTTCACCAGCTTCGCCGCCATCGTGCGCATCTCGTCCCAGGAGGCCGGCGCCTTCTCCGGGTCGAGGCCGGCTTCCTTGAACGCGTCCTTGTTCCAGTAAAGCACAATGGTCGAGCGCTGGAACGGGATGCCGTACACCTTGCCCTTATAGGTGCCGTTCAGCATCAGCGCCGGGTAGAAGCTCTTCAGCCACGCCTTGTCCTCGGCAGTGGTCGCCATCTCGTCGAATGGCACGATCAGGTCCTGCTCGAGCAATTCATACAAGTCGATGGAGAACAGCACCGAGAGCTGCGCCGGCTGCCCGGCCTTGTGCGCGGCGAGCGCGCGGATGCGCGTGTCGTCGTAGTTGCCGGCGTAGACCGGGTTCACCTTGATGGTCGGGTTCTCCTTCTCGAACCCGGCGGCCAGGTTGTCGATCACCTTGGTGAGCGGGCCGCCGACCGCGATCGGGTAGTAGAAGGTGAGCTCGGTCTTGCCTTGGGCATGGACGGTCCCCGTGAGCAGCGCGAATAGCACTACGGCTAGAAATTTCATGATGTCGTCTTCCTCCCCTCGGAATCGAAAATATGCACTGCCGCGGGCTCCCAGCCAAGCCTGACCTGCGAGCCTGCGGCGAGATCCACCTGGCCCGGCGCGCGCAGCAGGAGCGCGGAGCCGTTGACCTGCGCGGTGACGATGGTATCGGCGCCGTGGTATTCCGCGCTGAGAACCGTGGCGGAAAGCCCATTGTCTGAAAATCGAACGTGTTCAGGCCGGATACCGGCGGTCAGGCCCGCGGCGGCGCCGGGTTGGATGGCGTGTAGAGGAACCAGATTCATCGCCGGCGTGCCGATGAAGCGCGCGGCGAACGTGGTGGCGGGCCGCGCATAGAGCTCGGCGGGCGTGCCTTCCTGCTCGATGCGCCCTTCGCGCAAGAGCACCACGTGGTCGGCCATGCTCATCGCCTCGACCTGGTCGTGCGTCACGTAGACCACCGTCATGCCCAGGCGCCGCTGCAGCGCGCGGATCTCGACCCGCATGTCGTGCCGGAGTTGCGCGTCGAGGTTCGAGAGCGGCTCGTCCATCAGGCAGATCGGGTTCTGCGACACGATCGCGCGTGCGAGCGCGACGCGCTGGCGTTGGCCGCCGGAGAGTTGCTGCGGTTTGCGGTCAAGGTGCTTCGCGAGCCCTACGAGCTCGGCGACGTTCTCCAGGCGGCGGGTGCGCTCGGCGCTTTCCGTCTTCCGGACCTTGAGACCAAAGACGATGTTCTCGGCGACCGTGAGGTGCGGAAAGAGCGCGTAGGACTGGAACACCATCGAGATGCGGCGCTTCGTTGGATCCAGGCGGGTGACGTCGCGGCCCACGATGAGAATCTTTCCCTCGGACACTTCTTCCAGGCCGGCGATCAGTCGTAGGAGCGTCGACTTGCCGCAGCCCGAAGGGCCAAGCAGCACGACGAACTTGCCTTTCTCGGCGCGGAAACTGACTCCGTCGACCGCGGTCACCGCGCCGAAGCGCTTCGTCACCTTCTCGAGGACGATCACCCGCGGAGGATAGCGCCTAACGGGCATATCATGCGGGCAGAGGGGTGTCCGATGATTCGCATCGTCGTTCTCGCGGCGGCGTTCGCCGCCGCGTCCGCCTTGGCACAGACCAGCGCCGAGGACAAGCGCTTCCACGCGATCTACAAGGAGCTGGTCGAGACCAACACCACGCATTCGGCGGGCGACAACACGCTCGCCGCGCGGCGCATGGCAAAGCACCTGCAGGACGCCGGCTTCACCGCGGCCGAGCTCGAAATCATCGAGCCGTTCCCGAAGAAGGGCAACCTCGTCGCACGCCTCAAGGGCGACGGCAGCAAGCGGCCGCTCCTGCTTCTGTCGCACCTGGACGTGGTCGAGGCGCTGCGCAACGACTGGAAGACCGACCCGTTCGCGCTGAAGGAAGACGACGGCTACTTCACCGCGCGCGGCTCGGGCGACCAGAAGGCGATGGCCTCGATCTTCGTCTCCGTGATGAGCCAGCTGAAGCGCGAGGGCTTCAGGCCCAAGCGCGACATCATCATGGCGCTCACCGCCGACGAGGAGCGCCTCGACGTGGACTCCAACGGCGTGCTGTGGATGCTCAAGAACCGCCCCGCGCTGCTCGACGCCGAGCTCGGCATCAACGAAGGCGGCAGCGGCGAGCTGAGGAACGGCAAGCCGTTCCTCAACCGCATGCAGGTCGCCGAGAAGATGTACACGAGCTACCGCTTCCTCGTGCGCCACCCCGGGGGGCACAGCTCGCTGCCGCAGGCGGAGAACGCGATCTACATCCTCTCGGATGCGCTCGGCCGTCTGGCCGCGCACCGCTTCCCGATCAAGCTCGCCGAGGTCACGCGCGTCTATTTCGAGCGCAGCGCGAAGCTCACCGCGCCCGGGCAGCTCGCCGACGACATGCGCGCGGTGGGCGAGGGCCGCGCCGACGCCGCGGTCTTCGACCGGCTCTCCGCGCAGGCCTCCTACAACGCGCAGCTGCGCACTACCTGCGTCGCCACCATGGCGCAGGCGGGCCACGCCGAGAACGCGCTGCCGCAGTCGGCGTCCGCCACCATCAATTGCCGCATCCTGCCGCACGACGACGCGAAAGCGGTCGACGAGGATATCCGCCGCATTGCCGGCTCCAAGGTGGAGGTCATCCAGCTCAATCCGCCTCTCGCCAGCCCGCCGTCGCCGCTGCGCCCCGACGTCATGGCGGCGGTCGAAGGCGTGACGCGTGAAATGTGGCCAGGCATCCCGGTGGTGCCCTCGATGAGCGCCGGCGCGACCGACAGCCGCTTCCTGCGCAACCTCGGCATGCCGGTCTACGGGGTCTCGGGCATCTTCATCGATCCCGCCGACTACCGGCCGCATGGCCTGGACGAGCGCATCCTGCAGAGCTCGCTCTACAGGGGCCGGGAGTTCCTCTACCGGCTGGTGAAGCGCCTCGCCGAATAAAAAAGGGCCGGGAGACAGGCTCCCGGCCCCGTGAGTCGCGCTCTAGTGCAGAGTCGCGTGTACTTCCGCTTCCTGGTCCGGCTGCAGCTGCTGGAGGTCGACGAACTGCACCTGCAGCGCGCCGCGGGCGCGCGCGACGAAGCCGACGCCGGCCTCGACCACGGCGCGCAGTACGCCGTCTTCGTAGACCAGGGCGACAAAGCCCTGCGGAACGAACAGCAGCATCGTCGGCCTCCTTTCTGTTAAAGAATCAATCCGTCAAATGCGTCGCCGCGGTGTGCACGGCGCAGCACACGCGCGGTCAGGCGTACTTCCTGTTCCACAGCACTCTCCCGTTTGCTCGTCCTGGAAAACAAAAAGCCCGGAGCGCTCGCGCGGTCCGGGCCTTGGAAGAGCAGGCGCTATTGCGCTAGCGGCCTCCCCGCGTCGGACGCGCACCGTCCTCGCCGGCTATCCGGCGATCTCGAGCGCAGTTGTGTCTCTTCAACGGTTGCATTGCTTTCTCGATTTCAGAGGGCGCGCATTCTGCTGAGCGCCCGGGCCGAAGTCAATACCCAATGGTTGTAACGATCTCCGCGCGATAATAGGCGGCTTGTCCTCCGGAGTCTCCCCATGCTGAAAGGAAAAACCGCCCTGGTGACCGGCTCGACGTCGGGTATCGGGCTCGGGATCGCGACGCGCCTCGCCGCCGAGGGCGCGAACATCGTGCTGAACGGCTTCGGCGACGCGGCCGAAATCCGGGCAGTCAAAGACAATTTGGGCGACAAGCACAAGGTCAA
>DASRIR010000362.1:0-3104 GCA_035649875.1 Burkholderiales bacterium | reverse complement strand
CGAGAACGAGGAGCGCGGCCTCCCCCTGCCGGTGATGTATGCCGAGGGCCGCGCCATGCTGCGCGATCGCATCCAGTCCCTGCGCCACGCCAACATCTACGAGCCGCAGCGCTACCGCCACATCGTCTCCTCGGTTCTGGTTGAAAAGATCGACCCGAAGCTCGCGCGCTCGAGCGCCAACTTCATGGTCATCCGCATCATGCAGGACGGCGCCACCATGGTTTTCGCCAGCGGCCGCTACCAGGACCGCATCGCCCTGCCCGAGATGAAGTACGACGAGCGCGTGGTGATCTGCGACAGCCGGCGCTTCGACACCCTGCTGGCCATCCCCTTGTAGGCCGCCATGGCCAAACCGCAAACCGTTTCGGCCGCGACATTGAAGGCGATCGCCGAGGCGTTCAACGCGCACGACCTCGACGCCATCATGGAGTTTTTCGCCGACGATTGCTCGCTGGATATGCCGCGGGGACCGGATCCCTGGGGCAAGCGCTTCACGGGCAAAGCGGCGGTGCGCGAAGGCTTGGCGTTGCGCTTCAAGGGTCTTCCGGACGTGCACTACAGCGACGACCGGCACTGGGTCAGCGGCAACATCGGCGTGTCCGAGTGGCTGCTGACCGGCACCACGCCCGAGGGATCCCGGATTCGGGTACGCGGCTGCGATCACTGGGAATTTCGCGACGGCAAGGTGATTCGCAAAGACTCGTACTGGAAGATCGTCGAGAAATCGTCGTGAGCAGTCCAGCCGAGGACAAGCTTGCCGCCAAGCGCTAGGAAACGGATGCTGGCCGGCGAGCTCTACGACCCGTTCGATGCCGAACTGGTGGCCGGGCGCGAGCGTGCGCGGGACCTGTGCCGCGCGCTCAACGAGACGCGGGATGCAGAGGCAACCGAGCGACGGCGCATTCTGCAGGACCTGTTCGGCGCCGGCGGCGATACGGTGTGGATGCAGCCGCCGTTCTATTGCGACTACGGCGCCAACATCCATCTCGGCACGCGTGTGTTCTTCAACTTCAATTGCATCGTGCTCGACGTGTGCGAGGTGCGCATCGGCGACTACACGCTGTTCGGTCCCGGGGTGCAGATTCTCACGCCGCTGCACCCGCTCGACCACGAGCTGCGCAGGAAGCAGGAATGCGGCAGGCCGATCGAGATCGGCGCGGATGTCTGGGTCGGCGGCGGCGCCCTGATCCTGGCCGGGGTGCGCATCGGCTCGCGCGCGGTGATCGGCGCGGGCAGCGTGGTCACGCGCGATATCCCGGAAGGCACCTTCGCGGCCGGCAACCCGTGCCGCGTGATCCGCAAATCCGCCGCCAAGACAAGGAGGACACATGCGCGTCGCCGTGCTGGATGACTACCATCGGATGTTCGAGGCGGACCCGGCCATCCAGCGCCTGCGCGGCCGCGTGCCGGTCGATGTGTATACCGAAAAATTGCCGCTCGAGAAATTGCGCGCCTACCCGCTCCTGATTGCGTTGCGCGAGCGCACCCGGTTCGATGCCGCGTTCTTCCAGGCGGTGCCGCAGCTCGAGCTGATCGCGCAGACCGGCAACCACGCGTACCACGTCGACATGGCCGCCGCCACGAAGGCCGGCGTGCTCGTCGGCATGGCGTCGTCGGATGTCGCGACGATGGGCGCCATCGCGCGTTCCACCATCGAGCTCACCTTCGGCCTGATGATCGCCGTGCTGCGGCGCATCCCGCAGACCCACCAGGCCATGCGCGGCGGGGAATGGCCCTCCTTCGCCGGTCGCACGCTCGCGGGGAAGAAGCTCGGCATCCTCGGGCTGGGCCGGATCGGGCGCGAAGTGGCGCAGCTCGCGCGCGCGTTCGGCATGCAGATCCTGGCGTGGGGGCCGACGCTGGATGCCGAGCGTGCCGAGCGCTCGGGCGCGACCTTCCTGCAGCTCGACGCGCTGCTCGAGGAAGCGGACATCGTCACCGTGCAGCTCAAGCTCTCCGACGAGAGCCGCGGGCTGCTGAACGAGCAAAGGCTGCGCCGCATCGGGCCGCGGGGCGTGCTCATCAACACCGCGCGCGGCGCCATCGTCGACGAGAAGGCGCTGGCGCGCGTGCTCGCCGACGGCGGGCTCGGCGCCGCCGGGCTGGACGTCTTTGCCGAAGAACCGCTTGCGCAGGACTCGCCGCTCCGGCGCCTGGATAACGTCGTGCTGACCTCGCACCTCGGCTGGCCCGCGGACCTGACCTATCGCACCTTCGCGCAGGCGGCGGTCGCGATCGTGGAGAAGTATCTCGCCGGCAATTACACGAGCGCGGTCAACCCGGAAGCGCTCGAGCACCGCAAGCGACGCTAGAGCCCATGGCACAAGACCTGGACGTGGCGAACCTCGGCCTTGCCCGGCCGCCGCTCGTGTATCTGGTTTCCATCGCCATCGGCGCGCTGCTCGAGTTCGCCTGGCCGCTCGCGCTCCTTCCCCGCCCGTTTGCCGCTCCGCTCGGGATCCTCCTGGTGCTCGCCGCCGTCATCCTCTTCATTGGCTCGGTCGGGAAGTTCCGCGCGGCGGGCACGCCGGTTCCCGGCAACAAGCCCACCACGGCGATCGTGCGCGCGGGTCCCTATCGTTTCAGCCGCAACCCGATCTACCTGGCGTTCACCCTGCTGCACCTGGGCATCGCAATCTGGATCAACAGCGTGTGGCTGGTCGCCACCCTCATCGCGTCGATTGCCGTGATGGCCGGTGTCGTGATCCCGAGGGAGGAGCAATACCTGGAACGGCGCTTCGGCGCCGAGTACCTGGATTACAAGAAGTCGGTGCGCCGCTGGATATAAGCCCCCAAGATAGGACACCAATGCGCAAACTCATCCCCTCCGGATCTCCCTTCGAGCCGCAGATCGGCTTCTCGCGCGCGGTGCGCGTGGGGCCGTTCGTCGCCGTGTCGGGCACCGCGCCGATCGCGCCCGGCGGCGGCGTGGCGGCGCCCGGCGACCTTTACGGCCAGACCCGGCGCTGCCTGGAGATCATCGGCGAGGCGATCGGCAAGGCCGGGCTCGGCCTCGACAGCGTGATCCGCACGCGCGTGATGCTCACCGACATCTCGCGCTGGCAGGAAGCGGCGCGCGCGCACGGCGAGGTGTTCGGCGGCGT
>DASRIR010000361.1:0-12458 GCA_035649875.1 Burkholderiales bacterium | reverse complement strand
GAGGCTAAGCAGGAACAGCAACCCAGGCGCGAACGCCGAGATTCTTCAGAGGCGCGCGAGCTGCGCCAGGCCGCGCCTTCTCCCGCTCCAGAGCCGCAGCAGGCGCCCGCGGTGCCGGCGCCCCCGCCGGAGCTCGGTGCTGCTGGTACGGCCATGCGCCGAAGCGAGCCCGCACCAACCGCGGCGCCGCTCGCAAAGCTCGCTGACCGTTCGCCCGAACAGTGGCTGCAGGGGATCGCCGAGCTGCGCGCGCAGGGGCGCCATGACGAGGCGGACCGGGAGCTCGCGGAGTTCCGCAAGCGTTACCCGGATTACCGAATTCCGGAGACGATGCTCGAGAAGGTCGAGAAGCGCTAGCTTCTCAGTGGTGCAGGATCTTGGAGAGGAACAGCTGCGCGCGCTCGGAGCGCGGGGTGCCGAAGAAATCGTCCTTCTTCGCGTCCTCGACGATGCGGCCCGTGTCCATGAAGATCACGCGGTGCGCGACCTTGCGCGCGAACCCCATCTCGTGCGTCACCACCATCATGGTCATGCCTTCCTGCGCGAGCTCGACCATGACGTCGAGCACCTCGTTGATCATCTCGGGGTCGAGCGCGGAGGTCGGCTCGTCGAACAGCATCGCGATCGGGTCCATCGACAGCGCGCGCGCGATGGCGACGCGCTGCTGCTGGCCGCCGGAGAGCTGGCCGGGGAACTTGTCCTTGTGCGCGCTCAGGCCGACCCGCTCGAGGAGCTTGAGGCCTTTCTGCCGAGCCTCCTCCTCGGTGCGGCCGAGCACCTTGACCTGCCCGAGCGTGAGGTTCTTGGTCACGCTCAGGTGCGGGAACAGCTCGAAGTTCTGAAACACCATGCCGATGCGCGAGCGCAGCTTCGGCAGGTCGGTCTTCGGATCGCCCACCGCGACGCCGTCGACGGTGATCTCGCCTTTCTGGAACGGCTCGAGCGCGTTCACGCACTTGATGATGGTGGACTTGCCGCTGCCCGAAGGCCCGCAGACCACCACCACCTCGCCCTTGGCGACGCTCGTCGAGCAATCGGTGAGCACCTGGAAGCTGCCGTACCACTTGCTGACGTTCCTGATCGAGATCATCGGATGATGGCGATCCTGTCCTGAAGCCGTTTGACGAGGAGTGACAAGGAATAGGAGATGATGAAGTACACGATCGCGACGAACGTGTACATCTCGACCAGGCGGTAGTCGCGGTTGGCGACCTTGGAGGCGGCGCCGAGGAAGTCGGTGGCCGAGATCACGTAGACGAGCGAAGTGTCCTGGAACAGGATGATCGTCTGCGTGAGCAGCACCGGCAGCATGTTGCGGAACGCCTGCGGCAGCACGATCTGGCCCATGGTCTGCCAGTAGTTGAGGCCGAGCGCGTAACCGGCCCATACCTGGCCCCTCGCGACCGACTGGATGCCGGCGCGCATGATCTCGCAGTAATACGCCGCCTCGAACATCGTGAAGGTGACCACCGCCGAGAGCCAGGCGCCGACCTGGACCGGGCGGTCGGCACCGGTAATCCATGCGCCGATGTACGGCACGAGGAAGAAGAACCAGAAAATCACCAGGACCAGCGGTACCGAGCGCATGAGGTTCACGTAGCCGCCGGCGAGCATCGACAGCAGCTTGAAGGCCGACAGCCGCATCATCGCGAGCAACGTGCCGAAGATGATGCCGCCGGTCATCGCCAGCAGCGTCAGCGTGACGGTGAAGGTCATCCCCTCCCGGAACAGGTAGCCCCAAGAGCGCTGGATGACGTCGAAGTCGAAGCCGGAATCCATGCCTAGTGCCCCGCCTGCGGCGCGCCTGCGGCGGCGATGAGGCCGGGCACGCGGACCTTGCGCTCGAGCGCCCGCATCGCGAGCACGACGATGAGGTTGGTCAGGAGGTAGATCACCGTCGCGGCGGCGAACGCTTCGAACACGCGGAAGCTGAACTCCTGCATCGCGCGCGCCCGCCCGGTGAGCTCGAGCAGCCCGATGGTCAGCGCCACGGACGAGTTCTTGATGATGTTCATCGATTCGGAGGTGAGCGGCGGCAGGATGATGCGGAACGCCTGCGGCAGAATCACGTAACGGTAGGCCTGGCCGAGCGTGAGCCCGAGCGCGGTGCCGGCCATGTGCTGGCCGCGCGGCAGCGAGTTGATCCCCGCGCGCACCTGCTCGGCGATGCGCACCGAGGTGAAGATGCCCAGGCACAGCACCGCCGGGATGAAGGAGCCCCACGGCGGCGGCATCTGCTTGATCCAGTCGCCGAGTTCCTGCGGTACCAGCTCGGGCATGACGAAGAACCACAGGAACATCTGCACGATGAGCGGGATGTTGCGGAAGATCTCGACGTAGAGATTTCCGGTGCGCACCACCCAGGTATACGGGGTGGTGCGCAGCGTGCCCACCAGCGCGCCGATCGTGAGCGCGATGATCCAGGCGGCGAGCGCCGTGGCGAGCGTCCAGCCGAGACCGACGATCAGGTACTGGAGATAGGAGCCCGTGCCGCCGGGCTCCGTTTCAAGCAGGATCTTCCAGTGCCAGTTGTATCCCACGCTTCTACCGCGCGCCTCCCGCTACTGCGTACTACGGACTACTTGTAAGCGTTCGGATCCCCGGAGTCGGTCGGGTTCGCGATGACCTTCTTCAGCGGCGCGCTCATCGGCACGTTCAGGTTGATGTTCTTCGGCGGGATCGGCTTCTGGAACCACTTGTCGTAGATCTTGTTGATCTCGCCCGACTTGTACAGCGCGTTGAGCGCGCCGTTCACCACCTTCTTGAACGCGGCGTCGTCCTTGCGCACCATGATCCCGTAGGGCTCGACCGACAGCGCTTCGGCCGAGATCGCGTAGTCCTTCGGGCTGCGCGACTGGGCCACCAGGCTGTAGAGCAGGATGTCGTCCATCACGAACGCGACCGCGCGCCCGGTCTCGACCATCTGGAATGCCTCGGCGTGCCCGTTGGCCGAAATGATGTTCATGCCGAGCTTCTGCTCGCCGTTGATCTCGGTGATCTGCTTGATGTTGGTGGTGCCCGCCGTCGACACGATGGTCTTGCCCTTGAGGTCGGCGAGCTTGTTGATCTTCGAGCTGCCCTTCGACACGAAGCGGTTGGCGGTGACGAAGTGCGTAGTCGCGAACCAGACCTGCTCCTGGCGCGCGAGGTTGTTGGTGGTCGAGCCGCACTCGAGGTCGATGGTGCCGTTCGCCATCAGCGGGATGCGGTTGGCCGAGGTGACGAGCTGGTAGTTGACCTTGAGATTGGGCGCGCCGACCTCTTTCTTCACCGCCTCGACGATGCGCGCGCAGAGGTCCATCGAGTAGCCGACCGGCTGCTGCTTGTCGTCGTAGTACGAGAACGGGACCGAGGCATCGCGGTGTCCGATGGTGATCGCGCCCGAGTCCTTGATCTTCTTTAGCGTGCCTTCCTGGGCGGCGGCGCTCGACGCGAACACCAGCGCAGCCAGCAAAGCGAGAGTGCGGTTCATGACTTCTCCTCGAAGGTTGTCGATTGTTGCTTAACGCGAAAATTCTAACGCAGTTGACAGCCCTAGATGATTCCGGTCTCGGCGTACGGCGCCTGGTCGAGCACCCGCTGATACCCCATACGCGCCAGGTCCAGGGTCTCGTAGCGGCCCTTCGCGATCAGCTCGGCGAGCGCCCGCCCGACCGCCGGCGCGTGCATCAGGCCGTGCCCGGAGAAGCCGCAGGCGACGTAGAAGTTGTCAAGCCTGCCCGGCCAGTTGCCCAGGATCATGTTGCCGTCGAGCTCGCATTCGTCGTACAGACCCGCCCATTCCCGCCTGAGCCTGAGCTTCTCGAACGCCGGGATGCGCGCTGCGCACGCCGGCCAGACCACCTGTTCGAAGTAGTGCGGGTCGAGGTCGAAGTTGAAGCCGCGCGGCTCGCGCGAATTGATCAGGCCCACCGAGTAGCCCTTGCCTTCGGGGCGGATCACCAGGCGCTCGGGGTCCTTGATCAGCGGCATCGGGGGCAGCGCGTCGCCCAGCTCCACGTAGTGCTCGAAGCGGCGCATCGGATTCACCGGCAGCTCCATGCCCGCGAGCTTGGCGATTGACGCGGCCCAGCAGCCGGCGGCGTTGATCACCGCCTCGGCGCCGATGCGCGCGCCGGAAGCGAGCTCGAGCTCGCGCAGGCGCGTGCCGCTCACATAGAGCTCGACCACCCGGTCGCGCACGAACTCGGCGCCCAAGGCCTGCGCGTTCTTGCGCAGGCCCTGCAGCGCGCTGTTCGGATCGAGCCAGCCGTCCTCGGGCGAGAGCACGCCGAGCGCGAGGTCGTCCGAGCGCATCCAGGGAAAGCGCTCGGCGATCTGCCGACGGTCCATGAGCTCGACCTTCACGCCCATGCCCTGCTGCGTGCCGAAGTTCGCTTCGAGCACCTTCTCGTGTCCCGCGCCGACCACGAACAGGTAGCCCTGCTGCTTCCACTGCACGTCGGGCTCGGCGAGGGACTTGAAGAACTCGATGCTGAAATGCGACATCGCGATGTTCTCCGGCAAGGCGAACAGCCGACGGCAGCCGCCCGTGGCCAGCGGCGTCGCCGCCTTCGCGTAGGTCGGATCGGGCTCGATCGCGCAAACGCGCCCGACGCCGGCACGCCGCAGGAAATACGCGGCGGCGCAGCCGATCACGCCGCCGCCGATGATTGCTACGTCGTATTGCCGGGCTGCCAGCGCTAGGTCTTGCTGAAATCCAGATCGACCAATCGGTTCCTCAGGAACGCATCATAGTGCCTTGGCGGGCGGCTTGGCCCTCGGAGAGGATGGAGCCATGCGTGGGACCAAGAAAGAGAAGCCAACGGCAGCCTGCAACGTCTGCCACGGGCTCGCGAACGGGCTCGAGCATCTCAACCACCGCTGCCGCCATGTGGTCAACGGCCGGCGCTGCTACGGCATCTACAAGAGCGCCATGACCAATCTGTGGGACCAATGCGAGTCCTGCGAGGCGACCGGCAAGGTGGGAACCCAGGTCTGCAGCGCCTGCAGCGGCTTCGGGTGGATCATGTACGGCTAGGTGCCTAGCGGGCGCTCAGGTTGCGCAGTTCGCGCAGCGCGACCGACACCATCGCGAGGCTGGGCGCCTCGGCGGTGCGCAGGTCGGCGAGCACCTGGCGGAAGCGCTCGTGCGGCACGGCATTGCGCGCTTTCCAGCCAGCGAGATCCCCGTCCTGGGCGCGCGGCGCCTGCGTGCGCAGCACGTCCTCGGTGAGTGCGCGCAGCATAGCCGCGAGCTCGTCGCGCATCGCCGCTTTGGCGAGGGTGTGCCAGTGGTCGTCGCCCGGCAGCATGCCGACCGCGCTGCGCAGCCAGGAAAACTCGAGCTCGCCCGCGACCGCGAAATAGGCGCGCGCGACCGCATCGATCTCGCGCTTCAGGCCCGAGGCCACCTCGACGATGTCGAGCGCGCTGAACATGGCGTCGAACCCCGCGGCGCGCTGCGCGAGCTCCGCGGGCACGCCTTCCCTCTGCAGGCGCGCGACCGCGGCGTCGAATCCCGCTTTCTCGGCAGCCGGCAGCATCTCCGGCAGCGCGGAGGCGATGCGCTCGGCGCCGGGCCGGAAATGCCCGATCGCGCGCGTCAGGTCGCCGAGATGCGAGCGGTGGCGAAGGAACCACAGCGTGGCGCGCACGATCAGGCGCCCGCCGTCGATGATCATCGCGGTCTGGACGCGGTCGGGGACCTTGTAGTCGAGCGCCTCGACCGCGCGCCACAGCTCCACGAAGCCGAACACTTCGCGCACGATCAGGTATGCGCGCACCACGTCGGCCGCGGCGGCGCCGGTCTCCTCCTGCATGCGGTGTACGAAGGTCGAGCCGACGCGGTTGATCATACTGTTGGTGACGTGCGTGGCAATGATTTCGCGGCGCAGCGGGTGCGCCTCGATCTCGGTCCGGAAGCGGCTGCGCAGCGGCACCGGGAAGTAGCGCTCGAGCGCGGTAGAGATGAACGGGTCGTCGGGCACATCGGACTCCGCGAGCGCCTCGTTGAGCGCGATCTTGGAGTAGGCGAGCAGCACCGCGCGCTCGGGCGAGGTGAGGCCGAGCTTCGCCGCGCGCCGCTCGGCGAACTCCTCGTCGCTCGGCAGGAACTCGAGCGCGCGGTTCAGACGTCCGGCCTTCTCGAGGTGCCGGATGAAGCGCTCCTGCGGGTCGAGCAGGCTCGCCGCCAGCACGCCCGACGCCGACAGGCTCTGGTTCTGGAAGTAGTTGTCGCGCAGCACGAGCGCAGCGACCTCGTCGGTCATGTCGGCGAGCAGCCGGTTGCGCGTTTCCAGCCCGAGGTCGGTCGCGCCCAGCAGGATCTTGATGTTGACCTCGTGGTCGGAGCAGGAGACGCCGGCCGAGTTGTCGATCGCGTCAGTGTTGATGCACCCGCCTTTCAGCGCGTACTCCACGCGCCCGAGCTGGGTAAAGCCGAGGTTGCCGCCCTCGGCCACCACCTTGCAGCGCAGCTCGGCGCCGTTCGCCCGGATGGCGTCGTTCGCTCGGTCGCCGACCTCAGCGTGCGATTGCGCGCTCGACTTGACGTAGGTGCCGATGCCGCCGTTGTAGAGCAGGTCCACCGGCGCCTTGAGGATCGCGCTGATGAGCTCGTTCGGGGTGAGGCTCGACGCGTCCACCGCCAGGACCTGGCGGACCTCCGGGGAAAGCGGGATCGACTTCGCCGTGCGCGGATATACGCCGCCGCCCTTGGAAATGAGCTTCGGGTCGTAGTCGGCCCAAGAGGAGCGGGGGAGGTTGAAGAGACGTTTTCGTTCCTCGAAGCTTGCGTTCGCCTGCGGCGAGGGATCGAGGAAGACATGGCGGTGGTCGAACGCTGCCAGCAGCCGGATGTGGCGCGAGAGCAGCATGCCGTTGCCGAATACGTCGCCCGACATGTCGCCGATGCCGGCGACCGTGAAGTCCTGGTTCTGGGTGTCGACGCCGAGCTCCCGGAAGTGCCGCTTCACCGACTCCCAGGCGCCGCGCGCGGTGATCGCCATCTTCTTGTGGTCGTAGCCCGCCGAGCCTCCCGAGGCGAACGCGTCGCCCAGCCAGAAGCCGTATTCCTTGGCGACAGCGTTGGCGTGGTCGGAGAAGGTCGCCGTGCCCTTGTCGGCCGCGACCACGAGGTAGGGATCATCGGCGTCGTGGCGCACGACCCCCTTGGGCGGCACCACCTTGCCGCCGACCAGGTTGTCGGTGATGTCGAGCAGCCCGCGCAGGAAGGTCTGGTAACAAGCGACGCCCTCCTTGAGGTACGCCTCGCGCTCGGCGGGCGGCCGCTTGACTACGAAGCCGCCCTTGGCGCCCACCGGCACGATCACGACGTTCTTGACCATCTGCGCCTTCATCAAGCCGAGCACCTCGGTGCGGAAGTCCTCCATGCGGTCCGACCAGCGCAATCCGCCGCGCGCCACGCGCCCGCCGCGCAGGTGCACGCCTTCGACCCGCGGCGAGTACACCCAGATCTCGAACATGGGCCGCGGCTCGGGCAGCCCCGGCACCCGCTTCGGGTCGAGCTTGAACGACACGTACGGCTGGTTCAGGAAGTAACTGGTGCGGGTCGTCGCCTGGATGACGGCGAGAAAGCTTCTCAGGATGCGGTCTTCGTCCAGGTTCTGCACTTCGTCCAGCGCGGCCGAGATCTCCCCGGCAAGCTTCGCCTCGTCGCCCTGTCCGCCGAAACGGGCGGAAAAGAGCCGCACCAGCAGCGCGGCGATGCGTGGGTTGGCGGTCAACGCCTGCTCGACGTAGGCGAGGCTGAAGGTGGAAGTGCCCTGCCTGAGGTACCTCGCATAGGCGCGCAGCACGGTGATTTCGCGGGCGGACAGGCCTGCCGAAAGCACCAGGCGATTGAGGTTATCGGCCTCGATGGTGCCGGAGAACGTGCCGAGGAAGGCGTCGTGAAAGGCGTCGCGCACCGCTCCCACCTCAAGCTTCACGCCGGGCGGGGGCACCAGCCCGAAGTCGACCACTCGCGCCGCGGGAGCGCCGGCGGCGTCGACCCGGTGCGGATGCTCGTACTGCACGCGCACGCCCAGGCGCTCGAGCATCGGCACGCTGTCGGAGAGGGGCACGCCGCTGCCGCGGCGGTAGATCTTGAAGTTGAGCATGCCGGGCCTGCCCCCGGCGCGCAGGTGCAGGTTCATGCCGAGGTCGCGCGCCGGATCGAGCGACTCGAGCATCTCGATATCGGTGAGCGCCTCGCGCACGGAGTACTCCTCGCGGTAGCTCGCGGGGAATGCCTTTTCATAGACGCGAAACAGCTCGTTCGCGCGCGCTTCGCCGTGCCGCTCCAGGAGCGCGACGTAGAGGTCGTCCTCCCAACGCCGCATCGCTTCGACCAGGCGTGCCTCGAGCGCCCTAAGATCGGGCGTACCCGCCATCTCGCCCGGCCTGGTGCGGATGCGCATCAGGATACGGCCGAGCGTCGAGCTCGACAGGTCGACGTCGAACTCGGAGGACGCGCCGTTGAACGCCTCGGTCAGGATGCGCTGGAAGCGCTGGCGCAGCTCCGTGTTGTAGCGCTCGCGCGGCACGAAGATCAGGCAGGTCACGAAGCGCCCGTAGGCGTCCTCGCGCACCAGCAGCCGCAGCCGCGGGCGCTCGCCGAGCTGGAGGATCGCCACGGCGTGGCGGTAGAGGTCGTCGGCGCCGATCTGCAGCAGCTCGTCGCGCGGGTAGGTATCGAGGATCGACACCAGCGCCTTGCCGCTGTGGCCGGAGGGCAGCAGCCCGGCGCGCTCCATGACGGCCGCGAGCTTGCGGCGCAAAAGCGGCACCTGCACCGGGTTCGCCGCGTACGCCTTGTGCGTGTAGAGCCCGAGGAAGCGCGTCTCGCCGCGCACCTCGCCCTTGGCGTCGAAGTGCTTGATGCCGACGTAGTCGAGATGGCCGGGCCGATGCACCGTCGAGCGCGAGTTCGCTTTGGTGAGCACCAGCAGCTCCTTCACGCGCGCGCGCTTGCGCGCTTCGGGCGGCAGCGTGGCGAAGCTCGTCGACACGACCTCGCCGGGGCGTTCGCGCAGGATGCCGAGCCCGCTGCCCGGGTCGATGCGCAGTACGTCCGCGCCGCCGACGTGCGCGATCTCGTAGTCGCGGCAGCCGAGGAAGGTGAAGTTATCCTCCACCAGCCAGGCGAGAAACGCGCGCCCCTCCTCGATCTCGGCGGCCGGCACGCCGCTACGCGCAGCGTCCAGGCGCGAGAGCGCATCGGTCATGCGCGCCTGCATCGGCTTCCAATCCTCGACCGCGGCGCGCACGTCGGCGAGCACCTTCGCGATTGCCGCCTCGAGCGCGGCGAGCCGCGCCGGATCGACCTGGCGGTCGACTTCCAGGCGCATGAAGGATTCCAGGCGGCCGTCCGCCGACTCTGCCGGCTTCGCCACCGAGATCGCCTCGCCCTTCTTGTCGCGCGCGACGCGCAGCACCGGGTGCGCGAGGAAATGCAGCGTCAGCCCCTGTCGGTTCACCTCCATCGTCACCGAGTCGACCAGGAACGGCATGTCGTCGTTGACGATCTCGATCGCCGTGTGAGTGCTCGCCCACCCGTCGCGCTCGCGCACCGGGTTGTACGCCCGGATCCTCGCCCTGCCGCCGGAATAAGCCCTGCCGAACCCGAGGTGCGCGGCCGCGGCGCCCTTCAGGTCGGCGTCCGCGCGCTGCGCGAGCTCTTCCGGATCGACCGCGGTGTAATACAGGCGCGTGAAATCGGCGGTCAGGTCGGAATCGCGCAGCTGGGTCTTGGCTTCCATTGGTGGCGCAGGGCTACACTAGCCGCCGGGAAGGGGACATTCTAGGCGTTAGCGGTCATCGACGGGAGGGTCTCTATGCGACTGCCAATCCTTTCATGCGTCGTGCTCTTAAGCTTGGCGGGCTGCAGCTCGCGCGCGCCCGCGCCCCCCGCGCCGGGCGCGGAAACCGTGCGCGTCTCGACCAGTCATCCGGGCGGCAGCTTCGTCGAGCTCGGTCCGGTCACCGGAATCGACGGTCGGGGCTGCGGCGACGATGGCATTCGTGGCAAGCATGACGCCGCGGTCGGCGACCTGATGAACAATGCGTTCGCCATGGGCGGCACGCACGTACAGGTGCTCGCGCTTTACGAGCCGCGCCAGATGGGCAAGTGCTTCGTCAACGTCTATCGCGTCAGCGGCACTGCCTACCGGGATTCGAGCGCGGCCGCGCCTGCGCGCGCGGGCGGCGACGTCGTACAGTCGCTGCGCGATCTGCAGACAATGCGCGCCCAAGGTGCGATTACTCAGCAGGAGTTCGAGAAGCTGAAGGCCAAGCTCGTTCAATGAGATCTCTTGTTCTCGTCGCAGCGCTCGCGCTTCCCTTCTGGGTCGTAGCGCAGCCGTATCCGTCCAAGCCGGTGCGCGTCGTGGTCGCGTTTCCCGCCGGCGGCATCGCCGACATATACGCGCGCATCATCGCGAGCCGCGCTGCGGAAAGCTGGGGACAGCCGGTGGTGGTCGAGAACCGCACCGGCGCCGGCGGCAACATCGCAGCCGAGCACGTCGCGCGCTCCGCGCCGGACGGCTACACGCTGGTCATGGGCAGCATCGGCACGCACGCGGTGAACGTGAGCCTGTTTGCCAAGCTGCCGTTCGATCCGGTGAAGGACTTCGCACCGGTCGCGCACGTGCTCGAGGCCGAAGGCCTGCTGGTCGTGCATCCGTCGGTGCCGGTCGCGAGCGTGCCCGAGCTGATCGCGCACGCGCGCTCCCATCCCGGAAAGCTCACCTTTGCGTCCGCCGGCATGGGCACCGCAAGCCACCTCGCAGGCGAGCTGTTCAAGTCGATGGCGAAGATCGAGATGACGCACGTCCCCTACAAGGGCAACGTGCCGGCGATTACCGATCTCCTCGCCGGCCAGACCGCGCTCCTCTTCGCCACCATGCCCACCGTGCTGCCCCACGCCAAGGCCGGCAAGCTGCGCGCCGTCGCCACCATCGGCTCGGCGCGCGCCAGCGCGACGCCCGAACTTCCCACCGTCGGCGAGTCATTGGCCGGCTTCGAGGTCAGCAACTGGATCGCGCTCTTTGCCCCGGCCGGTACCGCGCCCGACATCGTCAAGCGCTGGAACGCGGAGGTTCACCGCGTCATGCAGTCCCCGGACATCCAGGCCCGCCTGCCGGGCGAGGGCGCACGCTTCGTGCCGAACACGCCGGAGCAGTTCGGCGCTTTTGTGAAGAGCGAGATCGCGAAGTGGGCACCGGTGGTCAAGGCGTCGGGCGCTCGTGTCGACTAGGAATGACCGGCGACCGGGACCAAATACTGCTCGAACTTGAGCGGCGTTTGGCGCGGATCGGGAGAACAATCTCGATCGCTGAAGCGTCGACCTTGATCGCCGATGACTTTATCGAGATCGGCGTCTCGGGGACCGTGTGGACGAAGGCGAAGATCGTTCCCGCCATGACCGATTGGCCGCCGACCGAGCGAGAAATCGAGGACTTTTCGGTGCGCGAGCTCAGCCCGTCCGTGTGTCTCACGATCTACAGGCTGGGGTCGTCGCTACGTAGCTCGATCTGGCGCAAGAACGGTGATCGCTGGCAGATCATCTTTCATCAGGGGACGGCTGCGCCAGTAGCTCGGTGACGCCCCCGACGGCGGCGGTGTTTACCGTGACGGTTCTCTCCGTAGCGAACCGCAGCATGTAGTGCGGCCCGCCAGCCTTCGGCCCGGTGCCGGACAAGCCCTCGCCGCCGAAGGGCTGCACGCCCACCACGGCGCCGATCATGCTGCGGTTGACGTAGATGTTGCCGACGCGCGCGCCGCGCACGACGTCGTCGACGAAGCTCTGGATGCGGCTGTGGATGCCGAGGGTAAGGCCATAGCCGATGTCACGCAGCCATTGCAGGACCTGATCGAGCTCCTCGCGGCGGTAGGTGCACACGTGCAGGATCGGCCCGAACACTTCGAGCTTGGGTAGCTGGTCAAGAGGGAGTTGGAAGGCGATCGGTGCTATGTAGTTCCCGCTCGCAGGCGCTTGGGCTTCCCCGATCAACTGCGCACTCGCCCTTAGCCTCTCAACATGGGACAACAATGCATTGCGTGAGGGAGCATCGATGATCGGACCGATGTCGGTATCGGGCTCGGCGGGATCGCCCACCTTCAGCTCGGCGAGCGCACCGGCGAGGAGCCGCAGCACGCGCGGTGCCGCGCCCTCGTCGACGAACAGGATGCGCTGCGCGGAGCAGCGCTGGCCGGCGCTCTGGAAGGCGGAGATCACGACGTCGTCCACCACCTGCTCGGGAAGCGCGGAGGCGTCGACGATCATGGCGTTGACCCCGCCGGTCTCGGCAATCAGCGGGATGATCGGCCCGTCGCGCGTCGCGAGCGCTTCGTTGATGCGTCTTGCCGTGTCCACCGAGCCGGTAAACGCGACGCCGGCAATACGCGGATCCGCGACCAGCGCCGCGCCGATCGTCTCGCTAGGCCCGAGCACGCTGCAGGCGGCGTCGGTCGGA
>DASRIR010000360.1:0-3336 GCA_035649875.1 Burkholderiales bacterium | reverse complement strand
CGCGACCTGCCACCGCTCAAGGAATTCGTGCTTCCCGGCGGCACGCGCGCCGCAGCGGCGGCGCACCTCGCGCGCACGGTGTGCCGGCGCGCCGAGCGCGCGCTTGTCACGCTGGGGCGCGCAGACCCGGTGCGCGACGCGGCGCGCCAGTATCTGAACCGGCTGTCGGATCTCCTGTTTGTCGCCGCGCGCGTGCTGAACCGCAGCGCCGGGGTGACGGACGTGCAATGGCGACATCGGCGAAAGTAAAGCGCCGCGTGCTCGTCGTCGACGACGAGGAGACGATGCGGCTATTCCTCGGCAGCAGCCTTGAGGCCCACCTCGACGTCGAAGTGCAGCTCGCCGGGACGTGCGAGCAGGCGTTGCGCTTCGCCGAAGCGTCCGCCTATGACGCCATCCTGCTCGACCTGCTGATGCCGGGAATCGGCGGCCTCGCCGTCCTATACCGAGTGCGCCGCTCGGGGCCGAACGCCGCCACGCCAGTGATCGTGATTTCGGCGGTCAAGGACGAGCAAAGCATCGAACGCTGCATGAGCGCTGGGGCTAACGGCTATCTGATCAAGCCGGTGAGGCCCGCGGAGCTTGCACGCATGATCAAACAACACCTGGGATAACGCATGGCCGAGATCCGCATCTATAACGTCGACGCGCTCGGAAAACCCGTCGGCCCTTACTCGCACGTCGCGCGCGTCAGGGCCGGAGCCGATACCCTCTATATCGCCGGAATGCTCGCGAGCGGCGAAACCTTCGAGGCGCAATGCGCCGCCGTGTATGGGCAGATCGAGAAGACGCTGCAGTCGGCCGGCGCAGGCTGGGCCAACGTGGTGCAGTTCACCACCTACCTCGTGCATTCGCAGGACATCGCGAAGTTCTACCGGTGGCGCGAGCGCGAGTACCCGCGCATGTTTCCCGACGGGCGCTACCCGCCCAATACGCTGCTCATCATCGATCGCCTAGTCCAGGAGCAATTCCTGATCGAGATTCAGACCGTGGCCGCCGTCTAGAGAAAAATGGGGTCCGTCCCCATTTTTTCTAGGTCTTCTGCTCGACGAAGGCTTCGTCGCGCTTCCTGCGGATCGCGGGCAAGGCCACGATCACGAGCAGGATCACCGAGGCGACGATGAAGCCGGCCGAGATGGGCTTGGTGATGAAGGTGGTCGGGTCGCCGCGCGAGAGCAGCATGGCGCGCCGCAGATTTTCCTCCATCAGCGGCCCGAGGATGAAGCCGAGGATCATCGGCGCGGGCTCGCATTCGAGCTTCACGCAGATGTAGCCGAGGATGCCGAAGATCGCCATGATCAGCACGTCGAACGGATTGTTCGAGAGGCTGAACACGCCGATCGACATGAAGACCAGGATCGCGGGATAGAGGTAGCGGTACGGCACCGTGAGGAGCTTGATCCACATGCCGATCAACGGCAGGTTCAGGATCACGAGAAAAGCGTTGCCGACCCACATCGACGCGATCAGGCCCCAGAAGAGCTGCGGTTTCTCGTTCATCACCTGCGGCCCCGGCGCGATGCCCTGGATCATGAGCGCGCCGATCATGAGGGCCATTACCGCGTTGCCCGGAATGCCGAGCGTGAGCATGGGAATAAACGATGTCTGTGCGCCGGCGTTGTTCGCGGCTTCCGGACCCGCCACGCCTTCGATCGCACCCTTGCCGAACTGCTCGGGATGCTTGGAGAGCTTCTTCTCCACCGTGTAGGCGCCGAACGAAGAAAGCAGCGCGCCGCCGCCGGGCAGGATGCCGAGGAAAGAGCCGAGTGCGGTGCCGCGCAGCACCGCCGGAATCGCGCGCTTGATGTCCTCCTTGGTCGGCATCAAACGGCCGACCTTCGAGGTGAAAACCTCGCGCTTCTCGCCCTGCTCCAAATTCGCAATGATCTCCGCCGTACCAAACATGCCCATCGCGACCACCACGAAGCCGATGCCGTCGGAAAGCTCCGGCACGTCGAACGTGAAGCGCAGCACGCCGGAGTTGACGTCGGTGCCGATAAGACCGAGGAGCAGCCCGAACACCACCATCGCGATCGCCTTGGTGAGAGAGCCGTGCGCGAGCACCGTCGCGGCCACGAGCCCGAGCACCATGAGCGAGAAGTATTCCGCCGGTCCGAACTTGAGCGCGACCTCGGCGAGCGGCGGCGCGGCGAAGGCAATGATCAGCGTGGCAACGCAACCGGCGAAGAAAGAGCCGACCGCGGCGGTGGCGAGCGCCGGCCCGGCGCGCCCCTGGCGGGCCATCTGATACCCGTCGAGGCAGGTGACGACCGAGGCCGACTCGCCGGGCAGGTTGACCAGGATCGCGGTCGTCGAGCCGCCGTACTGCGCCCCATAGTAGATGCCGGCCAGCATGATGAGCGCCGCGACGGGGCTCAGATTGAACGTGATCGGCAGCAGCATCGCGATCGTGGCCACCGGGCCAACGCCGGGCAGCACGCCGATCAGCGTGCCGAGCATCACGCCGATCAGCGCGTAGAGCAGGTGAATCGGGGTAATCGCGACGCCGAAGCCGAGGATGAGGTTGTTGAGAATCTCCATCGCGGCTTCCTAGCGGATCGGGCAGTTTTCGACGAAGGCTGGGCAGATGGGAAACGGCAGCGTCAGCCCTTTCACGAAAACCAGCAGCGAGAACACGATCAGGATCACGTAGAGGATTGTCACTTCCTTCCACTTGAACTCGTGCCCGGCGAAGGCGGCGATGAACACAAGGAACAACGTGGCAAGGATGAGTCCGAACGGCTTCATGAGATAGCCGTAGATCACGCAGGCCGCCGAGATCAGCACGAGCGGCTTGGTCGCCGGGCGGAACAGCACGCTCAGCACTACGAGCACGAGCGTGCCGGCGAGGATCGCATAGTCGACCATGCCAATCCGCTTGAGGACCCAGCCAAGCACGAAGTAGAGCAGCACGCCGAACACTAGATGGACGATATTGAAGGGCAGCGTGAGGGGTGGGCCCTCCATCGCGAACGACTCGATGAGGACGAGGATGCCAAGGAACACGAGCAGCCCGCCGAGCACGGTCGGGAAGTACGCCGGACCCATGCGCACCGCGGTTCCCATCTGGTAATGCGTCATGGCCCAAACCATGAAGAAGCCGCCGAAGCCGATAAACATCAGCCCGGCCCAAAAGTCCTTGGGCCCCTTGATCCTCAGCTTCATCCCCTCTCCTCCGCCGCTGGCACGGCGCGCGAAAGTGTAGCATGCGCGCCAAAATGCAAGGCTTGCGCTGGGCTGTCCTTCTCCTGCTCTTGTCGGCGTGCGGCGAGCGCGCCCGGCTGGAGCCTTTGCCGAGCGATGCGGTGGTGCTTGCCTTCGGCGACAGCCTGACGT
>DASRIR010000359.1:0-2178 GCA_035649875.1 Burkholderiales bacterium | reverse complement strand
CGGATAGCCGGACTCGTCGAGCAGGCCTTTTGCTCTGATCTCGTTCAATTTGCTGCAAACCGTGTCAAGAGCTTCGTCCCAGCTGATCGGAACGAAGCCGGGATCCTCATCGCGCCCTTTCTTCGGGTTGGTGCGCTTCATCGGCTGGAGCACCCGAGCGGGGTGGTAGGTCTTCTGCACCAGGCCATAGGCCTTCACGCACACCTTGCCGCCGCCGGGATGCACCGGGGCGGCGGCGAAGTTCGGCTCGACCTCGGTCACCACGCCGTCGCACACCTTCACCGTGAGCAGGTCCGGTCCCGCGACGCACTGGTAGCAATAGGTCGCGACTTTGTGACTCACGGCGCCTTCGCGCGCTTCTGTTGCAGCCGCTGCTTGACCTGCTCGACGTTCGCGATGAAGCGCGTGTGCCGCCCGCGGCAGATCATGTCGACGCCGTCGGTGGCCGTCACGTCGAACACCGCGGCGCGTCCTTTCAACTCCGCGAGCGTGGCATTGATCGTGACCTTCATCCCGAGGAGCGTGGCCGCGAGGTGGTCGATCTCGACGCGCGTGCCGACCGAGTCCTCGCCGGGCTCGAGGTGCTCGAGCAGCAGATCACGGCAGGTGACCTCGATGTCGCGCACGAGCATCGGGGTCGCGTAGACACGTGCATCGTCGCCCATGAAATCGATGGTCCGGCCGCCGTCGATCGGGAATATGCGGTGGGCGGCGATGCCGGTCTGCAGGGTGTTTTTCATGCGCTATCCAAACATCCCGGGGGCGGGGGGGACTTGATCCAGGTTAAAGACCGAGGTAGGCGGCGCGCACGGAAGCGTCGGCGAGGAGCTCGGCCCCCGTGCCGGCCAGCACCACCCGGCCGGTCTCGAGCACGTAGCCGCGGTCGGCGATCGCGAGCGCGGCGGCGGCGTTCTGCTCGACGAGGAGCAGCGCCGTGTCGGCGGCGCGCAGCCTGCGGATGGCGGAGAAGATCTCCGCCACCAGCCGCGGCGCGAGGCCCATGCTCGGCTCATCGAGCAGGAGGAGCCGCGGCTCGGCCATGAGCGCGCGGCCGAGGGCAAGCATCTGCTGCTCGCCGCCGGAGAGCGTGCCGGCCGCCTGCTTGCGCCGCTCGGCGAGCACCGGGAACAGGGCGTAAACACGCCCGAGCGTTGCCTCGGCGTGCGCGCGGCCGCGGCGGTAGGCCCCGAGCCGCAGATTGACCTCCACCGAAAGCGGGCCGAACACCTGCCGGCCCTCCGGCACCTGCACCATACCGAGGGCGACGCGCCGCTCGGGCGGCAGCGCCTGGATTTCCTGATCTTGAAAGACGACTTTCCCTGAGGCCGGCTGCACGCCGGAGAGTGCCTTGAGAAGCGTGCTTTTGCCCGCGCCGTTCGCACCCACCAGCGCCACGAGCTCGCCCGCCGAAACGGCGAGGTCGACTCCCCGCAGCGCCGGAATACGGCCGTAGCGTGCTTCGAGGCCGCTCACTTTCAGCACGCTTCGACTCCGAGGTAGGCCTCGATCACGCGCGGATCCTCGCTCACGGCGCGCGGTTCGCCTTCGGCGAGCTTGCGCCCTTCATGCAGCACGAGCACGCGCTGCGAGACCTCCATGACGAGCTTCATGTTGTGCTCGACCAGCACGACCGTCACGCCGCGCCCGGCGATGCGCCGGATGAGCTCGTCGATCTCGCGCGTCTCGGTGGGATTGAGGCCCGCCGCGGGCTCATCCAGCAGCAGGAGCTTCGGCCGGCCAGCGAGTGCGCGGGCGATCTCCAGGCGCTTGAGCGCCCCGTAGGGCAGCGAATCGGCGGCCGCATCGGCCCAGCGCGCGAGGCCCACGAACTCGAGCAGTGCCTGCGCCTCGGCGCGCGCCTCGCGCTCCGCGCGAATGCGGCTGGGCGTACGCAGCAGCGCGGAAAAGAAGCTGCACGCCTGATGCAGCCATCCACCGACGATCACGTTCTCGGCAGCGGTCATGTTGAAGAAGATCTGCAGGTTCTGGAACGTGCGGCCGATGCCGGCGGCGGCGAATTCGTGCGTCTCGCACCGAGTGAGCTCGCGTGCTTCCAAGTGGATGCGCCCGCTATCGGCGCGCGTGATGCCGGAAAGCAAATTCAAAAGCGTGGTCTTGCCCGCGCCGTTGGGGCCGATGATCGAATGCACCGTACCGCTCGCCACTTCCAGCGCCACA
>DASRIR010000358.1:0-7429 GCA_035649875.1 Burkholderiales bacterium | reverse complement strand
CGTAAGGATCCTTGCCCTTGCCCTGAGCGTGAACAGGACCCGGCGCGAGCGCGAGCATTCCCCCGAGGATCAGAACGTGCGCAACCAGTCGTTTCATCGCCGCTCCGTGGAGCTCAAGGCTTGCGTTGGTGGTGGGGCCGCTGCTGGTCCGTGAGCTTCTTTTCCAGCAGCGCTTCCCGGATCTTTTGCTCGACGTTTTCCTGGGTGGGGCCCGAGTAAAGCTTGCTGTCATCCACTTTGTACTGCGACATGGTCTCGGCGTCGGCGACTTTCGCTTCGCGCGCCCGCTGCCTTTTTTCATCCAGCCAAAGCCGCAGCGGCCTCAGCAGCCATGCGAGGAGCTTCCACGCGACGAACAGCCCGATGATCGCACCGGCGACCAGGGCCCACGTCCAGAAGGTCTTGCAGGCAGGCGTCGATACGGGCGCGCCGGCGCACCACGTCGCGTAGGCCCACCATGCGTCAAGCTGCCTGACTATTTGCCTGAGTGTCTCCACGCCAACCAGTCACTGCTCGCTGGTCACCGGCCTCCGTCACGAGCCCCGGTTTCTGTACGGGCAGTTTGTCTTTGTGCAATCGGCGTAGATGTGCAGCGAATGATCGTGGATCTTGAAGCCGCGGTCCTTCGCGACTTTCTCCTGCCGTTTCTCGATCTCGCCGTCGAAGAATTCCTCGACATGCCCGCATTGCACGCATACCAGGTGGTCGTGGTGCCCGCCCTGGTTGAGCTCGAATACCGCCTTGCCGGTCTCGAAGTGCTGGCGTGCGAGCAGGCCCGCCTGCTCGAACTGCGTGAGGACGCGATAGACGGTGGCGAGGCCGACGTCGATGCCCTCGGCGAGGAGCGCCTTGTAGACGTCCTCCGCGGAGAGGTGCCGTACCTTGCTGGCTTCGAAGAGCTCGAGGATCTTGCGCCGGGGCAGGGTCGCCTTGAGCCCGCTATCCTTCAGGCTTTGCACCGTGCTCATCGGCTGTCATTATATGCGCCCATGCGTCGCTGGCTCCTGCCGCTTTGCCTGCTCGTCCTGAGTGGCTGTGGCTTCGTGCCGCGCATTCCGGGCGTTTCGCCGTATCGCATCGACATCCAGCAGGGTAACTACATCTCGTCCGACCTGGTTGGGCAGCTGCGGCCGGGGATGAGCAAGGAGCAGGTGCGCCTCACGCTCGGCACGCCGCTCCTCACCGACATCTTCCACGCCGATCGCTGGGACTACGTGTACTACCGCGAACGGCCGGGCGCCAAGACCGAGCAACGCAAGCTCACGGTTTTCTTCGAGGACGGCAAGCTGACGCGCCTCGACGGCGACGTGGTCGCCGCCGGCGCCACCCAGTGACAGGCGCGCCGTCAAGATCGGCGCCGTGAAAATCGCCATCGCCATCGTCGGCGCGGGCGGCCGCATGGGACGTGCGCTGATCGACGCGGTCCTCGCGGACAGCGAGCTCACGCTGGTGGCCGCAGTGGACGCGCCGAAGAGTCCCGCCGTGGGAAGCCCGGCCGGACCGCTGAAGATCACTTCCGACCTTGCCACGATCGCGCAAGCGGACGTCGTACTCGACTTCACCCGGCCGGAAGGCACGCTCGCGCTCCTAAAGCACGCGAGAGCGATGGTGGTCGGCACCACCGGCTTCACGGAGGAAGACAAGGGCGCGATCGCCGACGTCGCGAAGCGCATCCCGATCGTTCTCGCGGCGAACTTCGCCGTCGGCGTGAACACGGTCTACAAGCTCGCCGAGACCGCGGCTCGGATCCTCGGCGACGCCTACGACGTGGAGATCATCGAGGCGCACCACCACCACAAGGTCGACGCGCCCTCCGGGACGGCCATGGAGCTCGGGCGCATCGTGGCGAAGGCGCTGGGACGCGACGTCCAGAAGAATTCCGTTTTCGGCAGGAAAGGTGACATCGGCGAGCGCAAGCCGAAGGAGATCGGCTTCCATGCCATCCGCGGCGGGGACATCGTCGGCGAGCACACGGTACTCTTCGCCGGGACCGGCGAGCGAGTTGAGGTCACCGTGCGCTCGCAAAGCCGCCTGACCTACGCGAACGGCGCGCTGCGCGCGGCGAAGTTCCTGCAAGGAAAAAACCCCGGCCTGTACAGCATGGCCGACGTTTTAGGCCTATAATTCCACCTTCAATGAAGCGGGAAGGGCGCGTGCCTTTCCCGCTTTTCGCATGCGCTTCAAAAATGGCTAACTTCGAACCCGCCGCGCTGGTCCTCGCCGACGGAACGGCCTTTCGTGGTCGCTCGATCGGCGCCCACGGTGCCGCGGTGGGCGAAGTGGTGTTCAACACGGCGATGACCGGTTACCAGGAGATCCTCACCGATCCCTCCTATTGCCGGCAGATCGTGACGCTGACCTACCCGCACATCGGCAACACCGGCGTCAACGAGGAGGACCAGGAGTCCCGCCGCACTTACGCCGAAGGGCTCGTGGTGCGCGACCTGCCGCGGCTCCTTTCCAACTGGCGCTCGCAGGGCGACCTGAGCGCTTATCTCAAGAAAAACAAGGTCGTGGGCATCGCTGAGATCGATACGCGCAAGCTCACGCGCATCCTGCGCGAGAAGGGCGCCCAGAACGGCTGCCTGGTCGCAGGCAATGTGAATGAAAAGAAGGCACTGGAGGACGCGAGGCAGTTCCCCGGGCTGGCCGGTATGGACCTAGCCAAGGTGGTGAGCACCGAGAAACCCTACGAATGGACCGAGGGTTCGTGGGAGCTGGGGAAGGGATTCCGCAAAGTCGAAAACCCGCGCTTCCACGTCGTCGCGTACGACTACGGCATCAAGCACAACATCCTGCGCCTGATCGCCGACCGCGGCGCCCGGGTTACCGTGGTTCCCGCGCAGGCTCCTGCACGGGAAGTGCTCCGGATGAAACCCGACGGCATGTTCCTCGCCAACGGCCCCGGCGACCCCGAGCCCTGCGACTACGCCATCGAGTCGATCGGCGAGATCCTGGATGCCACCAAGATCCCGGTGTTCGGCATCTGCCTCGGGCATCAGCTGATGGGCCTCGCCTCCGGCGCGAAGACGCTCAAGATGAAGTTCGGCCACCACGGCGCGAACCACCCGGTGAAGGACCTCGACACCGGGCGCGTGGTCATCACGAGCCAGAACCACGGGTTCGCCGTCGACCCCGCTTCGCTTCCTTCGAATCTGCGGCCCACCCACGTGTCTCTCTTCGACGGTTCCCTCCAGGGGCTGGCGCGCACGGACAGGGCCGCCTTCTGTTTTCAGGGTCATCCGGAGGCGAGCCCGGGGCCGCGCGACATCGGCTACCTCTTCGACCGCTTTGCCAAGCTGATGGAAGAAGCGCGTGCCTAAGCGCACCGACCTCAAGACCATCCTGATCATCGGCGCGGGGCCGATCGTGATCGGCCAGGCGTGCGAGTTCGACTACTCGGGCGCTCAGGCGTGCAAGGCGCTGCGCGCCGAGGGCTACCGCGTGGTGCTGGTGAACTCCAATCCGGCGACGATCATGACCGACCCGGAGATGGCGGACGCCACCTATATCGAGCCGATCACCTGGCAGGTGGTGGCGCGCATCATCGAGAAGGAGCGGCCCGACGCGCTGCTGCCGACGATGGGCGGGCAGACCGCGCTCAACTGCGCGCTCGACCTCGCGCGCGAGGGCGTGCTGGCGAAGTTCGGCGTCGAGCTGATCGGCGCCTCGCGCGAGGCGATCGACAAGGCCGAGGACCGCGAGAAATTCAAGGCCGCGATGAAGAAGATCGGCCTCGAGTCGCCGCGCTCGGCGCTCGCGCATTCGATCGAGGAGGCGCTGCAGATCCAGGCCGGGATCGGCTTCCCGGTCGTCATCCGCCCGTCCTTCACCCTCGGCGGCACCGGCGGCGGCATCGCCTACAACCGCGAGGAGTTCCTCGCGATCTGCGAGCGCGGCTTCGAAGCCTCGCCCACGCAGGAAGTGCTGATCGAGGAGTCGGTGCTCGGCTGGAAAGAGTTCGAGATGGAGGTGGTGCGCGACCGCAAGGACAACTGCATCATCGTCTGCTCGATCGAGAACCTCGATCCGATGGGCGTGCATACCGGCGACTCGATCACGGTCGCGCCGGCGCAGACGCTGACCGACAAGGAATACCAGATCATGCGCGACGCCTCGATCGCGGTGCTGCGCGCGATCGGCGTCGATACCGGCGGCTCGAACGTGCAGTTCGCGGTCAACCCGGACGATGGCCGCATGCTGATCATCGAGATGAACCCGCGCGTCTCGCGCTCGTCGGCCCTGGCCTCGAAGGCCACCGGGTTCCCGATCGCCAAGGTGGCGGCGAAGCTCGCGGTGGGCTACACGCTGGACGAGATCGCCAACGAGGTCACCGGCGGCGCCACGCCCGCGTCGTTCGAGCCGACCATCGACTACGTGGTCACCAAGGTGCCGCGCTTCGCGTTCGAGAAATTTCCGCAGGCGAACGACCGCCTCACCACGCAGATGAAGTCGGTAGGCGAGGTGATGGCGATCGGCCGCAGCTTCCAGGAGTCCTTCCAGAAGGCGCTGCGCGGCCTTGAAGTCGGCGTCGACGGCCTCAACCAGCGTACGCGCGACCGCGAGACGCTCGAGAAGGAGCTGGGCGAGCCCGGGCCCGAGCGCATCTGGTACGTCGGCGATGCGTTCGAGAACGGCTTCACGCTCGAGGAAGTGCACCGCCTGACGAAGATCGACCCGTGGTTCCTCGACCAGATCCAGCAGATCGTCGAGCTGGAGATGAAGCTCGACGACCAGAAGCTCGAGGACATCGATGCCGAGACCCTGCGCGACCTGAAGCGAAAGGGCTTCTCCGATCGCCGGCTGGCGTATCTCTTCAACACGAACGAAAAGGCGGTTAGAGAAAAAAGGCAGACGCTGGGCATCCGGCCGGTGTACAAGCGCGTCGACACCTGCGCCGCCGAATTCGCGTCGAAGACTGCCTATATGTATTCGACGTACGAGGACGAATGCGAATCTCAGCCGAGTAGCCGCAAGAAGATCATGGTTCTTGGCGGCGGGCCGAACCGCATCGGGCAGGGCATCGAGTTCGATTATTGCTGCGTGCACGCGGCGTTCGCGCTGCGCGACGACGGGTTCGAGACCATCATGGTCAACTGCAACCCGGAGACGGTGTCGACCGACTACGACACCTCCGATCGTCTCTACTTCGAGCCGCTCACGCTCGAGGACGTGCTCGAGATCGTCGACAAGGAAAAGCCCTGGGGCGTGATCGTGCAGTACGGCGGCCAGACGCCGCTCAAGCTGGCGCGCGATCTAGCGGCGGCTGGTGTTCCGATCATCGGGACCTCCGCCGACTCGATCGACATCGCCGAGGACCGCGAGCGCTTCCAGCAGCTGCTCGAGAAGCTCAAGCTGCGACAGCCGCCGAACCGCACGGCGCGCTCGCCCGAGGAGGCGGTGAAGCATGCCGAGGCCATCGGTTATCCGGTGGTCGTGCGGCCGAGCTACGTGCTGGGCGGGCGCGCGATGGAAATCGTGCACCAGCAGTCCGAGCTCGAGCGCTACATGAAGGAGGCGGTCAAGGTCTCGAACGATTCGCCGGTGCTGCTCGACCGGTACCTCTCCGATGCGATCGAGATCGACGTCGACTGCGTGAGCGACGGCAAGGACGTGCTGATCGGCGGCATCATGGAGCACGTCGAGCAGGCCGGCGTGCACTCGGGCGACTCGGCGTGCTGCCTGCCGCCACACTCGCTCGCGAGCCACGTGGAGCGCGAGCTGCGCCGCCAGACGGCGCAGATGGCGCGGGCACTCAAGGTGAAGGGACTGATGAACGTGCAGTACGCGATCCAGAAGGACACGGTCTACGTCCTCGAGGTGAACCCGCGCGCCTCGCGCACCGTGCCGTACGTCTCCAAGGCGACCGGCGTGCCGCTGGCCATGGTGGCCGCGCGCTGCATGGCAGGCCGCACCCTGAAGGATATGAATATCGAGGAAGTGACGCCGCGCTATTTCTCGGTCAAGGAGGCGGTGTTCCCGTTTGCGCGCTTCCCGGGCGTCGACACCATCCTCGGGCCGGAGATGAAATCGACCGGCGAGGTGATGGGCGTGGGCGAGACCTTCGGCGAGGCGTTCGTCAAGTCGCAGCTCGCCGCGGGCGTCAAGCTGCCCGAGGGCGGGCGCGCGTTCGTCAGCGTGCGCGACGGCGACAAGCACGCCGCGGTTCAGGTGGCGCGCGACCTGGTCGAACTCGGTTTTTCGATCCTCGCCACGCGCGGAACGGCGCGCGTGCTCAAGTCGCACGGCATCCCGCTCACCGAGGTGAACAAGGTCGCCGAGGGCCGTCCGCACATCGTCGACATGATCAAGAACGGCGACGTGAGCTTCATCGTCAACACCGTCGAAGAAACCCGCACCGCGGTGACCGACTCGCGCTCGATCCGCACGACCGCGCTCGCGCGGCGCGTGACCTACTACACCACCGTCGCGGGCGCGAAGGCGGCCTGCGCCGGCATGAAGCATCTGGCCGAGCTCGAGCCCTACCGTCTGCAGGACCTGCACCAGCGGCTGCGCCAGTCCTCGCCCGAACCCGTCGCCCCATGAAAACACCGATGACCAAGCGCGGCGCCGAGCTGCTGCGCGAAGAGCTGCACCGCCTGAAAACCGTCGAGCGGCCCGCCAACTCGGCGGCGATCGGCGAGGCACGCGCGCACGGCGACCTGTCGGAGAACGCCGAGTACCACGCGGCACGCGAGCGCGCCGGCTTCATCGAGGGCCGCATCTCGGAGCTCGAGGCAAAGCTCGGCAACGCGCAGGTGATCGATCCCAAGCTCGTCGACGCCGACGGCCGCTGCGTGTTCGGCGCCACCGTCGACGTCGAGGACGAGGCCGGCGACAAGTCGACCTGGCAGATCGTCGGCGAGGACGAGGCCGACATCAAAGCGAAGCGCATCTCGGTAAGCTCGCCGATGGCGCGCGCCCTCATCGGCAAGGAAGCCGGCGAATCCGTCGACGTCCAGACTCCCGGCGGCCTGAAGCGCTACGAGATCATCGACGTCCGCTACGAGTAGTACGCCTTCCCTACGCGATCTCGCACGCCCGGTTACAACTTGGCGGTTCGCAGACCACCAAGGTGTCAACCTGTTTGCATCTAATTCACGCTAAGCGGGGGACACGCGTGCCACTCGAATGGAAGTACTCCACCGACGGAGTGGACTGGGAAGAACTGTCAGCGCTTTATCGCATCGCGCCGCTAGGAGACAAGAAACCCCAGAGCCTGCTGACCGTTTTTTCCAACAGCATGTTCAGGTGCTTCGTATACGAGGACGGTCGTCTTGTTGGAGCCGGTCGGGCATTGGCAGATGGAGCGGACTGCTCCTACATTTGCGACATAGCCGTTTTGCCATCGCATCAGGGCGCGGGACTGGGTAAGCAGATCGTTAGCTATCTCGTGAGTCAGTCGCGCGGCCACAAGAAGATCATCCTC
>DASRIR010000357.1:0-2628 GCA_035649875.1 Burkholderiales bacterium | reverse complement strand
GAGCTCGTTCCAGTCGCCCCAGCGGTCGACCGGATGGCCGCGGCGCTCGAGCTCGTCGATCGTCGCGCGCGGGAAGCGCGCTTCGATGTGCAGCGTGTCGCGCGCCTCGCCCAGCCCGAAGCGCCCCGACAGCCAGCGCGGGCCGGCGAGCGCCTGCTGGATGTCCTGCCCGAAGTCGATCATGGCGACGTAGGTCTGCAGGTGGATCTGCGGCTGGCCGTCGGCGCCCATGCAGCCGAGCACCGCCCACAGCCGGTCGTCACGGAACGCGAGCGACGCGATCAGCGTGTGCAGCGGCACCTTGCCCGGCTCGAGGCGATTGGGATGCTTCGGATCGAGCGAGAAGTACGCGCCGCGGTTCTGCAGCACGACGCCGGTCTCGGCCGAGGTGACGCACGAGCCGAACACGCCGTAGAGGCTGAAGATGAGCGACGCGGCATTGCCTTGCGCGTCGACCGCGGCCACGTACACCGTGTCGCCGGTCAGGCTGCCGTGCGAGGGCACCTTGTCCCACGGCAGCGCGCGTTTGCGGTCGATCAGGTTTCGCCTTTCGTCCGCATAGGTCTTGGAAATGAGCCGCTCCATCGGCACGTGCGCGAAGCGCGGATCGGCGAGCCAGCGGTCGCGATCGTGGTAGGCGATCTGCTTCGCCTGCACCAGCAGGTGCGCGTGATCCGGGCCGTGGAAAGGTCCGAGGTCGAGAGGCTCGATCAGGTTCAGCATCTCGAGCACGGTGAAGCCTTGCGTCGGCGCCGGCGTTTCGCAGATGGTGACCCCGCGGTAGGTGCCGCGGATCGGCTCGCCCCAGTACGCGCCCTGCGCGGCGAGGTCGCGCTCGGTAAAGAAGCCGCCGAGCCCGGCCAGCTTCTTCGCCACCTCGCCTTCGTAGAAGCCCGCGCGCCCCTGCGCCGCGATGGCTCGCAAGGTTTCCGCCAGGCGAGCGTTCCGGAGGATCGCCGGTGGCTTTCCCTCGGGGAGAAAGATGGCCTTCGACGCGGCATCCATCTCCGGCGCGGTCTGCTCGATCCAGCGCGCGACCCGCGCCGAAACCGGGAAGCCCTCGCCCGCGTAGTGGATCGCGTCCTGCAGGCAGCGCGCGAAGGGCAGGCGTCCATGCCGCGCATGCGCCTCGCAGAGCGCGGCTACCGCGCCCGGCGTGGTGAGCGTCGCCGGGACGAGGCCGCGGAACGGGATCTCGCTCTGCCCGGCGAAGCGCTGCAAGGTCGCGGCGGCCGCTGCGCGACCGCCGCCGTCCAGATAGGAAACCCGGCGCGCCCCGGCGTCGTAGATCAGCCAGAAGGCGTCGCCGCCAATGCCGCACATGTGCGGGTACAGGACGGCGAGCGAGGAAGCGGCCGCGACGGCTGCATCGACCGCCGAGCCGCCGGCGCGCAGAGCGTCGAGCCCGGACGCGGAAGCCAGCGCATGGGGACACGCCACCATGCCTCGCATGGCGAGCGACGGATTGAGCATGTCCTGGGTTATCTCTTGCGGAGCTTCTTGCGTGCAAGCGCCGCGCCCGCGCCGAGCGCGCGCAGCTTGGCCGCCGCGACCTCGCGGTCCATCGGCGCCATGCCGCAGTTGGTGCACGGAAAGAGATGCTTCGCCGGCACGTACTTCAGGGCCGTGCGGATGGTGGCGGCGACTTCCTGCGGGGTCTCGACCTTGTCGGAGGCGACGTCGATCACGCCCACCAGCACGTCCTTGCCCTTGAGCAGCTTCATCAGCTCGGGCGGCACGTGCGAATGGATGCACTCGAGCGAGACCTGCTTGATCCTGCTCTTGGCGAGCGCCGGGAAGATCTCCTCGTACTGGCGCCAGGAGTCGCCGAGCGTCTTCTTCCAGTCGAGGTTGGCCTGGATGCCGTAGCCGTAGCAGATGTGCACGCAGGTCGTGCACTTCAGGCCGGCGATCGCGCGCTCCAGCGCGTCGATGCCCCAGCGCTTGACGTCGTCCATGTAGACGTTGAACGCCGGCTCGTCGAACTGGATCACGTCGACGCCGTCCTTTTCCAGCGCGCGCGCTTCCTGGTTGAGCAGCCCGGCGAAGGCCATCGCGAGCTTCACCTTGTCGCCGTAGTGCTCGTCGGCGAGCGTGTCGACGATGGTCATCGGCCCCGGCATGGTGATCTTGATCTGCTTCTTCGAATGCTGGCGCAGGATGCGCGCTTCCGCCTGGTGCACGCGCCCCTTGAGCTTCAGCGGCCCGGTGACGACCGGGACCATCGCGTCGTAGCGGTTGTTGCGGATCCCCATCTTCACCTTGCGGCTGAAGTCGATGCCCTCGACGAACTCGAGGAAGCCGTGCACGAAGTGCTGACGCGACTGCTCGCCGTCGGTGACGATGTCCAGCCCGGCGTCTTCCTGCTCCTTCAGCCAGAGCAGGGTGGCGTCGCGCTTGGCGCGCTCGAGCTCCGCGCCCTGCGCGCGCCAAGCCGGCCAGAGCTTGTTGGTTTCGGCGAGCCAGCCGGGTTTCGGCAGGCTCCCCGCGATGGTGGTCTTGAGCATGTGTTGGGTTCCGGCGACAGCGACGAATTCGCTATAGCTCACTATAATCGACCGCTACAAAAGGGAGGTAGCAAGTGCTGGTGGGAATGCTGGTGGGGACGTTCTGCTCGTTCGTCTATGG
>DASRIR010000356.1:0-6589 GCA_035649875.1 Burkholderiales bacterium | reverse complement strand
CGGGCCGTACACCGTCGGCTGGCACGCCTCGCGTGCCAGCTTCGTCATCGGCGCATGCTTGCTTCTTGCATTCCTGCTCGGCGACTTTGCTTACGACGACCGTCGCATGGCGCGCGCGGCAAAGGTGGCCGCGTACGGCGGCGCGGTGGCCGTGACGCTCGGCGCGCTTTTCGTGCGCTGGTTCCTCGATCCGTGGCTCGGCAATGGCGTGCCCTACATCACGCTGTACGGCGCGGTGGCAATCGCGGTCTGGTTCGGCGGCCTCGGGCCCGCGGTGCTCGCCATGCTGCTCGGCTACGCGGTCGTCAACGTGCGCTACGTCTCCGACCTCGGCACGGTCTCGGTCAATGGTCCCGCGGAGTCGATCGCGCTCGCGCTCTTCACGCTTTCGTGTTCGCTCATCATCGTGCTTGGCGAAGCCATGCGCCGGGCGCGCGATCGCTACCGCATATCCGAAGCGCAGGTGAGCGAGCGCGCACGCGAGCTGGCGCGCGCCGACGCGAACAAGGGCCGCTTCCTCGCGGTGCTCGCGCACGAGCTGCGCAATCCGCTCGCGCCGCTGCGCACCGGGCTCGCGCTGCTGCGCATGCGCGCGCAGGGCGACGCGTCGACCGCGGAGACGCACGAGATGATGGAGCGGCAGATCACGCAGCTCGCGCGTCTGATCGACGATCTGCTCGACGTCGCGCGCATCGATCGCGGCAAGCTCGAGCTGCGCACGCAGCGCCTGCCGATCGACCAGGTGCTGCGCACCGCGATCGACACCGCGAAGCCCAACCTCGACGCCCAGGGCCACCGGCTCGAGGTGCGCTACCCGCCCGAGCGGCTCTACGTCGAGGGCGACCTCGTGCGCCTTGCGCAAGTCGTCTCGAACCTCCTCAACAACGCGGCCAAGTTCACGCCGCCCAACGGCCACATCGAGCTCTCCGCGCACGCCGAGGACAAGACACTCGTCGTGCGCGTCGCCGACAACGGCGTCGGCATAGCGCCGGAGCGGCTGCGTGAAGTCTTCGACATGTTCGTGCAGGTCGAGCCGGGCGCCGCCGCGGCGGGCGGGCTGGGCCTCGGACTCACGCTCGCGCGCGCGATCGTGCGCCGGCACGGCGGCGACATCGAGGTGCGCAGCCCGGGGCGCGGCAAGGGCGCCGAAGTCATCGTGCGGCTGCCGCTCGCCGCCGCGCCCGCCGCGGTGGAGGTCGAGGCGACCGCGCCGCCGCTTGAGCCGGCCGCGCCCGAGCGCAAGCGCGTCCTCGTGGTGGACGACAACGTTGATGCCGCGCAGACGCTCGCCGCTTGCCTGCGCATGGACGGCCACCGCGTGGAGAGCGCGCTCGACGGCGAGGCGGCGCTGCGCATCGCGGAAGTGCTGCGCCCCGACGTCGCGTTCATCGACCTCAACATGCCGCGCATGGACGGCGCTGAGGTGGCGCGGCGGCTGCGCGTAACGCCGTGGGGGCGAAGCGCGCACCTCATCGCATTGACCGGTATGGGGCAGCCCGACGATCTCACGCGCACGCGCGAGGCGGGATTCGACGAGCACATTACGAAGCCTGCGGACCTGAAACACATCCTGCGCCTGGCCGCTGGAGGCGCCGCGCAGCGCGCCGCCGCCGAAATGCGATGAGGTATATTCAGCGGGGATGAGGGCGAGGTTTTTCATTTTCGCCGCTTGCCTCGCGTGGGCCGGGTGGGCTGTGAGCGGCGACCTTACCGGGAACGTGCTCTATACCGGCAAGCTCCCGGAACCGGCCAAGCTGCCCGTCACGATTGACAACTACATCTGCGGCAAGCAAAAGGATGCCGAAGACCTCGTCGTCGGGCCGAAGCGCGGGGTGCAGAACGCCGTGGTCTGGCTTGAAAACCCGCCCGCCAATGTCAAGTGGCCGGCGCAGGCGGGCAAGGTGGAGATGGACCAGAAAGGATGCGTGTTCGTGCCGCGCGTCGTCATCGTTCCTGTGGGCGGCACGGTCGATTTCCTGAATAGCGACCGGCTCCTGCACAACCTGCATAGCGTGAGCAAGGAAAATCCCTCATTCAACCGCACGCAGCCGAACAACCGGACGATTCCAATCACGTTCACCAAACCCGAGCGCATCACGATTACGTGCGATCTGCATTCGTGGATGAAAAGCTGGGTGGTGGTCGCGGAGCACCCGTTCTACGCGGTGACCGACGCGAACGGCGGCTACCGCATCGCCAACGTGCCGCCGGGCACTTACAAGCTGCGCATGTGGCAGGAGGCTCTCGGCGAGGCGGCGCGCGAGGTGGTGGTCGGCCCGCAGGGCGGCAGCGCCGACCTCGACGTCAAGACGCTGCCCGTCAGGGGGAAACCCTGATCTTCTTCGAGGTTTCCCAGGCCGCGGAGTGAGTCGGCTCGGCGAGCGCGCGCAGCACGCCGCTTTCGTCGAGCGCGATGGTAAAGGTGATCCGCGGCGCCGAATACACCGGATGCAGGTACGCGCGCGCGATCTCCGCCGTGCCGATATAGAGCGCGATATAGCGCACATGGTGCTCGGAAAGCGACGGGTGCTCGCCGCCCGCGCCGACCAGCACGCTCACCTCGAACCACTGGCCGCGCCTCACCGAGTCGGGCGCGGAGAGCTTCGGGGTGTGCTTCTCGTCGAACGACGAGCGCACTTCGCGGAACTCCGGAGTGAACTGCTCCTCCTGACCGGCCGCGGCCGATAGCGAAAACGCTGCCGCGGCCACGAGCGCCGCGGTTCTGCACGCGTGGAGTGTCATGGTGCCTCCTCAGGAACGAGTTCGCGAATCTTCGATAGCAGATCGCGCGGGCTGTAGGGCTTCGCCAGATACGCGGTAGCGCCGGCGTCCTTCGCCTTCTCGGCGTCGCCGCTCAAGGCGTACGAGGTAATGACGATGATCGGCACCGCCGCCGTGCGCGCATCGGCGCGCAGCTGGCGCGTCGCGTCGAGGCCCGACATCTTCGGCAGCTGCACATCCATCAGGATGAGATCCGGCGGATCCTGCTGCGCGGTCTTCACCGCGCTCTCGCCGTCGTGCGCTTCGCGCAGCCGGTACCTCGTCTTGGCGAGCAGCTGGCGCACGATCTTGCGGTTGAACTCGTTGTCCTCGACGTACAGGATGGTCTTGTGCGTCATACGGTGCTCGGCGCCTCCACCCGGAGGGGGATGGTGAAATGGAAGGTCGAGCCTTCGTTCAGCCGGCTTTCGACCCAGATGCGTCCGCCATGCATCTCGACGAACTTCTTGGTGATGCTAAGGCCCAGGCCCGTGCCGCCGAATTCGCGCGTGATCGTGGAATCGACCTGGCGGAACTCGGCGAACACCGAGGCGAGCTGGTCGGGCGGAATGCCGATGCCGGTGTCCGAGACGCTGTAGCGCACGGTGTCGCCCTCGCACGTGGCGCGAATCGTGACGCCGCCCTGCTTGGTGAACTTGATGGCGTTGCCGGCGAGATTGAGCAGGCACTGCGTGATGCGCTTTGCATCGCCGACCATGACCTCCGGCAGGCGCTGGTCCACTATCGCCTTGAACTCCAGACCTCTCTCCTCGGCAAGCGAGCGCAGCGAGGTGCGCACGCTGTTCACCACGTCGCCGGGAGAGTACTCGGAGAGCGCGAGCTCCATGCGGCCGGCCTCGATCTTCGAGAGGTCGAGGACATCATTGATGAGGCGCAGCAGGTGCTTCCCGTTCGTCTGGATGTCGGCGAGCGGCTCGCGGAACTCCTCCGGTACCGCGCCGTAGAGCTCGTCGGTGAGCATCTCGGTAAAGCCGAGGATGGCGTTCAGCGGCGTGCGCAGCTCGTGGCTCATGTTGGCCAGGAATTCCGACTTCGCCTTGCTCGCCTGCTCGAGCCTCGCGTTGAGCGCGGCGAGCGCCTGGGCCGCGCGGCGCTGCTCGGCGTCGAGGCGGGCGAGCTCGGCCGACGTCGCGCTCAAGCGCGCGGCGAGGTCGCCGAATTCGTCGCGGTTGTCGACCGTAATCAAACCGCCGAAGCGCCCGGCGGCGAGCTCTTCGAGAAAGCCGTGCGCGGCGTGCACCGGCTGGATCAGCGCCCAGGAGATGATGAAGCCGCCGGCGAGCGCGAGTAGCACGCAGATCGCGGCCGAGGTGCCGACGACGAGGACCGCGCGCTGGTTCGCGGCGCGCAGGCTCTCGCGCAGGTCCTCCATGCGCGCGTTCTCCTTCTGCACCAGCGCGCTGACGTCGTCGTCGATCGAGCGGTAGAGCGGATCCTCGCGGTCTGCGTGCAGCCGCGTCGCCGCGTCAATCTTGCCGTCGCGCACGAGGTTGGCGATGTCGGCGACCAGCGTCATCGCTTCTTCCTGGCCGGCGCGGATCTTCTGGATCACCGCGCGCTCGGGCTCCTCGACCGCCGCCTCGAGCCGCGCCAGCGCCTCGTTGAAGCGGTTGTTCTCGCGCAGGATCGCGGCGAGCGCGGTCTCCTGGCGCACGAGCAGCGCCATCGCCGTGAGGTGCATCTGCATGGCGAGCGAATGATGGATGCGCTGCGACCAGTCGACACGCTGGTGCGCCTGGTCGAGGAGCTCGCTCTGGTGCGACATCGCGCGGATCGTGGCGAGGCTGAACGCGCCCATGGCGAAAAAGAGCAGCGTGATGAGCAGGAACGCGGTGAGTAGCTTGCGCTGCACCGACGAGCGCACGCCCGCGACCCAGCGAACCAGAACTCCGATTGGCGTGCGCAGAAGGAAGGCCGCGAGGCGATCCGGTCTTTCGAGCCGCATGGGCCCGACGAGTATACTCGACCGGTTTTGAGACATCCGGCTCGCATCCTGGTGGCGGACGACACGCCTGCCAACGTGCGCATCCTCGAGACGCGGCTCGCGCGCGACGGATACGAGGTGCTGACGGCGCGCGACGGAGAGGAGGCGCTCGCAGCCGCGCGCGAAGCGAAGCCCGACCTCATCCTGCTCGACATCATGATGCCGAAAGTCGACGGCATCGCGGTGTGCCGGGCGCTGAAGGCCGACCCGGCATTTCCGTTCACGCCGATCATCATCGTCACCGCGCTCTCCGACGCGAAGGACGTGGTGGCCGGCTTTGAAGCCGGCGGCGACGATTACCTCGTGAAACCGTTCGACGCGCAGGCGCTCTCCGCGCGCGTCAAGTCGATGCTGCGCATCAAATCCCTGCACGACACGGTGCAGCAGCAGGCCGGTGAGCTCGAGCGCTGGAATACGACGCTCGAGGAGCGCGTGCGCCAACAGCTCGCCGAGCTGGAAAGAATCGGACGGCTGAAGCGCTTTTTCTCGCCGCAACTCGCCGAGCTCATCGTGCAGGGCGGCGCGGCCGATCCGCTGAAGTCGCATCGGCGCGAAATCACGGTCGTCTTCGTCGACCTGCGCGGTTTCACCGCGTTCGCCGAAGTTGCCGAGCCCGAAGAGGTGATGTCGGTGCTGCGCGAGTACCACGCGCGCATGGGGGAGGCGGTGCTTGCCCACGAAGGCACGCTGGAGCGCTTCACCGGCGACGGCATGATGATCTTCTTCAACGATCCGGTGCCCGTGCCCAACCCCGCCGAGCGCGCGCTGCGCATGACCGTCGAGATGCGAAACCGGGCCGAGGAGCTCGCAACGCGCTGGCGCAAGCAGGGTTACGAGCTGCAGGCCGGCATCGGCATCGCGCAGGGGTACGCCACGATCGGGGCGATCGGCTTCGAGGGCCGGCTCGACTACGGCGCGATCGGCACCGTGACGAACGTCGCCGCACGGCTTTGCGCCGAGGCGAAAGGCGGCCAGATCCTCATCGGCCAGCGCGTGCACGCCGCCGTTTCCGAGCTGGTCGAGGTCGAGCCGGTCGGGGAGCTCGTCCTCAAGGGACTTCAGCGTCCGATCCGCGCGTTCAGCGTCTCTCGGTTGAAGAGCTAAGGGCAGGCCGTCAGGCCGCCATTCGCGCGCGTCGATTTCCCGAGTTTGGCATGGCTCCTGACAGGAATCAGCTTCCCGGCACCGTACCCGCGGGCAGCGATTCCACGTAGCGGCAGATATCGCCGGGACGCGTGAGCCAGATCCGCTCGCGCTGTTTGACGATGTGCTCGATCACCCGGCGGAAGCGGCGCAGCCGGTGCGGCTGGCCGAGGATGAAGCTGTGTAGCACGATGCTCATCACGAGCGGGCGGCGCGCCGACTCTTCCAGCATCTCGTCGAAATGGTCGACCACGTTCTCGCACCAGAGCTGCGAAGGCGTGCGCCGGGTGACGGCCTCGAGCGAGTCGTTCAGGTCGTGGGCGTACGGGATCGAAAGAATGGCGCCGTGCTTCGTCCGGAACCAGATCGGCTGGTCGTCGAGCGGCCAGTCCATCATGTAGCGGAACCCTGCCTCGCGCAGCAAATCGGGCGACGCGTGCGTTTGCGAGATATAGGGCGCGAGCCAGCCGATGGGGCGCTTGCCCTCGTGTCTTTCGATCGTATCGGCAGCTTCTTGGATGAGTTGTTTTTCGGATTCAACGGGCAGATCCGCCTGGCGTTCGGCATTCGTGCGCCCATGGCCGACGATTTCGTCGCCGCGCTGGCTGAACGCCGCCACCATCTCGGGGCAGTAGTCGTACAGCGCGGAGTTGACGAGGATCGCGTAGGGCAGGTCGTAAG
>DASRIR010000355.1:0-19119 GCA_035649875.1 Burkholderiales bacterium | reverse complement strand
CCGTCGGGCAAGTTCAACGGCGGCGAGAAGGTCTGGTTCTGGGTCGGCGTGGTGGTGCTGAGCGTGATCGTGACCTGGAGCGGCCTGATCCTGCTGTTCCCCAATTTCGACCAGACGCGCGCCGCGATGCAGGAAGCCTGGATCTGGCACGCCTGCGCGGCGCTGCTGTATGTCGCGATCTCGTTCGGCCACATCTACCTCGGCACCATCGGCCTCGAGGGCTCCTACCAGGCGATGCGTACCGGCTACGTGGACGAGGTCTGGGCCAAGGAGCACCACGAGCTCTGGTACAACGAGATGAAGTCCGGTCATCGCGCCGCCGCGTCCGGAGCGGTTCCGGCGGGCGCGCCCCACAAGGAGGAAAGAGGATGAAACGCGTTCTCGTCGTTCTGGTGGCCGGCCTGTTCGCCGGCGTGATCGCCGCCTCGCATGCCAAGCTGCCGGCGCCGCCGGCGAAGAGCGACGCCGAGAAGAAGGCCGAGGCCGACAAGGCCGCGGCGGCCAAGGCCAAGGAAGCCGAGTCCCTGGCCAAGGCCCAGGACCGGGTGGTCGCCCACTACAAGAAGGGCAGCAAGGGCGTCTCGATGGCACCTTCCAAGGCGGCCAAGAAGTGAGTTAGAGTGGCCCTCCCCGAGGTGCCACCCGCATGAAGCGAATCGCCGTTCCCGCCGCCATCCTGATCGCCGCCGCAGCGCTGGCGGGCTGCGAGACCGTCAAGGGCTGGTGGGGCGGCGGCCCCAAGGCCACCGCGAACCTCGAGCCGACCAAGGGCAGCACGGTGCGCGGCACGGTGAACTTCGAGCAGCGCGGCGACAAGGTGCGCGTCAGCGCCAACATCAGCGGCCTGCGCCCGAACGGCGAGTTCGGCTTCCACATCCACGAGGCGGGCGACTGCAGCTCGGGAGACGGCATGAGCGCCAAGGGTCACTTCAACCCCTACGGCAAGCCGCATGGCCACCCGGGGAGCGCCGAGCGCCACGCCGGCGACATGCCGAGCCTCAAGTCCGACGCGGGCGGTAATGCGTCCGCGAGCTTCGAGCTCGACACCATCACCGTAGCGCCGGGGCCAGCGAGCATCGTCGGCCGCGGCCTCATCGTCCACGTCCAGCCGGACGACTACAAGACCCAACCGACGGGTAACGCCGGCGCGCGCAGCGCGTGCGCCGTCATCCAGCGCAACTAGGTCATCTGGAGGAGGAGGGGCCGAAAGGGCGTCGAAAGACGCCCTTTCGTTTTATAGCCCTTCGACGATGACCAGCTTGCCGCGCGAAGCCTTCTGGCGAATGGCGATGAGAGGTGCGTACTCCGGCGAGCGGTAGAACTTCAACGCCTGCTCGAGCGAGGGGAACTCCACCAGCGCGATGCGCTTGGGCGACCATCCACCCTCGAGGGCCTCGACCCTGCCGCCGCGCACGACGTATTTCCCTCCGTAGCGGGCAATGACGGCGGGAACCTGCTTGCGATAGTCCTCATAGGCGGCGGGATCGATGATGTCGATATCGGCGATGATGTAGGCGCTCATGAGAGCAATCGTACCGCGATTCCGAGCGCGGCCATGATCGCCACCAGCTGCACCAGGCCGCGGTGGAAAACGAACGCGAGCGCCGCCGCCACCAGCGCGAGCGCCGAAACCCGGAGGTCGATGGTCAGCGGATCGAACTCGTACCAGCGCAGCGGCCCGGCGCGCGCCTCGGTGACCTCGGCGAACAGCACGTGCAGCAGAAACCAGAGGGTCAGATTGAGGATCACGCCGACCACCGCCGCGGTCACCGCGTTGAGCGCGCCCGACAGCCGCTGGTTCGAGCGCAGCTGCTCGACGAACGGCGCGCCGGCGAAGATCAGCAGCATCGGCGGCACGAACGTGACCCAGGTGGTCAACGCCGAGCCAAGGATGGAAGCGACCAGTGGAGAAAAAGGTTCCGGTTGCCGGTACGCGCCCAGGAAGCCGACGAACTGGGTCACCTTGATGAGCGGCCCGGGCAGCGTCTCGGCGAGGCCGAGCCCGTCGACCATCTCGGGCGCCGTCATCCAGCCGTAGGTCTCCACCGCCTGCTGCGCCATGTACGCCATCAGCGCGTACGCTCCGCCGAAGCTCACTACCGCCAGCTTCGAGAAGAACACGCCGATGTCGACGAATACATGCTCCTTGCCGAGCAGCATCGCCGCGAGCACGACCGGCGCCCACCACAGCGCCAGCCCTACCAGCGTGGCGGTCGCCGCCTGCCGCCAGCGCCCCGGAATCCTTTCCGTTGCCGGCACGGTCTGCGGCCGCGCGAGGAAGAAGCCGATTACGCCGGCAAGCAGCACGATGAGCGGGAACGGCAGGTCGAGGAAGAAGATGCCGACGAACGCGGCTGCGGCGACGCCCACCAGCAGGCGCGACTTGAGCGAGCGCCGGCCGATGCGGATCAGCGCCTCGACCACGATCACCAGCACCGCGGCCTTGATGCCGAAGAGCGCGCCGTCGATCACGGGCACGCCGCGCCCCATCACGTAGAGCAGGCTCACCGCGAGCATGACGAACGCGCCGGGCAGCACGAATAGGATTCCCGCCGCGAGCCCCCCGCGCACCCCGTGCAGCAGCCAGCCGACGTAGGTCGCGAGCTTCTGCGCCTCCGGGCCGGGCAGCAGCATGCAGAAGTTGAGAGCGTGCAGGTAGCGCTGCTCCTCGACCCATTTCTTCTCGTCGACCAGGATGCGGTGCATCAGCGCGATCTGGCCGGCCGGCCCGCCGAAGCCGAGGCACCCGACCTTCAGCCAGACGCCCAACGCCTCCCTGAAATCTACCGCTGCTCTTTGCACCATGCGTACAGCGCGTCGTATACGACCATGCCGTGCTCGAGCATCTCGTGGTCGTCGCCGAAGTTCCTCGACAGGCCCTGCGAAATCGCCAGCAGGCCGGGCGCCTGCGGCGCGAGGTCGAGCCGGTTGGTATCCGCGCCGCGCACAATCAGCGCGAGCTTCGCCAGCGCGGGGTCCTTCAGGCGGAATTTCGAAAGAAAGGCGTCAAAGCTGCAGAGCTCGCCGGCGTGCGCGAACTCGACGTCGGGCACGTCGTAGGGCACCGCGATTTTCTCCTCGGCGGTCCTGCGCACTTCCGGCGCCGGCACGTAGAGAAATTCCGCGTCGGGATCGATGAAGCGCCGGACCAGCCACGGGCAGGCGATGCGGTCGATCTTGGGCCGCTCGCGCGTCACCCAGCGGGTGGCGGCGCTTTTGGGCTTCGCCGCGGTCTCGCCGCCCTCTTCGCGCCAGTGCTCGATACCGCCTTCCAGGTACCGTGCGCCGAGCGCCCGCGCCACGTTCTGGCTGACTTCGTGTCCGTGCACGCAGTACACCACCACGCTTGCCGACTGCGGCAGCGTCTTTTTCCATTCGTCGACCCGCTCCGGGTCGCGCCGCAACGCGCCACGAATGAGCTGATCGGCTTCCAGGAAGCGTTCGCGCCGGCGCACGTCGATGACGAGCGGCGGCTCGCTGCTGCGGATGGATTGCCTGAGGCTTGCTGCGGTGATGCTCGCGTCCATGGCGCTCTCCTCTCAAGAGTGTGCCGCAGCGCTTGGACGCGAGGCGTCTGGGATTGCCGGGAGGCTGCGGTCCCGACTCGTGACGGCAAGAGTCTAGGTCAAGGCCGAACGCCGGGCAAGCAGGTGTGCATCCCGCCGGGCAGCGGCAGCACCTGCACCGAGACGCGGTACATGCGCTCGAGCGTGTCCGGGCGGATCACGTCGCGCGGCGCGCCGATCTCCAGCACGCGGCCCTCGGAGAGCAGCAGCGCGCGCTGCGCGCACAGGAAGGCGTGGTCGGGGTCGTGGCTCGAGAACAGGATCGCGATGCCCGAGCGCGCAAGCGCGCCGATGCGCTCGAGCACGCGCACCTGGTTGCCGAAGTCGAGGCTCGCGGTTGGCTCGTCGAGCACCAGCAGCTTCGGCTCCTGCGCGAGCGCGCGCGCCACGAGCGCGAGCTGGCGCTCGCCGCCGGAGATCTCCGTCACCGGCTGCTCGGCGAGGTGCGCAATGCCGAGCGACTCGAGCGCGCGCAGCGCGACCTCGCGGTCCTTCCTGCCGGGTGTGGAAAACGCGCCCAGGTGCGCGGTGCGGCCCATGAGCACGAACTCACGCACGGTGAAGGCGAAGTACGCGGTGTGGCCCTGGGGCACGTAGCCGATGCGGCGCGCGATTTCTCCACGAGCGAGGGACTTGAGCGAAATGCCTTCGACCTGGATTTCTCCTCCATGCGGCTCGAGCAATCCCAGCAGGGTCCTGAAGAGCGTGGTCTTGCCGCCGCCGTTGGGGCCGAGCACGCACAGCACCTCGCCAGACATGAGCGCGAAGCTCACGTCGCGCCCGATGGTGCGGCCGGGGAAACCGAAGGCGAGCTTCTGCGCGTTCAGCATCACCAGGTTCTCCGGGCGAGGGCGAACAGCCACAGGAAGAATGGCGTGCCGATCAGCGCCGTGAGCACGCCGGGCGGTACTTCTATGGTCGCGATCGTGCGGCACAGGGTGTCGACCGCGAGCAGGAAAGCGGCGCCGAGCAGCATCGCGAGCGGCAGCAGGCGGCCGAAATCCGGGCCGACCAGCATGCGCGCGGCATGCGGGATCAGCAGGCCCACCCAGCCGATGATGCCGCTGATTGCCACGGCCGACGCGGTCATCAGCGTCGCGCAGGCGACCACCAGCGTGCGAAGCCTGCGCGTGTCGACGCCGAGGGCGCGCGCTTCGTCGTCGGGCAGGGCGAGCAGGTTCATGCGCCAGCGCAGCAGGAGCATCGGCACCAGGCCGACGAGCACCAGCGGCAGCGAATAGCCGATGTCCTTCGGCGAGATGGCGGCGAGGCTGCCGAGCAGCCAGTAGGTGATGGCCGGAAGCTGGTTATACGGGTCGGCAAGGTACTTGAGGAGCGCGATCGCCGAGCCGAGCAGCGTGCCGACCACCACGCCCGTGAGCACGAGGGCCAGCAGGGGATCGTGCCCGCGCAGGCGCGAGCCGATCCAGTAGACCAGGCCGACGGCGGCGAGGCCGCCGGCGAACGCGAACAGCTGGATGATGAAAATCTCCTGGGACAGAAAGATCCCAAGCACCGCGCCGAGCGCCGCGCCGGTCGACACGCCCAGGATGTCGGGCGACACCAGCGGATTGCGGAACATTCCCTGGTACGCCGTGCCCGCGGCCGCGAGCCCCGCGCCCACGAGCAGCGCACCAAGCACGCGCGGCCCTCGCACTTGCATCACCACTGTTTCGACGTTGGGACTGACACTCTGGCCGGTCACCAGGGAAAAGATCTCCGAGAGCGAAACGGGATAGCGGCCGACCGCGAACGCCAGCGCGGTGAGGGCGATGAGCGCGCCACCCGCGGCGAGATACGGAATGGCCCTCACTTGGGCAGCACGCCGGGCTCTCCGAGCAGCGCGTCAAGCTGCGCCGCGCTCGGTTCCTGGTGATAAAACAGGCGGTGGAACTCGGTCACTTTGGCACGCAGGTCGAGGTCGAACTCCTTCGGGTAGAGGAGCTTACCCGCCCACCAGACGCCGAGCAGGCGGTTCGCGCCCGGCGGGAAATCGAACCAGCCGAACGGCAGGTGCGGCGACAGGTAGACGCGTTTCGCTGCCACCGCCTTCACGGCGCGCCAGCGCGGATCGCTCCACACCGATTTCCAGAAGTTGGGATCGGTCGTGAGGATTACCTCGGGATCCCACAGGATCACCTGCTCGAAGGACACGGTGACCAGCCCCGCGCGTGCCTCCGCGGCCGCGTTGCGCGCGCCGAGGAAGTCGAGTGCCTCGACGTTGATGGACCCCTTGCCGCCCGTCTGCAGGCCGCTCGGGCTGCGGCCGTAGTACACGAGGGGATGCTCCCCGGCCCGGGATACGCGCTGCTTTGCATCCGCCAGCTCACGCTCGTACCAGGCGGCGAGCTTTTCAGCCTGCGCTTCGTTGCCCATGAGCTTGCCGAGCGCACGCAGCGTCGCGGGCGTCGACTCGATGCGCCCGTCGAGCAGCGCGTAGGGGATGCGCGTCTGCGCCTGCACCTGCGTGGCGAGGGAGGCGAGGCTCGGGCCGGTGGATCCGACGTCGGCGATGAGGTCGGTCTTTGCCCTGAGCACCACTTCGACATTCGCGGTGTTGCCGCGGCCGGTGAGACGGCCGAGCTCGGGAAGCGCGGCATAGCGCTCCGGCAGGTACTGCGCCTCGCTGGGGCGCATCGCGCGCGTCCAGCCGGTGAGCTTGTCAGGCGCGATCGCGAACACCAGCATGCTCGCCGGCGGGCCGGCGGCGTAGACGCGCTCGACCTTCGCGGGCGGACGGATCTCGCGGCCGCTGGCGTCGACGACCGCGCTTTGCGCAACGCATTCTCCGGCCGACAACAGCCAGAGAAGGGCGATCAGGCCTTCAATTCGCGCGCGGTGATGGTGTATTTGAAGTTGTCCGGGTCGAGGCTGTCGAGCCGCTCGTTGCCGGTTTCGGCCTGCGGATACATCAGGAAGCCGACCGCGGGCCCCTTCGACCCCGGCAGCTTGACGTCGTGCGCCTCGTTGTACGCGAGCCAGTTCATCTCCCAGGCGCCGAAGAGCTTCTCGCGCACCGGCGGAACGACGGGATCGGCCAGCGTGGTGGGCTGCGGCTTCTCCTCGAGCACCACTTTGCGCACGTCGGCGGGGTCGACCGGTACCCAGCCATAGCCGGCGACGAACACTTCCGCGCGGCAATGCTGTGCGCGCGTGACGTTCGGGCTGCCCACGCCCAAACTGCGGTAGCCGAACTCGCTGCGCGCGACGCGCAGGCCGTAGACGTCGCGCGCCGGCAGCCGGCTCGCGCGCGCAAGCCCGACGTACAGTGCGTTCAGGTCGGCGCACTTGCCGCTCAGGTTACCGCTCTCGAGCATCGCCTTGATGTCGCCAACGCCGCAGCCGCGCGTCTTCGGATCGCGGAAAGTGTTGTCCACGATCCAGTCGTAGATCGCGCGCGCCTTGTCGAGCTCCGAGCTCTTGCCGCGAGTGATCTCGGCTGCAGTCTTGCGCACGATGCCGTCGGTGGGGATCAGCTCCGTCGGCTCCGTCATGAACTGCGCAGTGGTCTTGTCCAGCTTGAGCACCGGGTTGCGCTTGCTGAAGTCGGTGGCGCGGTTCTGCGTCGAGAAACGGCTGACGACCTCGAGCACCGGCGCCTTCTCGGCGCCGCTCCATTCCGCCATCACCATGGCGGCGCCGTACTTGCCGTCGCGCACGGTGCTCGTAGAGCCATTGCCCGACCAGCTGTTGCCGATAACCTTCTGGTAGTCGCCTTCGACCGAAGGCAACGGCACCCAGGCGCGCGATGCGCCGGCGGGCTTGAGGATTTCGACACGGGTGGTGACCTCGAAGGTGCGCCAGCCCACGGGCTTCGGATCGTAGGGAAGCTGCTGGGCCGACGAGAGCCGGGGAAGAAACGGCAGCGTGGAGGCCGCGGCGCCGGCCTGCAGAAATGTGCGTCTATGCATATGTCCTCCTGGAGCGCCCGATGTTACCGCGCCGCGCAACCCAGGTGAGCGCCGCATCGAGCGCCTCGCGCCGTCCGGATTGCGAGGCATCGTAACCCGGCAGCCTCGAGACGCGCGCGGCGAAATCCCCGTGCTTCAGCGTCTCCAAAAGCAATTTCAGGGCCGCGCCGGGCAGGGCGGCCTTGGCGCACGCGAAGAAGTAGCGCTCCATCGCGAGCGGCGTGAATGCGAGCTTGAGGCGAGAGGCTTCGGCGCGCAGCCCGAATCCCGCGTCCGCACGCCCGTCGGCGACCGCCGCCGCGACCGAGGCGTCCATGTGCCGGTTGATGAAGCGCACTCCCGGCCGCGCGAGGTCGTGCAGGCCGCGGATATGCGACCCGGGGCGCGCGATCAGCCCCTGCTCGCGCGACACAAAGTGGATCAGGACGTGCTTGCGCGGGTCGAGCCAGCGGCCGAGCGCGGCCGCGGCGGCTGCCGCCCTGGGTAGCGCGTCCGCAACGTGGAATCCCGCCACGTCGCACTCGCCGCGCGCCAGTGCGGCGAGGCTGTCGTCGGCGCCACGGATCACGAGCTCGAGCTCGAGGCTGCGGTTGCACAGCGCGCGCAGTTCCTCGAGCGCGAGGTCGTGACTCGCATGCAGCGCAAGGCGCGGCCGCGTTCCGGGTAGCGCGTCGGCGAGCATCGCGGGAATCTCGGCGCGCAACCGCTCGAATTGCGCACCCAGCCCCTCGCGTACGCGCTCGTCGGCGGCGAGCACCTTGCGGCCGAGCGCGCTCAGCGTCGCGCGGCGGCCGCGTTGCATGTCCACGAGCGGCGCGCCGAAGAGGCGCGCCCCGTCGCCGAGGGCGCCCCATGCCGAGCGATACGACACGCCTGCCTTGCGCGCGGCCTCGCGCAGCGAGCCCGAGCGCGCCAGCTCGTCGAGCAGGCGCAGCAGCATGCGCCCGCGCTCGCGCGGGAAGTCGCGGCCGGCGAGCCACGCGTGGTCGAAGTCGACGGTAAACCCGGTATGCATTCGAGTGCCTATTTAACTCAAGGAGACCGGGCAGGTAAAGTCCGGCATAGGCCATTAGGTATGCAATCACATACATAACTCATGATCGACGGCATTCTCGGCGACCCGCGGCTGTGGGACATCGTCGTGCTCAGCCTGGCGGTCAGCCTGTCGGCCGTGGCGATCGCCGCGCTGCTCGGCCTACCGCTGGGGGCCGCGCTCGCGGTGACGCGATTTCCGGGTCGGCGCGCAATCATCGTGCTGCTGAACGCGCTCATGGGCCTGCCGCCGGTCGTGGTCGGGCTTGCGGTCTATCTGCTGCTGTCGCGCGCCGGCCCGCTCGGCAGCCTGGGGCTGCTGTTCACGCCGCCCGCGATGGTGATCGCCCAGACCATCCTGATCCTGCCGATCATCGCGGCGCTGTGCCGCCAGGCGGTCGAAGACGCCTGGGCCGAATACCACGAGCAGTTGCGCTCGCTGGGCGTGGAAGGCGCGCGTGCTGCGCTCACCGTGCTGTGGGACATCCGGTTCTCGCTCTTCACCGCGGTGCTCGCGGGGCTCGGCCGGGCGAGCGCGGAAGTCGGCGCGGTGATGATCGTCGGCGGCAACATCGACGGCGTGACGCGCGTCATGACCACCGCCATCGCGCTCGAGACCTCGAAAGGCGACCTGCCGCTCGCCCTCGGCCTCGGCATCGTGCTGATCGCGGTCGTGCTCGCGCTGAACGCGGCGGCCTATCTCGTCAAGGAAGCGGCGCAACGCCGGTACGGATGATCCTGCCGCTCAGGCTCGACGGAGTCTCCTTCCGCGACATCATCCACCCGCTCTCGCTCGAGATCGAGTCGGGTCCGAGCACCATCATTCTCGGCGCCAACGGTGCGGGCAAAAGCGTGCTGATGCGCCTAATGCACGGCCTGCTCGCGCCGTCGGCGGGTCTAGTCTCCTGGCAGGGCGAAAACGCGCGGCGCAAGCAGGCCATGGTGTTCCAGCGGCCGGTCATGCTGCGCCGTTCGGCGCTGGAGAACGTTCTCTATCCCTTGCGCGCCGCGAAGACCGCGGATGCGGATCGGATCGCGCGGGAAGCGCTCGCAGAGGTGGGCCTGAGCCAGGTTGCGCACCGGCCGGCGCGCGTGCTTTCCGGCGGCGAGCAGCAGCGCCTCGCGCTCGCGCGTGCCTGGGCGCTGCATCCGGAGGTCCTGTTCCTGGACGAGCCGACCGCGAGCCTCGATCCCACCGCAACGCGCGAGATCGAGGCCGTGATCCGGGCCTTCGACGCCGCCGGAACCAAGGTGGTCATGGCCACCCACAACCTGGGCCAGGCGCGGCGCCTCGGCGACGAAGTGATCTATCTCCATCAGGGCCGCGTGCTGGAGCGCGCGAGCGTGGAGACATTCTTTGCGCGGCCGGCCACGCCAGAGGCCGCTTCGTTCATCAAAGGAGAGTTGCCATGGATCTGATCCGAGTCGTCCTCGCCGTGCTCCTCGGCCTCGCGCCGCCGGCGCAGGCGCAGGAGCGCTACATCACGGTCGCCTCGACTACTTCGACCGAGCAGTCGGGGCTTTTCCGGCACCTGCTGCCGATCTTCGAGAAGAAAACCGGCATCCAGGTGCGCGTGGTCGCGCTCGGCACCGGCCAGGCGCTCGACATGGGCCGGCGCGGCGACGCCGACGTGGTGTTCGTGCACGCCAAGCCGCTCGAGGAGAAGTTCGTGGCGGAAGGCTACGGCGTGCGCCGTCAGGAGGTCATGTACAACGATTTCGTGCTGATCGGGCCGAAGTCGGACCCGGCGAAGGTCGCCCGCGGCAAGGACGCGGTGCGCGCGCTCCAGAGAATCCACCAGGCCAAGGCCCCGTTCGTCTCGCGCGGCGATCGCAGCGGCACGCACTTCGCCGAGCTGGAGCTCTGGAAGGCGGCCGGCATCGACATCGGCCGGGACAAGGGAAGCTGGTATCGCGAGACCGGTCAGGGCATGGGCCCGGCGCTGAATATCGCATCGGGGATGAACGCCTACGTGCTTGCCGACCGCGGCACGTGGCTGTCGTTCAAGAACCGCGGCGAGCTGACCGTCGCCGTGGAAGGCGACCGGCGCCTGTTCAACCAGTACGGCATCCTCCTGGTGAATCCGGCGAAGCACCTCGGGGTCAAGAAGGAGATGGGCCAGGCATTCATCGACTGGATCGTTTCGAGCGAAGGGCAGGAGGCGATCGCCGCGTACAAGATCGGCGGCGAGCAGCTTTTCTTCCCCAATGCCGGAGGCTGAGTGCCGCGCTACCGCGGCTTGACGCTGCGCATCCTGGGCGCGCGCGCACCGGCCATGGGGCCCGGGAAGGCCGAGCTCATCGAGCACATCGCCGCCACCGGGTCGATCTCGGCGGCGGCGCGCGCCATGGGCATGTCCTACCGGCGCGCATGGCAGCTGGTCGAGGCGCTGAACCGGGACTATCGCGAGCGCGTGGTCGCGACCGCGGCCGGCGGCGCGCGCGGCGGCGGCGCGCGCGTCACGCCGTTCGGCCTGCGCGTGCTCGCCGAGTACCGCGCGATGGAGGAAAAGGCCTCGGCAGCGATCGCGCGCGAATTGCGCCGGTTCCAGCGCTATATTCCGTGATATATAGCGCGCGTGGAGGAATGGATTGTCGCGCTGCTCGCCGCGGGCATGCTGGTCGCGGCATTCGGCTATGCCTCGGTCGGGCACGGCGGCGCCTCGGCCTACATTGCGGCCATGGCGCTCGCCGGCATCGCGCCCGCGGAGATGCGGCCCATCGCCCTGCTCCTCAACATCCTGGTCTCGTCGCTGGGCAGCTGGAAGTTCTATCGCGCGGGCTACTTCCGCTGGCGCCTGTTCTGGCCGTTCGCGGTGGTGTCGATTCCGATGGCGTACCTCGGCGGTGCGATTACCCTGCCCGGACAGGCTTACAAGGTCCTGGTCGGCGTCGTGCTCCTGTACGCAGCGTGGCAGCTCTGGCGCAGCGGGAGGCGCGGCGATGAGATGCGCGAAATCCACGAGCCGCCGCTCGGCTGGGCGATGCTGATCGGTGCGGCGATGGGACTGCTCGCCGGACTCACGGGCGTGGGCGGTGGCATCTTCCTCAGCCCGCTGCTGCTGATGCTCGGCTGGGCCGGAACCAAGCAGACCTCGGCGGTCGCGGCGCCCTTTATCCTGGTGAATTCGATCGCCGGCCTCGCCGCCGTGTTCGTCGCCAAGAGCGCGGCGTTGCCCACTTACATCTGGCTCCTGGCGGCCGCCGTCCTGATCGGCGGCTGGCTGGGCGCGGAGTACGGCGCCAAGCGTCTTGCTAACCCGGTGGTGCGCCGCGTGCTCGCCGTCGTGCTGGCGCTCGCCGGCGCGAAAATGATCTCGGTATGAAGACCTTCGGCTTCGCCGGCTGGTCGGGCAGCGGCAAGACCACCCTCATCGAGCAGCTCATCCCGCGCTTCGTGAAGCTCGGGCTGCGCGTGTCGCTCATCAAGCATGCGCACCACACGTTCGATGTCGACCACCCGGGCAAGGATTCCTATCGCCACCGCCACGCCGGCGCTGCCGAGATCCTGGTCACCTCGTCGCGCCGCTGGGTGCTGATGCACGAGCTGCGCGGCGCGCACGAGCCGGCATTCGAGGAGCAGGTGAAGCGCATCTCGCCTTGCGACCTGCTGCTCGTGGAGGGCTTCAAGTTCGCGCCGATTCCCAAGCTCGAGGTCTGGCGCGCCGAGACCGGCGAACCTCTGCTGCATCCGAACGATCCGCACATCGTCGCGGTAGCGAGCGATCAGAAAATCGACACAAGATTGCCGCTGCTCGACCTGAACGACGTCGACGGCATTGCCCAGTTCATCGTGAAGAAATTGGAATTGAAATGAGCCAGGGCCTGCTCTCGGTTGACGACGCGCTCGCCCGCCTGATGGCCGAAGCGCAGCCGGTGGCCGAGATCGAGGACGTGCCGACGCTCGAAGCGACCAACCGCGTGCTCGCACGCGCGCAGCGCTCGACGATGGACGTGCCGCCGATGGACAACAGCGCCATGGATGGGTTTGCAGTAAGAGCCCAAGATGGGGATCGTCTTCGCATTGCCCAAAAAATCATGGCTGGATCAGTCGGCAAGCCGCTCGAGCCCGGCACCGCTGCGCGCATCTTCACCGGTGCGCCGATCCCGCCCGGCGCCGATGCGATCGTGATGCAGGAGCACGCGACGGTCGAAGGCGATCAGGTTCAACTCAAGAAGAAGCCCAAGCCCGGCGAATGGATCCGCTACGTCGGCAGCGATGTGAAGAAGGGCGGCGAGATCCTGCCCGCGGGCAAGCGCCTGCTGCCGCAGGATACGGGCCTCGCCGCGTCGGTCGGCATCAAGACCTTGCCGGTGTATCGCAAGGTGAAGCTCGGCCTGTTTTTCACCGGCGATGAGCTCGTGATGCCGGGCGAGCCGCTCGCGCCGGGGCGCATCTACAACTCCAACCGCTTTACTTTGCGCGGGCTGGGCGAGGTGTTCGGCTGCGACGTGCGCGACTACGGCATCGTGCCTGATACCCTGGAAGCGACGCGCGCGGCCCTGCGGCGCGCCGCGGCGGAGACCGATGTCATTGTCACATCGGGAGGTGTCTCGGTAGGGGAGGCGGACTATGTAAAGCCCGCCGCCGAGGCAGAGGGAAAGCTCCTCATGTGGCGCATCGCCATGAAGCCGGGGCGGCCGCTTGCCTTCGGCTCGATCGGGAAGTCGTTCTTTATTGGTCTGCCGGGAAACCCGGTGTCGAGCTTCGTCACTTTTCTCATCTTCGTGCGGCCGTTTCTGCTGAAGACACAAGGAATAGTGGACACTGGGCCGCGTTCGCTTCTCGCAAGGTCGGATTTCGACTGGCCCGAGCCCGACGCGCGGCGCGAGTTCCTGCGCGTAAAATGGAACTCGCAGGGCGGGCTGGATCTCTATCCGACGCAGGACTCGGCGGTGCTGACGTCGACGGCGTGGGCCGACGGGCTGGTGGACAATCCGGCCGGCCGCGCGATACGCAAGGGCGAAATGGTGCGCTTTCTGCCTTATTCGGAGCTCTACTGGTGAAGGTCAAGGTGCTCTTCTTCGCGAGCCTGCGCGAGCGCCTCGGCACGCCGCTCGAGGAGGTGGAGATCCCGGATTCGGCGAGCACGGTCGCGGGCCTGCGCCTGCACCTCATGCGGCGCGGCGGCGCGTGGCAGGACGTGCTCGGCGACATGAAGGTGGTGCGCGTCGCCGTCAACCACGACATGGCATCGGCGAACGCGCCGCTGAACCCCGGCGACGAGGTCGCGTTCTTTCCACCGGTGACCGGCGGATGAAGGTCTCGATCCAGCAGGAAGACTTCGACCTCGGGCTGGAGGTGCTGGATATCCAGCAGGACAACCGCATCGGCGCGGTCGCGAGCTTCGTCGGGCAGGTGCGCGAAGTGCCGATGACGCTCGAGCACTACCCGGGCATGACCGAGAACGCCATCAAGAAGATCGTCGAGGAGGCGCGCACGCGCTGGCAGGTCATGGATTACACCGTGATCCACCGCTACGGCGATCTGCAGCCGAACGACCAGATTGTGATGGTGGCGGTGGCGAGCAGCCACCGCGGCGACGCCTTCGCCGCCTGCCAGTTCATCATGGACTACCTGAAGACCGAGGCGCCGTTCTGGAAGAAGGAGCACTATCCAGACGGCGCGCGCTGGGTCGACGCGCGAGACTCCGACGAGCAGGCTACCGAGCGGTGGCGCAAGCTCAAGCAGCAAACCCGCCTACTGCGTAACGAGTAACGCCTTGAGCTCGGCGAGCTCGGCCTCGGCGAGGGTCTCCTTTTCGAGCAGCTTCTTCGCCCAGCGCTCGAGCAGCGCCTTTTCCTTCGCGAGAATCGCCCGCGCCGTCTCGTAGCAGGTCTTGACGATGTCGCGCACCGCGACGTCGATCTCGCGCGCGGTTTCCTCGCTGTATTCGCGATGTCCCTGCGGCAGCGGCCCGCCGAGGAACGGCGCGCGCTCCTCCTCGTACGCCACGTGTCCGAGGTTCTTCACCATGCCGTAGCGCATCACCATGCTGCGCGCGATATCGGTGACTTTCGCCAGGTCGTCGGCGGCGCCGGTGGAGAGATGTCCGAACACCACGTCTTCCGCGGCGCGCCCGCCGAGCAGCACCGCCATCTTGTTCTCGAGCTCGCTGCGCGTCATGAGGAAGCGGTCCTCGATCGGGCGCTGGATGGTGTAGCCGAGCGCGCCCACGCCGCGCGGGATGATCGAGACCTTGTGCACCGGATCGGTGCCGGGCAACGCCATCGCCACCATGGCGTGGCCGAGCTCGTGGTGCGCCACCACCCGCCGCTCGGTGGCGTTGAGCACGCGGTTTCGCTTCTCGAGCCCGGCGATCAGGCGCTCCACCGCTTCGGTGAAATCGCGCAGCGCGACGGCTTCGGCGCCGCGCCGCGTCGCGAGCAGCGCGGCCTCGTTGATCAGGTTGGCGAGGTCGGCGCCGGTAAAGCCAGGCGTGAGCGCCGCGACCTGCTCCATGCTGACGTCCGCATCCAGTCTTATTTTCTTGGAGTGCACGGCGAGAATCTGGATGCGGCCGGGCTTGTCGGGCCGGTCGACCAGCACCTGGCGGTCGAAGCGCCCGGCGCGCAGCAGCGCCGGGTCGAGGATCTCGGGCCGGTTGGTCGCGGCGAGCAGCACGAGGCCGGTCGACGGGTCGAAGCCGTCGAGCTCGACCAGGAGCTGGTTCAGCGTCTGCTCCTTCTCGTCGTGGCCGCCGAAGCCGCCCGCGCCGCGCGCGCGCCCGAGCGCGTCGAGCTCGTCGATGAAGATGATCGCCGGCGCCTTCTGCCGCGCCTGCTCGAACAAGTCCCGCACGCGCGCCGCGCCCACGCCGACGAACATCTCGACGAACTCGGAGCCCGAGATCGAGAAGAACGACACGCCGGCTTCGCCCGCCACCGCGCGCGCGAGCAGCGTCTTGCCGGTGCCGGGCGGCCCGACCAGCAGCACGCCTTTCGGGACGCGCGCGCCCAGGCGGCCGTATCTCTTCGGATCCTTGAGGAACTCGACCACTTCGCGCAGCTCGCCCTTGGCTTCGTCGACGCCCGCGACGTCGGCGAACGTCACGCCGGTCTTCTTCTCGACATAGACCTTGGCGCGGCTCTTGCCGATCGCCATGAAGCCGCCGCCGAGTCCCTGTTGGCCGGCCATGCGCCGCACCAGCAGGTACCAGACGCCGAAAAACACCAGCGCCGGGAGCACCCACGACAGCACGTCGCGCAGGAAGGTGCTTTCGTTCACGCGCGTGTACTGCACGCCGAACTTGGAGAGGCGCTCGGCGAGGTCGGGCTGCACGAGGTTGGCGACCGCGACCTTCTTGCCGTTCTTTTCCGTGGACTTGAGCTTGCCGGTGATGCGCTGCTCGGAAACCACCACCTCGTCGATCTTGTCTTCCGCCAGGAGCTTTTCGAACTCGCTGTAGGGCACTACTTCGACGGTCTGCGCTTGCTGCCACCACTGCTGCAGTACGAAGATTGCAAGCAGCGCAAACAGGAGGTAGCCGATGTTGAACCGGGTGCGGCGTTCCATCGCACGAAGATGGGGGGTAAATCGGCATTTTTAAAGCAAGAATCAGGCTTGAAAGCCGCGCCTGGATCCCCATCTGCCCCGAAGGGACTAAGGCGATCTTATGCGATTCGACAAATTCACCACCAAGCTCCAGGAGGCCCTGGCCGAGGCGCAAAGCAGCGCCGTCGGGCAGGACCACCAGTACATCGAGCCCCAGCATCTTTTGCTCGCGCTGCTCGAGGACCAGGGCATCGCCGGCCTGGTCGCGAAGGCGGGCGGCAACCCCAACGCGCTCAAGAAGAGCCTGACCGAGGCGGTTTCCCGCCTGCCCAAGGTCGAAGGCACGCCGGGCGAGGTGCACCTCTCGCGCGACCTGACGCAGCTCCTCAACGTTGCCGACAAGGAAGCGCAAAAACGCGGCGACCAATACATCGCGTCCGAGCTTTTCCTGCTGGCAGCCGTCAAGTACCTGGCGGTATCGAAGTCGGCGCTCGAGAAAGCGATCGCGGAGGTGCGCGGCGGCGAGAGCGTCACCGGCCAGGCGGACGAGTCGCAGCGTCAGGCGCTGGCCAGGTACACCCTGGACCTGACCGACCGGGCGCGGCAAGGAAAGCTCGACCCGGTGATCGGACGCGACGACGAGATCCGGCGCTGCATCCAGATCCTGCAGCGGCGCACCAAGAACAACCCGGTGCTGATCGGCGAGCCCGGCGTGGGCAAGACCGCGATCGTCGAAGGCCTCGCGCAGCGCATCGTCAACGGCGAAGTGCCCGAGTCGCTGAAGAACAAGCGGCTGCTCAACCTCGACATGGCGGCGCTGCTCGCCGGCGCGAAGTACCGCGGCGAGTTCGAGGAGCGGCTGAAGTCGGTGCTGAAGGAGCTCGCGAAGGACGAGGGGCAGACCATCGTCTTCATCGACGAGCTGCACACCATGGTCGGCGCCGGCAAGGCCGAAGGCGCGATCGACGCTGGCAACATGCTGAAGCCCGCGCTCGCGCGCGGCGAGCTGCACTGCATCGGCGCGACCACGCTCGACGAGTACCGCAAGTACATCGAGAAGGACGCGGCGCTCGAGCGGCGCTTCCAGAAAGTGCTGGTCGAGGAGCCGAGCGTGGAGGCGACCATCGCCATCCTGCGCGGCCTGCAGGAACGCTACGAGGTGCACCACGGCGTCGAGATCACCGACCCGGCGATCGTCGCCGCGGCCGAGCTCTCGCACCGCTACATCAGCGACCGCTTCCTGCCCGACAAGGCGATCGACCTGATCGACGAGGCCGCGGCACGCATCAAGATGGAGATCGACTCCAAGCCCGAGACCATGGACCGGCTCGAGCGCCGGCTGATCCAGCTGCGCATCGAGCGCGAAGCGGTGAAGAAAGAGAAGGACGAGGCGTCGCAGAAGCGGCTCAAGCTGATCGAAGAGGAGATCGGCCGGCTGGAGAAGGACTACGCCGACCTCGAGGAGGAGTGGAAAGCGGAGAAGGCCCAGGTCCAGGGCAGCCAGCACGTGAAGGAGGAGCTGGAGAAGCTCAGGCTTCAGATGGAGGACGCCAAGCGCAAGGGCGACTGGCAGAAGATGTCGGAGATCCAGTACGGCAAGATTCCGCAGCTCGAAGCCCAGCAGAAGAACGTCTCGCCAAAAACAAGACTGCTGCGCACGCAGGTCGGCGCCGAGGAAATCGCCGAGGTCGTGTCGCGCGCCACCGGCATCCCGGTGTCGAAGATGATGCAGGGCGAGCGCGAGAAGCTGCTCAAGATGGAAGAGAAGCTGCACGAGCGCGTCGTCGGCCAGGATGAGGCCGTGCGCCTCGTGTCCGACGCGATCCGGCGCTCGCGCTCGGGTCTTTCCGATCCGAACCGCCCGTACGGCTCATTCCTGTTTCTCGGCCCGACCGGCGTCGGCAAGACCGAGCTGTGCAAGGCGCTCGCGAGCTTCCTGTTCGACTCGGAAGAGCATCTCATCCGCATCGACATGTCCGAGTACATGGAGAAGCATTCGGTGTCGCGCCTGATCGGCGCGCCGCCGGGCTACGTCGGCTACGACGAGGGCGGCCAGCTCACCGAGCAGGTGCGGCGCAAGCCCTATTCGGTGATCCTGTTCGACGAGATCGAAAAGGCGCACCCGGACGTGTTCAACGCGCTGCTGCAGGTGCTCGACGAGGGCCGCCTGACCGACGGGCAGGGACGCACCGTCGACTTCAAGAACACCGTGGTGGTGATGACCTCCAACCTCGGCTCGCAGATGATCCAGAGCATGGCGGGCAGCGACTACCAGGTGGTGAAGCTCGCGGTGATGGGCGAGGTCAAGGCCAACTTCCGGCCCGAGTTCGTGAACCGCATCGACGAGATCGTGGTGTTCCACGCGCTCGGCGAAGACCACATCAAGTCCATCGCCCGCATCCAGCTCAACGTGCTCAAGAGCCGCCTCGCGCGGATGGACTACGGCTTCGAGATCTCGGACGCGGCGCTCGCCGAGCTCGCCAAGGTCGGCTTCGACCCGGTGTACGGCGCGCGCCCGCTAAAGCGCACGATCCAGTCCGAGATCGAGAACCCGCTGGCGAAGGCGATCCTCGACGGCCGCTTCGCGCCAAAAGACGTGATCAGCGTCGATTGGCGCGGCGGGAAGATGGCCTTCGAGAAAAAGAAGTCCGTTAAGGCGGCTGCCTAGGGAATCTCTGAAAAGCCCGCCGTCGCGGGGGCGCCTTCCTCAGGCCTGCGCTAGCTTTACTGGCCGACGAGCTTCACCAGCGACTGATAGTCGGCCGTCGAGCCGTGCCCGCCGGCGAAGCGCTCGGGCTGCAGCCCGGCGCGCTTTACGGTATTCACGACTGACGCGAGGCCAGGGTTGGGCTTGGCGGGCAGCGGCGGTCCCGGCGTCCAGATGTCAGTCACGTAGCCGAGCCGCGCGTGCGGCACCCAGCCCATGAGCATGCCCTTCGCGTGCGGGTTGTCCATGACGTAGACGATCACCTGGCGCCCGGCGGAGTCGGACATCACGTGGCTTTCCGGCACTTCGAGGATCGGGTTCATGTGGAACGAGCGCGCCGGCAGGTCCGGGTTGCGCGTCATCGGCGCTTCGAGCACGCGGCGGAAATGCGCCCCCGCGCCCTGGCCG
>DASRIR010000354.1:0-30340 GCA_035649875.1 Burkholderiales bacterium | reverse complement strand
CGAGTACTTCGGCGAATCCGCTCCTGCCTTCGTCGTCAGGAAGGACGGAAAAGCGCACGGCTACCTCAACCGCTGCGCGCACGTCGCGATGGAACTCGACTGGCAGGAAGGCGTATTTTTCGATGCCGATGGCAGCGATCTACTATGCTCGACGCATGGCGCCACTTACGACGCTGCCACCGGCCGCTGCCTCGGCGGGCCGTGCAACGGCAAAGCGCTGGTCAAGCTGCGCCTCGAGGAACGTAACGGGCTGGTCTACTTCATAGGATTCGACGATGACTGAGAACGATGGTCAGTGGGAACGCGAGCTCGTCACCAAGCTCGCCACCGCGGCGCTCAAGGAGCAGCGGCGCGCGCGGCTGTGGGGAATCTTCTTCAAGCTCCTCACCTTCGCCTACGTGACGCTGTTCCTGATCATGACGATCGACTGGAAGACCGACGTCACCGGCGGCAAGAAATACACCGCGATGGTCGAGGTGAACGGCCTGATCGCGCCGGGGACCGACGCGAGCGCCGAGAAGATCACGAGCGCGCTGCAGGCGGCCTTCAAGGACAAGAACACGCAAGGCGTGGTGGTGCGCTGCAATTCGCCGGGCGGCAGCCCGGTGCAGGCGCAGACCATCTACGACGAGATGAAGCGGCTGCGCAAGAAGTATCCCGAGATCCCGCTCTATGCGGTGATCGAGGACGTTTGCGCCTCGGGCGGCTATTTCGTCGCGGCCGGCGCCGACCGCATCTTCGTCGGCCAGGCGAGCATCGTCGGCTCGATCGGCGTGCTGATGAACGGCTTCGGCTTCACCGGCCTGATGGACAAGCTCGGGATCGAGCGGCGCCTGATCACCGCCGGCGACAACAAGGGCATGCTCGACCCGTTCTCGCCGCTCGACGACAAGGACAAGGCGCACATCAAGACGATGATGGGCGACATCCACCAGCAGTTCATCACCGTCGTGAAGGAAGGCCGCGGCAAGCGGCTGAAGGAAGCGCCCGAGATCTTCAGCGGCCTGATCTGGACCGGGCAGCGTAGCGTCGATCTCGGCCTTGCCGACGGCTTCGGCAGCCTGGAATACGTCGCCCGCGAGGTGATCAAGGCGGAGGAGATCCGCGACTTCACCATCTCCGAAGGCATCGGCGAGAAGCTCGCCCGGCGCTTCGGTGCCGCCGCGGCGAACACCTTCGTCGAGGCGCTACTGCGCGCGTCAATCCGCTAGTAGCAGAAACACCGCGGGGCGGCGGCCGATGACGGCGTTCGCGCTGCGCCAGTCGGCGACCGGCAGGGTCTTGATCGTTTCCCCGGCAAGCGTCAGGTCCGCGGCGACGCACAGCCGGGTCCCGGCGCGGCACGACTCCAGCAGCGCCGCAAGCAGGACATCGTTGCGATAGGGCGTCTCGATGAAGATCTGGGTTTCCTTTTCCTTGCGCGAGCGCTGCTCGAGCTCGCGGATCCTGTGTTTTCTTTCTGGCTCATTCCTGGGCAGGTAGCCGCAGAAGGCGAAGCGCTGTCCCTCGAGCCCCGAGGCCATGAGCGCAAGCACGATGGAAGAAGGACCGACGAGCGGGACGACGCGAAAGCCGTCGCGGTGCGCGGCCTCGATCAACGCGGCGCCGGGATCGGCGATCGCCGGGCAGCCGGCCTCCGACAGCAGGCCGAGCGAGCGCTTTTCCCTGAGCGGGGCGAGCGGGTCGCGCTCCTTGTCGATCGGCCGGATGTTCAGCTCGCGCACCGCCATGCCGAGCGCGCTGAGAAAGGCGCGCGCGCTTTTTTCGTTTTCGACCACGAAGTCCTTGAGCCCTCTGATCGTTTGCAGGGCGGGCGCCGGGAGCGCCTCCTCCGGCCGGCCGCCGAGCGGTGTCGGGATGGCGTAGAGAATCAAAGAACCGACAGTCCGGCGCGCTCGAGGAGCTCGGTCAGCGCGATGAGCGGCAGGCCGATGAGCGAAGTCGGGTCCTCGGTTTCGATGCGCGAAATGAGCGTGATGCCGAGGCCCTCGGACTTGGCGGCGCCGGCGCAGTCGTACGGCTTCTCGCGCTCGAGGTAGGCCTGGATGCGGCTTTCGTCGAGCGTGCGGAACACCACGCGGCAAAGCACGACGCGCGAGCCATGCCGGTCCTTTTTCGTGTCGAGCACGCTGACCGCGGTATGGAAGTCGGCAGTATTGCCCGAGAGCTCGCGCAGCTGGCGCGCGGCGTTCTCGTGGTTACCCGGCTTGCCGTAGCGCCGGCCGCGGCACGACGCGACCTGGTCGCAGCCGATGATCAGCTCGCCGCGGTGCGCGGCGGCCTTCGCCTTGAGGAGCGAGAGCCGAAGCGCGGTGTCGGCGGGCGCTTCTCCGGCGAGCGGGGTCTCGTCGATATCCGGCGAAAAGGATTCGAAGGGCAGTCCCAGCCGGCCGAGGAGCTCCTTCCGGTATTGCGAGCCGGACGCCAGGACGAGTCGCCGGGGCTGATCCATCACTTTGTTTTGACGGGGCTTTTACGTCGATGATATCATCCGCGCTTTATGTCGCACCAGCCGGCGCATCAACCGGTTATCGACGGCTTCGAGTTCGCTTCCGCCGGCGCAACGCAGCAAGGGGTCTGGCCGCTCAGCGATTTTCCGCGCCTGCGCGACGTGCTCGCGACGGACGCCGGCGAGGTTACGTACGAAATCACCGGACTGCGCGACGAGCGCGAGCGGCCGAGCCTGCGGCTCAAGGTGAGCGGCACGCTCGCGCTGCGCTGCCAGCGCTGCCTCGAGCCGATGCCGTTCTCGGTGCAGACGGACGAGATCCTGGTGCTGGCGGCGACGCTGGCCGAGATCCACGCCGAGCCGGCGAGCACGAACGCGCCGGACCGGGTAGTCGCAGGCAGGGAGATGGCGCTGCGCGAGCTGATCGAGGACGAGCTGATCCTCGCGGTGCCGTACGCTCCGCGCCACGAGAGATGCATCGCGGTGGTCGCGGACGACATGAAGAAGACTTCCCCGTTCGCGGGGCTGCGCGGCTTGATGCGCAAACATTGATCAAAGAGGAGTTGCACACATGGCAGTCCACCAGAACAAGAAGTCGCCGTCCCGCCGCGGCATGCGCCGCTCGCACGATCACCTGAGCGCGCCCGCGATCGCGGTCGAGCCGACCAGCGGCGAGACGCACCTGCGCCACCACGTCAGCCCGACCGGCTTCTATCGCGGCAAGAAGGTCCTCAAGACGCGCGAAGAGTAGGCGCGTTGATCACCGTCGCGGTCGACTGCATGGGCGGCGACCACGGCCCCCATGTGACAGTGCCGGCCGCGCTCCAATTCCAGGCGCGCCAGCCCGACGTCGACGTAGTGCTGGTCGGCTTGCGCGATGCCATCGAGCGCGAGCTCGGGGGAAAGCGCGCGCGCATCTACCCGGCGAACGAGGTCGTCAGCATGGACGAGCCGCCGGCGCAGGCGCTGCGCTACAAGAAGGACTCGTCGATGCGCGTCGCGGTCGACCTGGTGAAGAGCGGCGACGCGCACGCCTGCGTGAGCGCCGGCAATACCGGGGCGCTGATGGCGATCTCGCGCTTCGTGCTGAAGACCCTGCCCGGCATCGACCGTCCCGCTATCGCCACCGTGCTGCCCAACATGCGGCGCACCAATACCTACGTGCTTGATCTCGGCGCCAACGTGGATTGCACCGCCGAGCACCTGTTGCAGTTCGGCATCATGGGCGCGATGCTGGTCGCCGCGGTCGAGCACAAGGAGCGGCCGTCGGTCGGCCTGCTCAACATCGGCGTTGAGGACATCAAGGGAAACGAGGCGGTCAAGCAGGCGGCCGCGCTGCTGCGCGCGAGCGGCCTCAATTTCGTCGGCAACGTCGAAGGCAACGACATCTACAAGGGCACGGTCGACGTGGTCGTGTGCGACGGCTTCGTCGGCAACGTGGCGCTCAAGTCCTCCGAGGGTGTGGCGCAGATGATGACCGAGACCATGCGCGAAGAGTTCTCGCGGCACGTCTTGACCCGCATTGCCGCGCTGATCGCCATGCCGGTGATCCGCGCGGTGCGCGACCGCCTCGACCACCGGCGCTACAACGGCGCGAGCCTGCTCGGCCTGCGCGGCATCGTGATCAAGAGCCACGGCTCGGCCGACGGTTATGCCTTCGGCCAAGCGTTGGAGCGCGCGGTGGAGGAAGTGCGTAACAACGTCCCGCAGCGCATCGAAGCGCGCATGGCGCAGCTTCAACCGCAGCCCGTCCAATGATCTATTCGCGCATCGTCGGCACAGGAAGCTTCCTGCCGCCGAAGATCGTGACCAATGCGGAGTTCGCGGCGCGCCTCGACACGAGCGACGCATGGATCCGCGAGCGCACCGGCATCGTTCAGCGCCACATCGCGGACAAGACGCAGGCGTCCAGCGACCTGGCATTGGAGGCCGCCAAGCGGGCGCTTGCCGCGGCCGGGGTGAAGGCCGAGGACCTCGACCTGATCGTGGTCGCGACCTCGACGCCCGACTACGTGTTTCCGAGCACCGCGTGCCTCTTGCAGGCGAAGCTCGGCGTCAAGGGCAGCGCGGCGTTCGACGTTCAGGCCGTTTGCAGCGGCTTCGTGTACGGCCTCGCCACCGCGGACAACTTCATCAAGTCCCGCCAGTACAAGCGGGCGCTCGTGGTCGGTTCGGAAGTGTTTTCGCGCATCCTCGACTGGAACGATCGCGGCACTTGCGTGTTGTTCGGCGACGGCGCCGGCGCAGTGGTGTTGGCTTCCGCCGCAAAACCCGGAATCCATGCGAGCGTGCTGCGCGCCGACGGCAGCCATGCGGGCATGCTCTCAGTGCCGGGCAACGTTTGCGGCGGCAGCGTGATCGGCTCGCCCTTCCTGCAGATGAACGGCCAGGCAGTGTTCAAGTTCGCGGTCAAAGTGCTCGAGGAATCGGCGCGCGAGACGCTCGCCGCGGCCGACATGCGCCTCGCCGACGTCGACTGGCTGATCCCGCACCAGGCCAACGTGCGCATCCTCGACGCCACGGCGCGCAAGCTCGGCTTGCCGGCCGAGAAGCTCGTCATCACGGTCGACCATCACGGCAATACCTCGGCCGCATCGGTGCCGCTTGCGCTCGACGAATTCGTGCGCGCCGGCAAGATCAAGCCGGGCCATCGCCTCCTGCTGCAGGGCGTCGGCGGTGGCTTCACCTGGGGTTCCAGCCTCGTCACCTTATGAAGCTCGCGATGGTTTTTCCGGGCCAGGGCTCGCAGGCGGTCGGCATGATGCGCGGCTACGCCGGCCTGCCGCAGATCGAAGAGACCTTGTCCGAGGCGCGCAGCGTCCTGGGCGACGAGTTTGTGAAGCTGGTGGACGAGGGTCCGGCGGAGAAGCTCACGCTGACGGTAAATACGCAGCCCGCGATGGTGACCGCCGGCACGGCGGCGTTCCGCGCCTGGCGCGCGCTGGGCGGGCCCATGCCGGCGATGGTCGCGGGCCATAGCCTGGGCGAGTACACCGCCCTCGTGGCTGCCGGCGCGCTGACGTTGAAGGATTGCCTGCCGCTGGTGCGCTTTCGTGCGCAGGCGATGCAGCAGGCGGTGCCCGAAGGGCAGGGCGCGATGGCGGCGATCCTGATGCTCGACGACGACGCGGTGCGCGCCGCATGCGCCCAAGCCGGCGGCGTGGTGCAGGCGGTCAACTTCAATGCGCCCGGGCAGGTCGTGATCGCGGGCGAGAAGAGCGCGGTCGAGCGCGCGATGGCGCTCTGCAAGGAGAAGGGGGCGAAGCGCGCGATGCTCCTGCCGGTCAGCGCGCCGTTCCATTCCACGCTCATGCGGCCCGCCGCGGACAAGCTCAAGACCTGCCTCGACAAGGTTGCCATCGCCTCGCCGCGGCTCTCGGTGCTGAACAACGTCGACGTGACGCAGGAGAGCGAGCCGGAAAGAATCCGCGACGCGCTGGTCCGGCAAGCCGCCTCGCCGGTGCGCTGGGTCGAGACGATTCAGAAGATGGTGGACGCGGGGGTTACGCACATCGTCGAGTGCGGGCCCGGGAAAGTGCTGGCCGGCATGACGAAGCGCATCGCGCCGGACGTGAAGTCGTTCGCCGCCGCCGACCGCGCTTCGCTCGAGGAGGCGCTCAGATGCTAGACGGCAAGGTGGCGCTGGTCACCGGCGCATCGCGCGGCATCGGCCGTGCGATCGCCGAGGAGCTGGCGAAGCAGGGCGCGAAGGTCGTGGGCACCTCGACCAGCGAGTCGGGCGCGAAGGGCGTTCCCGGCATCGGCAAGGTCCTCAACGTTCGCGATCCTGTCCAGACGGATCAGCTGGTTGAAAGCATTCAAAAGGAGCTGGGCGACATCGCGATCCTGGTGAACAACGCCGGCATTACGCGCGACAACCTGGCGCTGCGCATGAAGGACGCGGATTGGGACGAGGTGATCGAGACCAACCTGCGCGCGATCTTCCGCCTGTCGCGCGCGGTGATGCGCGGCATGATGAAGGCGCGCTGGGGCCGCATCATCAACATCACCTCGGTGGTCGGCGCCGCCGGCAACCCGGGACAGGCGAACTACGCCGCGGCGAAAGCCGGCGTGGTGGGCATGACCAAGTCGCTCGCGCGGGAGCTCGGCAGCCGCAACATCACGGTGAACTGCGTCGCCCCCGGCTTCATCGACACCGACATGACGCGCGCGCTGCCGGAGGAGAGCCGCAAGGCGCTGCTCCAGAACATCCCGCTCGGCCGCCTCGGCACGCCGCAGGACGTGGCCGCCGCGGTGGCTTATCTCGCCTCGCCCGGCGGCGGCTACGTCACCGGCGCGGTGCTGCACGTCAACGGCGGCATGTACATGTCGTAAAATACGCCCCCTCTTCGGGAAGGAGCAGTGATGGAAAACGTCGAACAAAGGGTGAGAAAGATCATTGCCGAGCAGCTTGGCGTGAATGAGGGCGAGATCAAGAACGAGTCGTCTTTCGTCGACGACCTCGGCGCCGACTCGCTCGACACCGTGGAGCTGGTGATGGCGCTCGAGGAGGAGTTCGAGACCGAGATCCCGGACGAGGAGGCGGAGAAAATCACGACCGTGCAGCAGGCGGTGGACTACATCAAGGCCCACGCGAAATCATAAGTGGCGCGCCGCAGAGTCGTCGTCACGGGGCTGGGAATCGTCAGCCCGATTGGCAACACCGTCGCTGAAGCCTGGGAAAACGCACTCGCGGGCAAGTCCGGCATCACCCGAATCACGCGCTTCGACCCGTCGCGCCTGGCGAGCCAGATCGCCGGCGAGGTGAAGGCGTTCGACGTCGAGCCCTACATGTCGCCGAAGGAAGCGCGCCGCATGGATCTGTTCATCCACTACGGCATGGCAGCGGCGCTGCAGGCCTGGCGCGAGGCGGGCGTGCAGGTGACGCCGCAAAACGCCGAGCGCATCGGCATCAACTTCGGCTCGGGCATCGGCGGGCTGCCGCTGATCGAAGCGCAGCACCACGAGCTCGAGGAGAGGGGACCGCGCCGGCTCTCGCCGTTCTTCATCCCGGGCACGATCATCAACATGACGGCGGGGCTGCTGTCGATCGAGATCGGCGCCAAGGGCCCGAACCTCGCCATGGTCACCGCGTGCACCACCTCGACGCACTGCCTCGGGGAGGCGATGAAGTCGATCCGCTACGGCGACGCCGACGTGATGGTCGCGGGCGGCTCGGAGGCCGTGGTGACCGAGCTCGCGATCGGCGGATTCGCGTCCGCGCGCGCGCTCTCCACGCGCAACGATGATCCGGCCACGGCCAGCCGGCCGTGGGACAAGGAGCGCGATGGCTTCGTGCTGGGCGAGGGCGCAGGCGCGATGGTGCTCGAGGAGTACGAGCACGCCAAGGCGCGCGGCGCGCGCATCTACTGCGAGCTCACGGGCTACGGCGTCTCGGCCGACGCGTTCCATATGACCGCGCCGAGCGAGGACGGCGACGGGGCGTTCCGCTGCATGCGCAACGCCGTCAAGGACGCCGCGGTCGAGCTTTCCGACATCCACTACATCAACGCGCACGGCACCTCCACGCCGCTCGGCGACATCGCCGAGACCAAGGCGGTCAAGCGCCTGCTCGGCGCGCACGCCGGCAAGGTCGCCGTGAACTCCACCAAATCGATGACCGGGCACCTGCTCGGCGCCGCCGGCGCGGTGGAAGCGGTGTTTACCGCGCTCGCGATCCGCGACCAGGTCTCGCCGCCGACTATCAACCTGCGCACGCCGGACCCGGAGTGCGACCTCGACTACGTGCCCAACGCGGCGCGCAAGATGCCGATCCGCGTCGCGCTTTCCAACTCCTTCGGTTTCGGCGGCACCAACGGGACCCTGGTCTTGGCGCGGCCTTGAGCGGCACGCGTTTCGAGCTTTCTCCTTCCTGGACCTTCGCCGCGGTGATCCTCGTGCTGCACGCCGCCGCAGCCGGATCGCTGCTCGCCGTGATGCACGGTCCGGCCGGGGCCGCGGCTGCGGCGGGGTTCATCCTGCTGGGCCTCGCCGCCGCATGGGCGCGCGCGCTTCATGGATCGGCAAGCTCGGTGCGCGCGCTTGAACTGTCAGGAAATGCAATTCTTCTCGAGCTGCGCGACGGCCGCCGCGTCCCGGCCGAGCTCGGCGCGAGCCGACACGTGAGCCGGTTCGTGGTGACGCTGCCGGTGCGCGGTCCCGTGCGGCGCACCCTTCTGATCAGCGCCGACATGCTGCGGGCCGAGGAGTTCCGGCGCCTGCGTCTCTGGGCGCTCTGGGGAAAGCTGCCCGTGGCGGCCAAACAACTGTCGGCGTGAGGCGCGCCTCGCGGAGGCGCCGAACTATTTCCAAGTGCGTGTGTCTGTGGCACATAGGCGTAGGAAACCGGATGTGAGTCCGGGGGTGGGGAGCCCTCAGCCGCGCGTCCTTGTTGCCTTCGCTGGTGGTCAGCACCGGTCGGAAGCGGCTTTGTCGTGACCGACCGGGACATCGACCGTCAGCTGGTTGCAAGGGCGCAGCGCGGCGACAAGCAGGCTTTCGAGCTGCTTGTCGAGAAATACCAGCGCAAGCTGGCGCGCCTGCTGTCACGCTTCATCCGCGACCCCGCAGAGGTCGAGGATGTGACGCAGGAGGCATTCATCAAGGCCTACAGGGCCCTCCCCGCGTTCCGTGGCGACTCCGCGTTCTATACGTGGCTGTACAGGATCGGAATTAATACGGCCAAGAACTATCTCATGGCCATGGGTCGGCGGGCGCCGACCTCGACCGAGGTAGAGGCCGACGAGGCGGAAGGGTTCGAGGAAGGCGAGCAGCTGCGCGACATCAACACGCCCGAGAGCCTGTTGCTGTCGAGCGAGATCGCGAAGACGGTGAATGCGACGATCGAGCAGCTGCCCGAAGAGCTGCGCACTGCGATCCAGATGCGGGAGATCGAGGGGATGAGTTACGAGGACATCGCGAAAGCGATGGACTGCCCGATCGGAACGGTTCGGTCGCGGATTTTTAGGGCGCGTGAGGCGATCGCGGAGCAGCTCAGGCCGCTTTTGGACACGCGAAAAGACAGAAGGTGGTAGGGGTATGAAAGACAAGTTGTCGGCATTGATGGACGGCGAGCTGGACGACAAGTCCGCCGCCGAGGTGATCCAGGCGCTGGGCAGCGACCACGAGGCGGTGCGCACCTGGCGCACCTACCAGCTGATCAGCGACGCCATGCGCCAGAGCCGCGTGCTGTCGGACGACTTCACCGCGCGCGTCGCGGAGCGCCTCCAGGCCGAGCCCACGGTGCTCGCGCCGCGCGCGCTGCCCGGGTTCCAGCGGGAGTCGCGCAAATGGTTCGCGCTTTCCGCCGCGGCCAGCCTCGCCGCCGTGGCGCTGGTCGGCTGGATGGCCTTCGGGCCGCAGCCCGACGCGCCGCCCGCGGCGCCGGTCGCGCAGGCCGAGCCGAAGCCGAACCTCGTTCCCCTCCCCACCGCGGCCAACGACTATTTGCTCGCGCACCAGGGCTTCTCGCCTCGCGTCTCGCTGCAAGGCATGGCGCCGTATGTGCGCACGGTCTCGGAGCAGGTGGTGGAGCCGCGCAGGTGAGGTTGACGCATCTTCTGGTTGTCGGACTCGCCGCGCTCGGTCCGGCGCTGGTTCAGGCGCAAACCCCGGAAACCCTGGGGTGGCTGCGCAAGATGCACGACGCCACGCAGAAGCTTTCCTACAGCGGCACCTTTGTCTACCAGAACGGCGGGCGCAGCGAGACCTCGCGCATCACGCGCTACGTCGACAGCGCCGGCGACATCGAGCGCCTCGAGGTGCTGGACGGCATGCCGCGCGAGATCATCCGCACCAAGGACACGGTGCGCTGCTACCTGCCGGGCGCGCGCCTGCTCAAGGTCGATCGGCGCACCGAGCGCGATTTTCCGGCGCTGCTGCCGGAGCGCATTACCGCGCTCGCGCGCCACTACGAGATCACTCTCGGCGAGACGCGCCGCATCGCCCGCTACGACTGCCAGGCGATCGAGCTCAAGCCCCGGGATAACCTGCGCTACGGCTACCGACTCTACGCCGACACGAAAACCGGCATGCTGCTCAGCGCGGTCACCCTGGACGCCGCGGGCGAGTTGGTCGAGCAGTTCACCTTCACCGACCTCACCATCGGTCCGGTGACCCGCGGCATGGTGCGCTCGCGCCACGAGGCGCGCGAATGGCGCGTGGAGGATGCCGCGGCCGCGCCTGCGCGGCTCGCCGGCTGGGGCTTGTCGAGCGAGCTGCCGGGGTTTCAGAAGGTGATCGAGCTCAAGCGCCGGCTGGGCGATTCGCGCTCGGCGGGGCAGGTGGTGTATTCCGACGGTCTCGCCGCGGTCTCGGTGTTCATCGAATCGCTCGAGGGCCGCACCGACCCCGTGCGCACCGGGCTTTCCAGCATGGGCGCGATCCATATCTATACCCGGGAGGTCGCCAATCACATGGTGACCGTCGTCGGCGAAGCCCCGGCGGTGAGCGTGCAGCGCATTGCGAATGCCGTCGAGTATCGCCGCCCGCAGTAGGAAGGAACTTGGGAGAAAAGAAATGAAAGCCGCACGAACCGTTACCGCTCTCTGGCTCGCGGTTGTTTCTGCCGCTTTTTCCATGGGCGCCTCAGCCCAGGCGGTGCGCGAGCTGCCCGACTTCACCCGCCTGGTCGACGACCAAGGCAACGCGGTGGTCAATATCAGCACCACCCAGGCCGTGCGCCGTAGCGGCGCGGTGCCCCAGGTGCCGGGAATCGAGGACGAGGAGGTGCTGGAATTCTTCCGCCGCTTCATCCCGCGCCAGCAGCCGGGCCAGCCCGGCCCGCGCCAGCCCGAAGCGCGCTCGCTCGGCTCGGGCTTCATCATCAGCAATGACGGCTACATCCTCACCAACGCGCACGTGGTGGAAGGCGCGGACGAGATCAACGTACGCTTCACCGACAAGCGTGAGTTCAAGGCCAAGGTGATCGGCGCCGACCGGCGCACCGACATCGCGGTGATCAAGATCGAGGCAGCATCGCTGCCCGCGGTGAAGTTCGGCGACCCGAGCAAGCTCAAGGTCGGCGAATGGGTGGTGGCGATCGGCTCGCCGTTCGGCTTCGAGAACACGGTGACCGCCGGCATCGTGAGCGCGAAGGGCCGCTCGCTGCCGCAGGAGAACGGCATCGTGCCGTTCATCCAGACCGACGTCGCCATCAACCCCGGCAACTCGGGCGGGCCGCTCTTCAACATGCGCGGCGAGGTGGTCGGCATCAATTCGCAGATCTACAGCCGCACCGGCGGCTTCATGGGCCTGTCGTTCGCGATCCCGATCGATGTCGCGCTCGACATCCAGAAGCAGCTGCGCGAGAAGGGCCGCGTGGCGAGGGGCCGGATCGGCGTGGTGATCCAGGAAGTGACGCGCGACCTCGCCACCTCGTTCGGCCTCGACCGGCCGCGCGGCGCGCTGGTGAACTCGGTGGAGAAGGGCAGCCCCGCGGACAAGGCGGGCGTGGAAGCGACCGACATCATCGTGTCCTTCGACGGCAAGCCGGTCGAGAGCTCGAGCGACCTGCCGCGCATCGTGGGCTCGACCCGCCCCGGCTCGCAGTCGGCGCTCGAGGTATGGCGCAAGGGCAAGACCCAGAAGCTGAGCATCACCGTCGCCGAGCTGCAGGAAGACCGGGTCGCCGCGGCAACGCCGCCGGGGCGCAGCAAGCCGCAGGCCGAGCAACCGGCAAACCGGCTCGGCATCGTGGTGGGCGAGCTCTCCGCGGAGCAGAAGAAGGGCCTCAACCTCACCCACGGGCTGGTGGTGATGGAGGTGCGACCCGACTCGAAGGCCGACGTGCGCAAGGGCGACGTGCTGATGACCATGGTGCACAAGGGTCAGCATACGGAGCTCCGATCGGTCGACCAGTTCAACAAGCTGCTCTCCGCTCTCGACAAGAACGCGGTCATCACGTTGCAGCTCCGGCGCGGGGAAAGCACCGCGTTTGTGACGATCTCGGGGCTTACTGACAAAGGCTAGGTTGTACAGCCGCAGCGGCTGCCATCTCTGCGAGGAGATGGCGAGCCAGCTGCGCTCGCTCGGCGTCGCGTTCGAGGAGATCGACGTCGACGCCGATGCGCATCTGCGCCTCAAGTACGGTCGTGACGTTCCCGTGCTGGTTGCGGGTGAGCTCGTTTGCCGGCACCGCCTAGACCCAGAGACGATCGCCAAGCTGCGCTAGAATCGCGGGCTTTTCTATGGCGCAGAGTCACATCCGCAACTTTTCGATCATCGCGCACATCGACCACGGCAAGTCGACGCTCGCCGATCGCTTCATCCAGATGTGCGGCGGGCTCGCCGATCGCGAGATGGCCGAGCAGGTGCTCGACACGATGGAGCTCGAGCGCGAGCGCGGCATCACCATCAAGGCGCAGACCGCGGCGCTGGAGTACCGATCCAAGAGCGGCGAGGTCTACCTGCTGAATCTGATCGATACCCCGGGGCACGTGGATTTCTCGTACGAGGTCAGCCGCTCGCTTGCCGCGTGCGAGGGCGCGGTGCTGGTGGTCGACGCCTCGCAGGGCGTCGAAGCGCAGACCGTGGCGAACTGCTACACCGCGATCGAGCAGGACGTGGAAGTGATCCCGGTGCTGAACAAGATCGACCTGCCCTCGGCCGACCCGGCCAAGGCGATCCAGGAGATCGAGGACGTGATCGGCATCCAGGCGCAGGACGCGATCCGCGCCAGCGCCAAGACCGGCGAGAACGTGGATGCGATCCTCGAGGCCGTGATCGCGCGGGTGCCGGCGCCGGCGGGCGATCCGCAGAAGCCGCTGCAGGCCCTGATCATCGATTCCTGGTTCGACAACTACGTCGGCGTAGTGATGCTGGTGCGGGTGATGGAAGGCACGCTCAAGCCGAAGGACCGCATCCTCCTGATGAGCACAGGCGCATCGCACCTTTGCGAGCAGGTGGGAGTGTTCACGCCGAAGGCGAAGCAGAAGGACCAGCTCGCCGCCGGCGAGGTCGGCTACGTCACCGCCGGCGTCAAGGGACTGCGCGAGGCGAAGGTCGGCGACACCATTACCCATGAGAAGCACGGCGCGGACAAGCCGCTGCCCGGCTTCAAGGAGATCAAGCCGCAGGTCTTCGCCGGCCTGTACCCGGTGGAGGCGAACGAATACGAGGCGCTGCGCGAGGCGCTGGAGAAGCTGCACCTGAACGACGCCTCGTTCCACTACGAGCCCGAGACCTCGCAGGCGCTCGGCTTCGGCTTCCGCTGCGGCTTCCTCGGCCTGCTGCACATGGACATCGTGCAGGAGCGCCTGGAGCGCGAGTACGACCAGAAGTTGATCACCACCGCGCCGTCGGTGGTCTACGAGGTCAAGCTGCGCGACGGCACCGAGCAGCAGATCTCGAATCCCTCGCGCCTGCCGCCGGTGGAGACGATCGAGGAGTTCCGCGAGCCGATCATGGCCTGCAAGATCTTCGTGCCGCAGGAGTATGTCGGTCCGGTGATCACGCTGTGCACCGAGAAACGCGGCACGCAGACCAATCTGCACTACTCGGCGCGCCACGTCGTGATCTCTTACGACCTGCCGCTCAACGAGGTGGTGCTGGATTTCTTCGACAAGCTGAAGTCGGCCACGCGCGGCTATGGCTCGCTCGACTACGAGTTCAAGGAGTACCGCGCGGCCGACATGGTGCGCCTCGATATCCTGGTGAACGGCGAGCGCGTCGACGCGCTGTCGAGCATGGTGCACCGCTCGGGCTCGCAGCATCGGGGGCGCGAGCTGGTCGTCAAGCTGAGATCGCTGATCCCGCGCCAGATGTTCGACGTGGCGGTGCAGGCGGCGATCGGCGGCCATATCATCGCGCGCGAGAACGTCAAGGCGCTGCGCAAGAACGTGCTGGCGAAATGCTACGGCGGCGACGTCACGCGCAAGCGCAAGCTGCTCGAGAAACAAAAGGAAGGGAAAAAGCGCATGAAGCAGGTCGGCGCGGTCGAGATCCCCCAGGAGGCCTTCCTCGCGGTGCTGCAGCGGGGCGAGAGTTGAATTTCGCGCTGTTCCTGCTGATTCTCCTGGTGGTCACCGGGGCGGTGTGGCTTTTGGACAAGTTCGTCCTGCGCGCGCGCCGCGCGAAGGAGGCGAAGCAGCCGTGGTGGGTCGAGTACTCGATCAGCTTCTTCCCGGTGATCCTGATCGTGTTCCTGCTGCGCTCGTTCCTGGTCGAGCCGTTCAAGATCCCGTCGAGCTCGATGGTGCCGACGCTGCTGGTCGGCGACTTCATCCTCGTGAACAAGTACACGTACGGCATCCGCCTGCCGGTGGCCAACAAGAAGATCGTCGCCCTCGGCAGCCCGGCGCGCGGCGACGTGATGGTGTTCCGCTTCCCGGAGGATCCGTCGCTCGACTACATCAAGCGCGTGGTCGGCGTGCCGGGCGATCGCATCGAGTACCGCAACAAGCGCCTGATGATCAACGGCGCCGCGGTGCCGACGCGCCAGGGCGACGACTACCTGCAGAAGGAGCGCATGCAGTTCTCGCGCCGCTTCGTCGAGACCGTGAACGGCGTCGAGCATGAAATATTGCTCGACGACGACGCGTCCGGCTCGCCGATGCCGGGGCGCGCGTTCCCGTTCGCCGGAAATTGCAATTACAATGTGAACGGCCTGGCGTGCACCGTGCCGGCGGGCCACTACTTCGTAATGGGCGACAACCGGGACAATTCGAGCGACAGCCGCGTCTGGGGATTCGTGCCCGACGACAACATCGTCGGCAAGGCGTTCTTCATCTGGCTCAATCTCAACGAGCTCGGCCGCTTCGGCTCGTTCCGCTGAAGGCGTAGGGAGGGATAACAATGCACAATAGTCAACGCGGCCTCAGTCTCATGGGCCTGATCGTCGTGCTGTTCGTGGTGATCGTCGTGGCGCTGTTCGCGATGAAGATCATCCCGTCGTTCCTCGAGTTCCGCACCGCCAAGCACGCGATCGAGGCCATCGCGCGCAGCGCGCAGAACCCGGCCGAGGTGCGGCGCTCCTTCGACAACCGCGCGGCGATCGACGACATCAACACCATTAGCTCGAAGGACCTCGAGATCACGCGCGACGGCAACCAGATGGTGATCGCGTTCGCCTACCGCAAGGAAGTATCGCTGTTCGGCCCCGTCGGCCTGTATATCGACTACGCGGCGAACTCGAAAGGCGGCCAGTAGAGCTGCTCGGCTACAGATTCGCCGACGCGCGGCTCCTCGAGCGGGCGCTCACGCATCGGAGCTACGGCCCGGATCACAACGAACGGCTCGAATTCCTCGGCGACGGTGTGCTCGGCTGCGCGGTCGCCGACGAGCTCTACGCGCGCTTCCCGCAGCTTCCCGAAGGCAAGCTGACCCAGCTGCGCGCCGGCCTGGTGCGCGAGGAGTCGCTCGCCGAAATTGCCAGAACGCTGGGCCTCGCGGCACGCCTGCGGGCGGCCACTACCCAGGATTCGGTGCTGGCCGATTCGCTCGAGGCGATCGTCGGCGCGATCTTCCTCGACGGCGGCTACGCCGCGGCGCGGCGCGCGGTGGTGCAGGCTTTCGCTCCGCTGCTCGAGGCGATCGATCCCGGGAGAGTCGAGAAGGACGCGAAGACCCGGCTGCAGGAGCTGATGCATGCGCGCGGCAAGCCGCTGCCGGAGTACCGCGTGGTCGCGACGCACGGCGCGCCGCACGAACGGGTTTTTCAGGTGGAATGTCGGATGGTGGAATCGGGGCTCGCCACGGAAGGTAGCGGGACTTCGCGCCAGCGCGCCGAGCAGGAAGCGGCGCGCGCAATGCTCGAAAAGCTCGCGGCATGAGCGCGCACCGCTGCGGCACCATCGGCATCGCCGGCCGGCCGAACGCCGGCAAGTCGAGCCTGCTCAATCGCATCGTGGGCGAGAAGCTTTCGATCGTCTCGGCCAAGCCGCAGACCACGCGCCACCTGGTCACCGGCGTCCTGACCCGCCCGGAGTGCCAGTACGTGTTCGTCGACGCGCCCGGCCACCAGACCACCGCGCGCAGCACGCTGCATCGCCGGCTGAACCGCCGCGCCACCGAGGCGGCGCGCGACGCCGACGTCGCGCTCTTTGTGGTGGAGGCGCTGCGCTTCGGCGCGGAGGATCACGCGGTGCTCGAGAAAATCCCCGGCACCCAGCGCATCGTCGCCGCGGTCAACAAGATCGACACCCTGAAGAACGCCTCGCAGCTGATCCCGTTCCTCGACCGGCTTGCGAAAACGCGCGACTTCGAGGCGATCGTACCGGTGAGCGCGAAGACCGGAAAGAACATCCCCGAACTGCTCGCGGCGTTGCGCGCGGCGCTGCCGGAGGGCCCGGCGGCCTATCCGCCCGATCAGCTGACCGACCGCGACGAGCGCTTCTTCGCCGCCGAGCTGCTGCGCGAGAAGATCTTCGAGCAGATGGGCGAGGAAATGCCCTACCGATGCGAGGTGGTGATCGACAGCTTCAAGGAAGAAGGCCGGCTGCGGCGCATCGAGGCCACCATCCTGGTCGAGCGCGAGAGCCAGAAGCCGATCGTGCTCGGCGCGGGCGGCGAGCGCCTGAAGCGCATGGCGAGCGCCGCGCGCAAGGACATGGAGAAGCTTTTCGGCGGCAAGGTGTACCTGGGCACCTGGGTCAAGGTGCGCAAGGCCTGGACCGACGATGTGCGGGTGCTGCGCCAGCTGGGGTACGAGTGAAGCGGCGCGCCGACCACCAGGCGGGCTTCGTGCTGCACACGTATGCCTACAAGGAGTCGAGCCTGATCGTCGAGGCCTTCACGCGCAGCTTCGGACGCATCTCGCTGCTCGCGCGCGGCGCGCGGCGGCCGCGCTCGGCGATGCGCGGGCTGCTGCTCTCGTTCCATCCGCTGCGGCTGGGCTGGACCGGCTCGACGGAGCTGAGCACTCTGGTATCGGCCGAGTGGGCGGGGGCGCTCCAGCCGCTCGAAGGCCGCGGCCTGATGTGCGGCTTCTATCTGAACGAGCTCGTGCTGCGCCTGTTGCCGCGCGACGACCCGCACGAAGCGCTGTTCGACGCCTACTGGGCGGCGCTATCCGGCCTTTCCCAGGCGACCTCCCAATCCGCGGTGCTGCGCGCCTTCGAAAAACGGCTGCTGGCCGAGCTCGGGTATGCTCCGCTGCTCGAGTGCGAAGCCGCGAGCGGAGCGCCGATCGAGCCCAGCGGTCGTTATGTTTACGAGCCAGATAGAGGACCAGTGCGGACCCGAGGCGCCAACAACGGCAATCTCGTGGTGAGCGGCCAGACGCTGCTCGACCTCGCCGCAGACCAGTACGACCGGCCGGAAACGCGCGACGAGGCGCGCATGCTGCTGCGCGTGCTGATCGGCCAGCGCCTTCATGGACAGACGCTGCATACGCGCGCGGTGTTGAGGGAGCTGACCGACCTGTGATCGAGCTCGGGGTCAACGTCGATCACGTGGCGACGGTGCGGCAGGCGCGGCGCACCTACGAGCCCGACCCGGTGTGGGCGGCGGTCGAGGCGCACCTTGGCGGCGCCGACGGCATCACCGTCCACCTGCGCGAGGACCGGCGCCATATCCAGGACGAGGACGTGCGCCGGCTGCGCGAGCTCACGCACATCAAGCTCAACCTGGAAATGGCCGCGACCGACGAGATGGTCGCGATCGCGGGACGCATCAAGCCGGAGATGGCGATGCTCGTGCCCGAGGGCCGCCACGAGGTCACGACCGAAGGCGGCCTGAATATCCTTGGCGCCGAGACCGCGCTGCGCAGCGCGGTCTCCAGGCTGCGCGATGCCGGCATCATGGTTTCGGTGTTCATCGACGCCGATCTGCGCCAGGTCGAGGCGGCAAAACGCATCGGCGCCTCGGTCTGCGAGGTGCACACCGGCCCGTACGCGCACGCCTTCCATTCCAAGGGGCGGGATGCCGAGAGCCCGGCGGTCGTCTCTCAATTGCAACTCATTCAAAAAGCGGGTGAAGCCATTCGCGCGCACGGCATGCGCTTCAACGCCGGCCACGCGCTGAACTACTTCAACGTCCAACCGGTGGCGCGCCTGCCGGGCCTGCGCGAGCTGCACATCGGGCATGCGATCGTGTCGCGCGCGGTATTCGTCGGCATGCGCGAAGCGGTGCGCGAGATGAAGGGCTTGATGGTGGCGGCGGCGCGGTGATCTTCGGCGTCGGCACCGACGTGGTCGAGATCGACCGCATCGAGAAGGCGCTCGAGCGCTGGGGCGAGCGCTTCGCCGAGCGCATCCTGTGCGCGCCCGAACTCAACCGCTTTCGGAACCACAGGCAGCCGGCTTCCTACCTGGCCAAGCGATTCGCGGCCAAGGAGGCGTTTACCAAGGCGCTGGGCACCGGCATCAAGGCGCCGGCGAACTGGCATGGGGTCTGGGTCACCAACCGGCCTTCCGGGAAGCCGGAACTGGAGTTTTCGCAGCCGCTGCAGACGCTCCTGTCCGGCCGCGGCATCTCCCGCGCCCATCTGTCCCTCGCCGACGAGCGCGGCGTCGCCGTGGCTACTGTGATCCTAGAGTGCGAAAAGTAAGGCTGCCGCTCGGTCCCGTAGTGGTCGACGTCGTAGGCACCCAGCTCACCGACGACGACCGGGAGCGCCTGCGGCATCCCGCCGCCGGGGCCGTAATCCTGTTTGCACGGAACTACGAAAATCCTCAACAACTCAGCGGATTAGTAGAGGAAATTGAGAAGTTACGAGAGCCAGCACTGCCGGTCTGCGTCGACCACGAGGGAGGACGGGTCCAGCGCTTCCGTGAGGGTTTCACCGCGATCCCGGCGATGCGCGCGCTGGGGCGGCTGTGGGACCGGGACCGGGAGGCCGCGAAGGACGCGGCATCCGGCGCGGCCTACGTGATCGGCGCCGAGCTCGGCGCGCACGGCATCGATTTCAGCTTCGCCCCGGTGCTCGACCTCGACTACGGCGGGAGCTCGGTCATCGGCGACCGCGCGCTGCACTTCGATCCGAATGCGGTCAGCGCCCTCGCCGAAGCGATCGTCAAGGGCTTTGCCGACGCCGGCATGGCGGCGGTCGGCAAGCATTTCCCCGGGCATGGGTTTGCCTTGGCCGATACCCACCACGGCGTCGCCCGTGATGAAAGGCCCTTCACGGACATCCTGAAGAAGGACATCGCGCCGTATCGCGCCGCGTTCCGGTCGGGGCTCGCCGGCGTCATGCCCGCGCACGTCATCTATGCGCAATGCGATGCCGAGCCGGCGGGCTACTCCAAGTACTGGCTGCAGGAAGTGCTGCGCGGGAAGCTCGGCTTCGACGGCCTGGTATTCAGCGACGACCTCTCGATGGCTGGCGCGAGCACCGTGGGCGGTCCGCCGGAACGGGCGCGTGCAGCGCTCGCGGCGGGCTGCGACATGGTGCTCCTGTGCAACGATCCCGCGGGAATGAACGTGCTTCTCGAGTCCCTCAAGGACGTGCCGCCACCGAATGCGGACCGCCTGGAAAGGATGCGCAAGAAAGGCGGGCGGGACCTGCGGAAGAGCGTCGCCTATCGCGAAGCCCAAGAATCCCTGACCGCGCTCGCTTAGGCTCTTTCCATGTAAGTGCCTTCGGCGGTATCGATCTTGATCCGCTCGCCCTTGTTGATGAAAGGCGGCACCTGCACGGTGATGCCGGTTTCCATTTTCGCCGGCTTGAAGGTGTTGGTGGCGGTGGCGTTCCTGATGCCGGGCTCGGTGTCGACCACGGTGAGCACCACCGAGGGCGGCATCTCGATGCCGATGGCGCGGCCGTTGTAGAAGTTGATTTGCACGTCGGCGTTCGGCAGCAGGTAGCCAGCCTGGCCTTCGAGGAATTCCGCGGGCAGCGAGAGCTGCTCGTAGTTCTCCTTGTCCATGAACACGTAGCTGTCGCCGTCCTGATAGAGGTACTGCATGTCGCGCGGGTCGACGAACGCACGCTCGACCTTGTCCTCGGTGCGGAAGCGCTGGTTGGTCTTGGTGCCGGCCTCGATGTCCTTCATCTCGACCTGCATGAACGCGCCGCCGCGCCCGCCGACGTGCACGTGGTAGGACTTGAGCACGCGCCACACGCGCTTGTCCCACTCCAGAAGGTTGCCGGGCCGGATCTCGACTGCTTCGACTTTCGCCATAAAACCGCCGATCAAAAAGGCGCGCATTTTACACGATCTATAATGAAATCATCGTGTTCGATCCCAAGGCGTTCGTCGCGGGGCTGCCGAATCTCCCGGGGGTCTACCGCATGCTGGGCAAAAGCGGCGAGGCGCTCTACGTCGGGAAGGCGCGCGACCTCAAGAAGCGGGTGGCGTCGTACTTCAACAAGCAGGCGCACGGCCCGCGCACGCAAATGATGATCGGCCAGGTGGCCGTGATCGAGGTCACCGCGACGCGCTCGGAAGGCGAGGCGCTGCTGCTCGAGAACAACCTGATCAAGAGCCTCGCGCCGCGCTACAACATCCTCTTCCGCGATGACAAGTCCTATCCCTACCTCACGATCACCGGCCACGAGTTCCCGCGCCTGGGCTTCCACCGCGGCGCGAAGGACAAGCGTCACCGCTACTTCGGCCCGTTTCCGCACGCCTACGCGGTGCGCGAGTCGATCCAGCTCCTCCAGCGCGTGTTCCAGCTTCGCACCTGCGAAGACACGGTGTTCGAGCATCGCTCGCGTCCCTGTCTGCTGCACCAGATCAAGCGCTGCACCGCGCCGTGCGTGCGAAAAATCCCGCCGGAGTTCTACGCCGAGGACGTGGGGAACGCGGCGTTGTTCCTCGAGGGCAGGGAAGACGACGTGATCCAGCGCCTGACGTCCAAGATGCAGGCCGCCTCCGGCGCGCGCGAGTACGAGAAAGCGGCCGCCTATCGCGACCAGGTGCGCGCGCTGAGCCGCGTGCAGGCGCGACAGTACGTGGAGTCGAACCGCGGCGTGGACGCGGACGTGGTCGCATGCGTGGTCGAGGGCGAGATCGCCTGCGTGAACCTGGTCATGATCCGCACCGGCCGCCACGTCGGCGATCGCAGCTTCTTTCCGGCCAACGCGGAAGGGGCGGCCGCGGCCGAGGTGGTGACCGCGTTCCTTGAGCAGCACTACATCGAGCAACCGCCGCCGGGCCTCGTGGTGACGAGCGAGCCGGTGGAGCTGGAAGGCATCCATATCGTCAATCCCTCGCATGGAGAGCGCAAGGTCTGGCTGGACATGGCGCGCAAGAATGCGCTGCTCGCGATCGCGCAGCGCGTGCGCGACCGCGCCACGCAGGAAGCGCGGGTTCTCGCGTTGCGCGAAGCACTCGGACTGCCCGAGGGAGCGCAGCGCATCGAATGCTTCGACATCAGCCACACCATGGGCGAGGCCACGGTGGCCTCGTGCGTGGTCTACGATCGCAGCCAGATGCAGAAAACCGAGTACCGGCGCTTCAACATCCGCAACGTCACGCCCGGCGACGACTACGCCGCCATGCGCCAGGTGCTCGCGCGGCGCTACGAGCGCGTGACCGCCGAGGCGGGAAAGATTCCCGACCTGATCCTGATCGATGGCGGCAAGGGTCAGGTCAATATCGCTTCGGGGGTGTTGCGGGATTTGGGATTGCATCAAGTCTGCGTGGTCGGCGTCGCGAAAGGCCCCGAGCGCAAGCCCGGCGAGGAGGAGCTCGTCCTCGAGTCCGAGGCGCGCACGCTGCAGCTCGCGCCCTCGCATGCCGGGCTGCACCTGATCCAATCGATCCGCGACGAAGCGCACCGCTTCGCCGTGGTGGGACACCGCGCGCGGCGCGGAAAGGCGCGCACCACCTCGCTCCTCAACGAAATCCCCGGCATCGGCGCCAAGCGCCGGCAGGCGCTGATCGAGGCGTTCGGCGGCCTGCGCGGCGTGCAGGCGGCCGCGGTCGACGACATCGCGAAGGTCGAGGGCATCAGCCGTCCGCTCGCCGAGCGCATCTACCGGCACCTGCACTGATGCCGCTCAACGTTCCCAACCTGGTCACGCTGTCGCGGATCATCCTGATCCCGCTCCTGATCGGCATCTACTACCTCCCTTGGCTCTCGGCGGAAACGCAGAACGTCGCCGCCACCGGGATCTTCATCTTCGCCGGCATCACCGACTGGCTCGACGGCTACCTCGCGCGGCGCCTGAACCAGATTTCGGCGTTCGGCGCGTTCCTCGATCCGGTGGCCGACAAGCTGATCGTGGTCGCGGCGCTGCTCGCGCTGCTCTATCTCGGGCGTATCGACCTGATCGTGGCGCTGATCATCATCGGCCGCGAGATCGCGATCTCCGCGCTGCGGGAATGGATGGCCAAGATGGGGCAGTCGGCGAGCGTGGCGGTGGCGTTCATCGGCAAGCTGAAGACCGTGGCGCAGATGGTCGCGATCCCGCTGCTGCTTTTCCACGGCGTGCTCTTCGGCCTGGACTGCCAGTGGCTGGGCACGATCCTCATCAATGTCGCGGCGGTGCTGACGGTGCTCTCGATGCTCTACTACCTGCGCAAGGCGCTGCCCTACGCTTCGGTGCGCGGTTGACTTATAATTCGGGCGGTTGCCACAGGGTGACGCGGGAATAGCTCAGTTGGTAGAGCGCAACCTTGCCAAGGTTGAGGTCGCGAGTTCGAGACTCGTTTCCCGCTCCAGATTTCGCAAGAGGGAAGATCCGGCCGCGCCGCATCTTCCCTTATCGTTTGGCGCGATGGCAGAGTGGTCATGCAGCGGCCTGCAAAGCCGTGTACGCCGGTTCGATTCCGACTCGCGCCTCCAGATCTGTCGATGCGGCCTGACAAGGAGGCCCGGGTGGTGAAACTGGTAGACACAGGGGACTTAAAATCCCCCGCCCGCAAGGGCATGGCGGTTCGATTCCGCCCCTGGGCACCACTTCTCCTGGCGAGCGCAATCGCCGCCTGCGCGTTTGCGCCGCCGGCTGCGGCGCAGACCGTCGGCGGCGCGTTCAGCAAGGGCCGGACGCATTTCTTCATCGGCGGCGGCCCGGGCCAGGCCTTCAACGAGAGCTACTTCATTCTCAGCCTCGGCGCGACCTATTACCTGGTCGATGGGCTTGGCCTGGGCCTGTCGTACGAAACGTGGACCGGCGGCGAGCCCGACATGTACAAGATCACGCCCTCGGTGCAGTACGTTTTCCAGCAGGCCGCGCTCAAGCCCTACGTCGGCGCGTTCTATCGCCGCACCAACATCGAGGATCGGCCCGATCTGGACTCCGTGGGCGGGCGCGCGGGCGTCTACTTCCAGGCGGGCCGCAATGCCTACTTCGGCGTCGGCGGCGTCTACGAGTCCTATCTGGATTGCAACAAGAACATCTTCGGCGACTGCGACAGCACCTACGCCGAGGTGACCTTTACCTTCGCGTTCTAGTCGAGCGCGAGCCGGATGCAGTTGCGGCCGAAAAGGTAGGCGTAATCCGGAGCGAGCGAGAGCCGCTGCAGCAGCAACACGCCGCGTCCGCCGGGGGTGCTAAGCGCCTGCGCGGTATCGGGTGCAGATTGCGCGTAAGGATTGAACGGCGGCGCGGTGTCTTCGTAGCTCAGCGCTACGCGACCGCCATCGGTGGCCGCCAGGCTCACCCAGACGGGCGCTTCGCTATCACCGCGATGCCCGTGGCGCACGGTGTTCGTGAAGAGCTCTTCGAGCACCAGGTGCAGCCGCAGGCAATTCTGCCGCCCGAGGGCGCCTTGCTCGCAGAATTCGTCGATGAAGGCCCGCAGCGCATGCAGCTCGCTCAGCCGGGCGGGAAACATTGCAGTTCGCAAGGGGGCGGGCATTCCGCACACTTCTGGCGGGTCGGCGCATTATAGAATCCGGGCCAAGGGAGGGAAGCAATGCGTTGGATCCTGGCAGTCGCGGCCGTGATTCTTGTCGCATCCGCTCACGCGAATGACGTGGGGCAGATCAAGACCGTGAAAGGCGCGGTGCACGTCGAGCGCGACGGCAAGCGCATCGAGGCCGCCGCGGGAATGGGCGTGCGGCAGTCGGACGTGCTCACGACCGGCGCCGACGGCGCGGTCGGCGTGACTTTCCTCGACAACAGCATGCTTTCGCTTGGCCCGGCGAGCACCCTCGCGATCGACCACTACAGCTTCGACAGCACCACGCACGAGGGCCGCTTCGACGCGTCCCTGAAGAAGGGCACGCTCGCGGGCGTCTCGGGCCGCATGGTCAAGCAGTCGCCTGAATCGATGCGCGTGCGCACGCCGGCGAGCGTGATGGCGGTGCGCGGCACGGAGTTCGCCGTCCGCGTCGACTGATCTGTGGCTGTCGTCGTCATCGGCGCTCTGGTCGCGCTCGTGATATTTGCGAGCCAGCCTGGTGACATGGTGGTGGTGCTGCCGGCGGCGGACGGCCATACCGGCGCGGTAGTGGTCGAACGCGACGGCCAGCGCACCGTTCTCGACCAGACCTACGCGGCGACGCGCAGCGGCCGCAAGGTGCCGGTGAACCAAGCCGAGGTGCGGCAGACCTTCGCCCCGGCGCTCGGGGCGATCCCCTCGCGGCCTGCCCGTTTCGAGCTCTACTTCGAGACCGCGACCGACCAGCTCACCGAGGAGTCGAAACTGGAGCTGGCGCGCATGCTGGAAGAACTCAAGCGCCGGCCGACGCCCGACATCCTGGTCATCGGCCACACTGACACCGTCGGCCAGGGCGATGAGAACGACGTGCTTTCGCGGATGCGCGCCGAGCGCGTCAAGGCCGACCTGGTGGCGATCGGCATCGCGGAAGAACGCATCCGCGCCTCCGGCCGCGGCGAGCGCGAGCCGATCATTCGCACCGCCGACGGCGTCGACGAGCCGCGAAACCGGCGCGTCGAGATCAACGTCCGATAGAACCGCTCCAGCGCAAGCAGAGCAGCGTCAGGTCGTCGGATTGCTCCGACGCGAGCGCGAAGGTGCCGACGTCGTCGCGCACCGCGGCGACGATGCTCTGCGGAACCGATTGCTCGAGACGGCCGAGCAGCGTCTCGAGGCGCGCGGTTCCATAGAACGCGGCACGCTGGTCCATGGCCTCGGTGATGCCATCGGTCACCACGCAGAGCCACTCGCCGGCGACGAGCTGGTGGCGCGCCGAGGAATAGGGAAAATTTTCCAGCACGCAAAGCGGCGGGCCGCCGGGATGCTCGAGCCGCCGGGGCGCGCCGCCGGGGGGGCAGGCGTACGGCGGCAGGTGCCCCGCGTTGCAGAATTCCAGCACGCCGCTGCGCGTATCGAGCAGGCCGGCGAAGGCGGTGACGAAGAGCTCTTCGGCGTTGTCGCGCGCGATCTCCGCGCTCGCCTGCGCGAGCACCGTCGCGGGGTCGCCCTTGGTGCGCAGCGCCACGCTCTTCATGAGCGACTTGGCGAGCGCCATGAAGAGCGCCGCCGCCAGGCCTTTTCCCGACACGTCGGCCACCACGAAGAACAGGCGATGCGCGTCGACCATGAAGCAGTCGTAGAAATCGCCGCCCACGGTGCGCGCCGGCACGAGGGCGGCTTCGAGCGCGAAGCGGTTTTCGGCGGCGAACTGCAGGCGCGGCACCGGCAGCAGTCCAACCTGGATGCGGCGCGCGGCCTGGAGCTCGCCCTCGACGCGCGCCTGCGCCTCGCGCAACGCCCGGCGCTGCCGGTCGGCCTCGGCTAGCGTCGCCGCGAGCGTCGCGCCGAACACGAGCAGCGCGCCGAGCGCGGGCGTAGCGACGTCGACGACCAGGCCTGCTTTGAATGCCGTAATTCCAATCATTCCCAAGATGGCGAGTACGCTGCCGAGGAGCAATGCTGAACGCCCCGCGCTGAGCCGCGGCACCAGCATCACGAGCAGCAGGCCCGCCGCGGCGAGCAGGGCGGCCTCGAGCCACGCCGCGCCGCTCGGCCGGCGCAGAAAGGCGCGATCGAAGATCTGCTCCAGGATCTGCGCGTGCACCTCGACGCCCGGAATGCGCTCGCCGAGCGGCGTGGCCTGGAAGTCGAGCAGGCCGAGGCCCGTCACGCCCACGAGCACGAGCTTGTCGCGCAGCAGCCCGGCGGGCGCTTTCCCGCCGAGCACCTCTACCGCCGAGACGAAGCGCTCGGCGTCGTGCGGGCCGAAATAGACGCGCAGCGAGCCGTCGGACTGCACCGGCACCACCGCGTCGGCGATGCGCAGCTCGACGCGCTCGCCGCCGCGGTCCTCGAGCTGCAGCACCGGGCTGCCGGTCGCGACACGCACCATCTCGACCGACAGCGCGGGCACCAGCACCTGCCCGACGCGCGCAAGCATCGGCACAGTGCGCACCACGCGATCGGGCGCGTCGACGCTGACCAGGCCGCGCCCGGCCGCGGCGCGGTCGATCTCCGGGCGGCTCTGCAGGTGGCCGTCGAAGCGCCGCAGCGGCAGGCCGCGCTGCGTCGTCTGGCGCAGCGGCGCGACCTGCGGCGGCAGCGGAAAGCGCCGGTCGCGGCGCTCGAGCCCCGCGATGCCCATGACGACCTTCTGGCCTTGGATCGCTCCAGCGAGCGCGGCATCGGCGCCCGCCACGGAGCGGTCGGGCTCGACCAGCAACAAGTCCATTCCGATCGCGGCGGGGCCCGCCTGCGCGATCGCGCGCACCAGGTCCGCGAGCACGCTTCTCGGCCACGGCCACTGGCCGCGCGCGTCGAGCGCGGCTTCGTCGATCGCGACGACGACCACCGGCGCCGACTCCCGCTTGCGCGGCAGCAGCCGCTGGTAAGCGTCGAACAGGGTCTCGCGCGCCGCCACGATCGGCGGTGCTTCGAGCGCTACCAGCACGACCGCCACCGCGAGCAGCACCGCGCCGGGCGCGCGCGGGCCGGCGCCGATCCTCAGAGCTCGATCTCCATCCCGTCGTAGGCGGCGAGCACTTCGACCCGGTGGACGTCGCGCGTGAGCTCCTCGAGCCGGCGCGTATCGTCCAGGATGCGCTCGATCGCGGCGTCGGCGTTCGCCGGCTCGTGGTGGAAAAGCGCAAGCCGGCGCGCGCGTGCCAACTGGCAGAGCTCGACGCCGATCACGTTGCTCGAATGGCCCCAGTCGGCCTTCACCGAGACTGCCTCGGCGAGCGAGTACATGGCATCGAAGATCACCAGGTCGGCCTCGCGGAAGAACTCCGCGATGCGGCGGACCTCGTCGCGCTTGTCGAGCTTGTGCTCCGAGTCGGTGGTGTAGACCACCGTCTTGCCGCCGCTCTGGATGCGGTAGCCATAGGACTCGCCGGAGTGGTTCTGCACCTGTGCCGCGACGCGCATTCCGGCCACTTCGTGGACCTGGCCGGGGGCGAGCGGAACGAAGCGGATGTCGGCGCCGAGGACGGAGAACGGCACCGGGAAGGAGGGCGGGTCCTGCTGGCGGCGGAACGCCTCTTCGAGGTTCTTGTGGCAGCCGTAGATGCGGATGCGGGTCGAGGGCACATACGCGGGCCGGAAGAACGGGAACCCCATGATGTGATCCCAGTGCATGTGCGACATGAAGATATGGACCGTCGCCGGGCGGCCCCCCTGGCGCGCGAGCACGTGCTCGCCGAACGCGCGCGCGCCGCTCCCCATGTCGCAGACGAAGTACTCGTCCGTGCCGGACGGGCGCGGCTCGAACTCGACGCAGGAGGTATGGCCGCCATACGTATGCGTGAGCGAGAAATCGAGCTCACGCTCGGCGAAGGCCTGCGCTTTCTCGACCGTGTCGAGGCCGCGGCCGTTGGCCGCAACCAGCGCGCGCGCGAGGCGGTCGCGCACATCGCGCCAGGTGAGCGCGACGGGGAGCGAGCCGCGTGTTCCCCAGAAGCGGACCCGCACGCCGGCTCAGCCGCGGTCGTACGCGGCCACGGCGCTCGGCGACACCGCCACCAGGGCCTCGCGCACGCCGGGATGGATGTCGAACAGCATATTGAAGCGGCTGATCTGGAAGATCTCGGCCACCAGCGGGGTCATCCCCGCCACCACGATCTTGCTTCCCTGCGCGCGCGCCTGCTTCGCGGCGAGCGAGAAGCAGCGCAGCCCGGCGGAAGAGACGTATTCCAGCCCCGAGAGATCGAGGACGATCGAGTTGCCCTCGCGCACCGCGCCCTCCAGCAGCGGCTGCAGCTCGGTCCGGAAGCCTTCGCTCGAATCTTGGTCCAGTCGCCCCACCGGAGAGAGGACCAGGGCGTCTCCATAGCGCCGCTGATTTAATCTCATCGTCCTATTCTAGAATGAGCGCGTGCCTCTCGCCGCCTTCGATTTCAAGCGCTGGATCGACGAGCACGCGCATCTGCTCAAGCCCCCGGTGGGCAATCAGATCGTGTTCCGGGAGGCCGAGGACCTGATCGTCCAGGTGATCGGCGGGCCGAACGCCCGCACCGACTACCACGACGATCCGTACGAGGAGTTTTTCTACCAGCTGCGCGGCCACATCGTTCTTAAGGTCATCGAAGACGGCAAGCCGCGCGACGTCCCGATCCGCGAAGGCGAGATCCTGCTCGTCCCGGCCCGCTGCCGGCATTCGCCGCAGCGTCCCGCGGGCTCGGTGGGCATGGTGGTGGAGAAGGTCCGCCCGCGCGACGTCGACGACGGCTTCGAGTGGTATTGCCCGAAATGCTGGGCGCTCGTGCACCGCGTCGAGGTGAACGTGCAGAACATCGTCTCCGACCTGCCGCCTCTCTTTGAGGCTTTCTACCGGAGCAAGCGGGAGTGCCCCGCCTGCGGCCATGTCCATCCAGGCGGCAGCAAGACATCTCCTTGATTCGCACGCGCGGCGCGAGCGCTTCATCCCGCTGCCGCCCGAGCTTGCGCCGCGCACCCAAAGCGAGGCGTACGCGATCCAGGACGCCTTCGTCGCGCTGCGCGCGGAGCAGCTCGGCGCCGTGGTTGGCTACAAGATCGCGCTGACCTCGGCGGAGATGCGGCGCTTCGTCGGCGTCGATTCGCCGATGGCCGGCATGATGCTCGAGTCGACCCTGCGCCGCTCGCCGGCGAGCGTGCGCGCCGCCGAGTACGGGCGGCTCATTGTCGAGTTCGAGATCGCGGTGCAGATCGCCGAGGACCTGCCGGCGGCGGACAAGCCGTTCTTTCGCAGCCGCGTAGCCCAGGCGGTGGGCGCCGTCATGCCCGCGCTCGAGATCGCGGACGATCGCAACGCGGACTACCGGGAGCTCGCGAAACACCCCCTCGAGCTGATCGCCGACAACTCCTGGAACGAGGGCGCCGTGCTGGGGACCCCGGTCACGAGCTGGCGGGCAATCGATCTCGCGGCCGTGCGGGGGGTGGCAACCATCAATGGAAACAAGGTCGGAGAAGGGCGGGGGGCCGACGCCATGGGCCACCCCCTCGACGCCGTGGCCTGGCTCGCCGACCACCTCGCCTCCATCGGCCGCGGCCTTCTGCGCGGGGATGTCGTGATAACCGGGAGCATGGTGACAACCAAGACCGTGACGCCGGGCGATCACGTGGCGTTCAATGTGACGGAACTCGGAAGCGTAGAACTCCAAGTGGAGTGAGCTACAGGGGCTATCGACCCCCGAGGGCGGCGCAAACACACTCTCGCCACTTCATTCTCCAGCAGGAGTCGGTGTGGCGACGTTCACAGGAACCAATAACAACGACACTCTTACCGGCACCTCCAGCAACGACTTCTTCCTCATGGGCGGCAGCGGCGGCACCGACGTCATCGACGGCGGGGCGGGCTTCGACGCGATCGAGTTCAGGGAGCGCGCGACCAGCGCCGTGATTGTCGACTTCGTCGCCGGCACGATCACCGGCGGCAGCTCCGGCACGATCAGCTTCACGAACATTGAGCGCGTCGTAGCCGGCAACTTCAACGACCGCCTGAGCGGCAACGCCTCCAGTCAGACTCTGACGGGTCAAAGCGGCGCGGACACCCTCTGGGGTGCGGGTGGCGCGGACACGCTCTGGGGCGGCGCGGGCGCCGACACGTTCATCTTCCGCGAGATCGGCCCTGCGAACGCGGACGCGATCAACGATTTCACGTCCGGCTCGGACAAATTGCTTCTCGATGGCACCGTCATGACGG
>DASRIR010000353.1:0-2536 GCA_035649875.1 Burkholderiales bacterium | reverse complement strand
CGAGCTGCTCGCGCGCTTCGGCAACCTGAGCAGCCCGTTCGTGCTGTTCGTGCTCGCCGCCGCGCTCGCCGAGCGCGAGCGCCCCGGGCTGTGGTGGATGTCGTCCTTCGGCGCCGGCTTCAGCTGCTACGGAGCGTTACTAAAGGTGTCATGAGAATCATCGAAACCGAATGGCTCGATAGCCTGCCAGCGTCGGACCCGCGGGCCGCGCACTCGCGTCGCGACCTGCGGCGGGTCAACACGCTAATGGGGAACGCGCGGCATATCGCGGCCGCGTTGCGCCCGTATGCGCGCGAGGGCATGCGCATCGCGGACCTCGGCGCCGGGGACGGCTCGCTCATGCACGCGGTGCAGCGCCGGCTGCCTTGCCGGGTGGAAGCCATTCCGGTCGACAAGAGCGACGGCCTGGACGTGCTCGATTTCCTGCGGCAATCCGGCCCGCGGCTCGACGCGATCGTCTGCAACCTGTTCCTGCACCACCTCGACGGCGATGTGCTGAGCGACGTGCTCGCGCTCGCCGCGGAGCGCGCGCCGCTTTTCGTGGCCTGCGAGCCGCGTCGCGCCCGCATCGCGCTGCAGGCGAGCAAGATGCTGTGGGTGCTGGGGGCGAACGACGTCACGCGCCACGACGCGGTGGCGAGCGTGCGCGCCGGGTTCACCGGCGAGGAGCTGTCCGCCCTCTGGCCGCCGGGCCACTGGCGGCTCGAGGAACGGGTGGCGTGGCCGTTCACGCATTTCTTCTCGGCGCGTGAAGGTTGACGTTTTCATCGCCGGCGGCGGCCCGGCGGGCGCCACCGCCGCCCTGCTGCTCGCCCGCGCCGGACATTCGGTGGTGGTGCACGAGAAAATGCGCTTCCCGCGGCGCAAGGTGTGCGGCGAGTTCATCGCCGCCTCCGGCGTCGAGCTGCTGCGCACGCTCGGCCTGGGCGCCGAGCTCGACGCCGCGGCCGGGCCCGAGGTGCACACCATCGCGCTGTGGGCGGGCGAAAGCACGTTCGAAGCGCGCATGCCGGCGTGGCGCGCGGCCGCGCCCTACCCGCGCGCGCTCGCGCGCGAGCTGCTGGATACGCTGCTCCTGGAGCAGGCGCGGCGCCACGGCGCGCAGGTGATCCGCGAAGCCGATCCGGCGATCGAGGCGCGCGTGCGCATCGACGCGCGCGGCTCGTGGCACAAGGGCCCCGGCGCGAGCGACCTGCTCGGCTTCCAGGCGCGCCTGCGCGGCGTGGACATGCCGGCCGGCACCATCGCCCTGATTCCGTTTTCCGGCGGCTATGCCGGGCTGGTGGAAAGCGGCGGCGGACGCGCCACCCTGGCGTGCTGCGTGCGCCGCTCCAGCCTCGAAGCGCTGCGCGCGCACGGCTCGCCGGCCGGCGACAGTCTCCTTCGGCACATGACCGGGCGCTCGGCGGGCCTCGCCCGCGCACTGCGCGGCGCGCTGCGCGAAGGGGCGTGGCTCGGCGCCGGCCCGTTGCGCCCTGGCACGCGGTCCCTCTACCGGGACGGCGCGTTCGCCATCGGCAACGCCGCCGGCGAAGCACACCCGATCGTCGGCGAAGGCATCGCGATGGCGATGCGCTCGGCCGCGCTGCTCTGCGGCCCGCTGAGCGCGGCGCTCAAATCTGCCGCATCGCCTCGCGCGGTTGCCCGCGTTTACACGCTCGCGTGGTGGCGCGCCTTCGGCCTGCGCCTGCAGGCCTCGCGCGTTTTCGCGCAAATCGCCATGCAACCGCGCTTTCCGGAGGCCGTCCTGAGGGGCGCGCCCGGCCTGCTTACCGCCGCCGCGGTCATCAGCGGCAAGGCATCGAATTTGCTTCGAACTGCGGGCAGAGGAAACGGATGAAATTGTCTCGAATCGTTCTCTTCATTGCTGCGTGGGCGCTCGCCGGGCCTGTTCTCCCCCAGACCGGCGAGCGCGGGTCGCTGCCTCCCGGTACCAGCCAGGACGGCAGCCGCCCCGCCGACGGCGCCATCAAGGGCGGCTCGATCCTCCCGGGCGAGCGCAGCGGCGTACCGGCCAAGGCGAAGTGCGCTGAACTCGCCGGCAGCCTGCGCGAGGATTGCCTGAAGCAGGAGCGCGAAGCCGGCGTCGGCGGCACCACCGAGTCGGGGACGCGCGACACGCCGCCGTCACCCCCGGTGACGACGCCGCCGCAGAACCCGAGTCCTGTCCTGCGCTAGGCGTGCCGTCGTTCCCGCGTAGGCGGGAACCCATGTTGAAAAGAAACTAGGCCCCCGCCTTCGCGGGGGCGACTTCAGAGTCGCTCCTTAACTTCAGGGGCGGTCCTTACCTTCAGAGTCGGTCCTTACCTGTAGTCGAAGGCGTTCGCCGGCACCAGCGGGCTGAGCGGCGGGAAGCTCATCGCGCCCGCGCTCACGCCGCGCACCGCGGCATAACGCGGCTCCAGCACGTTCTCCACCGAGCCGCGCAGCTGGTCGTGCGAATAGCCCGCGTTTCCGGTGGCGATCAGGTTCTGCCGCGCGTAATCCAGTTTCTGCAGCGCGACGCGCGGCGGCAAATTGCCCAGCAGCGCCTGCA
>DASRIR010000352.1:0-11517 GCA_035649875.1 Burkholderiales bacterium | reverse complement strand
GCTCGCCACCCAGCCCTGCGAAAAAGCGAACGGCTGCGCCAGCTCCGAGCGCAGCACGTGCGCCCGGACGTGCGTGATCTTCATGCCATGCCGACCTGGGCTAGCCGCGGAATTGCGTCGCCCGGACGAGAGCGAATCATCCCGACAAGATCGGCCTGGATACTCGTCTTGCCGAACAGGTTGTTCATCTCATAAGGGTCGTCGCGCAGGTCGTAGAGCTCGCCAGCGCCCGAGCGCAGCTCGAGCGTGAGCTTGTGGCGCCGGGTGCGCACCGTGCGCAGGTCGAGATCCACGCCCGAGCGCGACGGCCGCAGGTCCCACTCGCTGTAGGCAAAGTCGCGACTGCCGCTGCCCTCGATCAGCGGTCGCAGGCTGCGGCTATGCGCGGCGGAGAAGCCAACGCCCGCGAAGTCCGAGAACGTCGCCGGCAGATCGACGGTGGACACCGGGTCGCGCACCACCTTGCCCTGCGGGATCCCGGGGCCCTGGAAGATCAGCCCGACACGCAACAGGCCTTCGTAAGCCATCGGCCCCTTGAGGATCAGGCCGTGGTCGCCGAGCCAATCGCCGTGGTCGGTCGAGTAGACGACCAGGGTCTGCTCGCTCAATCCTAAGGTTTCGAGCTCGAGAAGAATTCGACCGACGTTGTGGTCGATGAGCGAGATCATCCCGTAATAGTTCGCGATCAGCTCGCGCAGCTGCTGGTCGGTGTGCACCGGGATGCGCGAATAGTTTTCGCGGATCTTGCGCAGATGGTCGACGATCTGCGGCTTGCCTTCGAGGCTCTGCCGGTGCCACCACGGCCGGCGCTCGAGGTCGAGCTTGCGCTCGGGCGGGAGGTCGACTTCGTCGGGGTAATGCAGGCGGCTCCAGGGCTCGGGCGCGTCGAACGGGTGGTGCGGGTCGGGGAACGAGGCCCAGACACAGAATGGTTTTTCTTTGTTCTCATTGAGAAAAGCAATGGTGCGGTCGCCGATCCAGGTGGAGTTATGGAAGGCGACCGGCAGCGCCGAGTGGAACGTCTGCATCGCGCTCGATTTCGGCGCCAGCTGCATCTCGTAGAGGCGTTGCAGCTCTTCGCCGCGCCCGTCCTTGTGGAACCAGCGCTCGTAGTGCTGGCCGCGCGGCGGCTTCATCGGCGGCCAGTGGTTGTGGCCCTCGACCACCAGCTCCACGTACTCGAAACCCATGTAGGGCCCATACCAGTCCGGGTCCTGGTCGCTGTTGCGGCACTCGGGCGTGCCGGTCGGCTTGAAGGTGTGCGAGGTGGCGAAGTGCGCCTTGCCGATGTAGCCGGTGCGGTAGCCCGCGCGCGCGAAGGCGCCGGCGAACCCCGCCGCGCCGACCTTCGGGTCGAGGTCGATGCCGTTGTCCGACACGCCGTGCGTGTACGGCAGAAGTCCGGTGAGGATCGAGGCGCGCGAGGGCTGGCACACGAGGTTCGGCGTGATGCATGCGGAGAAGCGCGTGCCATGGCGCGCCATGGCGTCGAGGTGCGGCGTCTTGACCTTGCGCCCCTCGAACCCGTAGCAGTCGCCGCGCTGCTGGTCCGAGGTGATGAAAACCAGATTCACTCGGGAGTGATCCCGGCCGCCTTCACGATGGCGGGCCATCGTGCGTGCTCCGCGCGGATGAACTCGGCGTAGGCCTCGGGCGAAGCGCTCGGCGCGACTTCCAGTCCCGCCGCGGTCAGCCGCTCGACCACCACGGGATGCTTGAGCGCCTTGGTGAACTCGGCGTGCAGTCGATTGACGATAGCGCGCGGCGTGCCGGCCGGCGCCGCCGGCCCGAGCCACTGCACGGTCTCGTAGCCCGACAAGCCGGCTTCCTCCACCGTCGGCACGTCGGGCAGCGACGGCGAGCGCTTGCGCGCGGTGACGGCGAAGACTTTCAGCTTCCCGGCCCTGATGTGCGGCAGCGTGGGCGGCAGTCCGATGAGACCGAGCGGAATCTGCCCGCCGATCAGGTCGCCGATCAGCTGCCCGCCGCCGCGATAGGGAACGTGCTGGATGTCGAGGCCGCCGGCCTGCTGCTTGAAGAGCTCGCCCGCGAGGTGCTGCGGCGTAGCGGTGCCGGGCGAGCCGAAGGCGAGCTTGCCCGGCTCGCGCTTCGCGAGGGCGATCAGCTCGCGCAGGTTCGCCGCCTTCACCGAGGGATGCGCGACGATCAGGTGCGTACCGAGGATCGCGTTGGTGATCGGCGCGAAGTCCTTGATCGGGTCGTGGTTGATCTTCTTGTAGACGAACGGCGCGATCACGTTCACGTCGGCGTACATGACCAGCGTGTAGCCGTCGGGCGCGGCGCGCGCCACGTAGTCGGTGCCGACCAGCCCGCCGCCGCCGGTGCGGTTCTCGACCACCACCTGGCCGAAGCTTTCTGACATCACGGCGGCCATCGAGCGCGCGGTCAAATCCATCGCGCCGCCGGCGGCGAAGGTGACGATCAGGTGGATCGGCCTCGCCGGGAACTGCTGGGCAGACGCGCTGACAGACGTAATGGCCAGGACCGCGGCCGCCAAAATGCGTTTCATGCTTGCCCTCCTCGCCCTTTTCTCCCTGTCCGAATCCTAGCGGAATTCGTGTTAGGTTTTGGGCGTTAGCTCGACTAAGGCAAGACCGATGAGGAGCCCATGGACCGACGGAAATTCTTACTCGCGGGCGCGGTGGCACCGCTGTGGCTGCATCCCTTGCACGTCCACGCCCAGCCCAAGCGCACGATGAAAGACATCGAAGCGCTGCAGAAGAACTGGAAGACCTTCCTGCCCGCGGGGGCGACCGTGCCTGCGGCGAGCGAGCCGCTCAAGCTGTCGAAGGACGAGTGGAAAAAGCGCCTGCCGAACGACCTGTCCTACCGCGTGCTGCGCGAGGAGGCCACCGAGCGCGCCGGCGCCAGTCCGCTGAACGACGAGAAGCGCCCGGGCCTCTTCGCCTGCGCCGGCTGCGGTCTGCCGGTTTTCACCTCCGAGATGAAGTACGAGTCGGGCACCGGCTGGCCGAGCTTCTTCACTACGATTCCGGGCGTGTTCGACACCAAGAAGGACTTCTACCTGATCTACCCGCGCACCGAGTACCACTGCAAGCGCTGCGGCGGCCACCACGGCCACGTGTTCGACGACGGCCCGCCGCCCACCAACCAGCGTTGGTGCAACAACGGCGCGGCGCTCAAGTTCATCCCGAAGGACGGCGGCAAGGCGTAAGAAGCGGTTCTTACTCGCGGCCCGAGCGCCAGATTCCGTACACGATCCAGACGCTGTTCAGGAACGCGAGAACGTAGCCGAGCAGTCCGAGGGCCGGCAGCAGGGGAATCCCCCAGACCGTCGGCCCGTCGCGCACGGTGAGCACGATCGCCGAGCCGATGACGAGCGAGGCGGTGAGGATGCCGACCGCGACCCGGTCGAGCGTGCGGTCGAGCTGCCGGCCGAAGCTGTCGAGGCGCTTGAGGTCGAGGTCGATGCGCGTCTTGCCGCGGCGCGCCTCGCGCAGCAGGCGCGCGAAGTCGCGCGGCACGCTGCCCACCAGGTTGACGAACTCGCCGAGCGTGCTGCGCGCGCGCCGCGCGAGCTCGGCGGGCTGGTAACGCTCGGCGAAGGTGCTGCGCACCAGCGGCCCGAGGTGATCGACGATATGGAATTCCGGGTCGTACTGCCGGCCGAGGCCCTCGAGCGTGATCAGGGCCTTGAACATCAGCGACAGGTCCGAGGGCAGCACGATCGAGTGCTCGCGCACGATGGCGGCGAACTGGCGGATCACGTTGCCGACGCGGATGTCCTTGAGCGGGATGCCCTCGTAGTCGAACACCATCTCGTTCACGTCGTTGGCGAGCTTCTGCTCGTCGACGTACGCGTCGCCCGCCCAGTCGAGCAGCACGTCGAGCATCGGCTCCTCGGCCATGCGCGTAAGGCCGGCGAGGAGGTCGATCACCTGCCGGCGCCGCTGCGGCGAGAGCCGCCCCACCATGCCGAAGTCGATGATCACCAGGCGGTGGTCGAGCAGGTAGAACACGTTGCCGGGGTGCGGATCGGCGTGGAAGAAGCCGTCGAGCAGGATCATCTTCAGGAACGCATCGACCCCGCGCGCCGCGAGCAGCTTGCGGTTGAGCCCCGCGCGCTCGACCGCGGCGGGATCGGTGGCCGGAATTCCCTCGACGTGCTCCTGCACCAGCAGCACGTCGCTCGTGTACTGCGGGTAGATGCGCGGGATGACGACGTTCGGGTCGCCGGCGAAGTTCTTGGCGAAGCGCTCGATGTTGCGCGTCTCGGTGACGAAATCGGCCTCGCGCTCGAGCGACTTGGCGAACTGCTCGGCGATCTCGGCCGGCCGGTAGCGGCGCGCTTCGGGGATCTCGGACTCGATCAGGTCCGCCACGCGGCGCAGCAGGCGCAGGTCCGCGTCGATCGTCTCGCGCACGCCGGGGCGCCGGACCTTCAGCACCACCGGCGTGCCGTCCGGCAGGTTCGCGCGGTGCACCTGCGCGATCGAGGCCGCGGCCTGCGCCTCGGTCTCGATGTCGCGGAACACCTCGAACGGCGACCGCCCGAGCGCGCGCGTGAGGTCGGGCAGCAGTGCGTCGAACGGCACCGCCGGGACCTCGGCCTGCAGCTTCTCGAACTCCGCGATCCAGCGCGGCGGGAACAGATCGACGCGCGTCGCCATCACCTGGCCGAGCTTCACGAACGTGGGCCCGAGCTCCTCCAGCGCCATGCGCATGCGCTGCGCGGGATCCAGCGTGACCTGCTCGGCGACTGGGCTGCGCTGCAGGATCGCGCCGGCGCGCTCGAGCACCCCGGCGATGCCGATGCGCTGGACGAAATCGCCCAGCCCGTGCCGGATGAAAACCGAGGCGATCTCGTTCAGCCGCGGCAGCTCGCGCATGATGCCGAGGGTTTGCCGCAGCACGGGCTAGGGAAGGACTGCCGTCGCCCCCGCGAAGGCGGGGGCCCAGTCTTTTTTCGAGAAACACGGGTCCCCGCCTGCGCGGGGACGACTCACTGCCGCTTTTTCAGCCATCCCTATTGCGGTGTTTTCTTCTGTCTTTCCGCGGCGGACTTCTCCAGCGCGTCGGCCATGCCGGCGAGCACGCCGCTCGCCATCTGCGCGAATTTGACGCTGAACTGCCCGGCGAGCTCCACGCCGGTGAACGCAAACTCCTTCATGAGGTGCGCGCTCTGGCGCCCGGTCTCGGTGCCGGCGCGCGTCGCGCGCTCGACCAGCGCGCGCAGCTCGGGCCGCGCGCGCTCGTTCGCCGAGGCCGCGACCTTGCTCACCGTGTCGATGAAATCCTCCTCGATCTTCTTCAGGCCGGCGAGCGCCTCTTTCACCTCGTGGTCGCTGATGCTGCGTCCGGTCGCGACCATCTGGCGCAGCGCCGACTCGCCCGCCTCGACCGACTTGGTGAGCGCCTCGTCCATGCCGCGGAACGCCGCGCCCATCGCCTTGCGCATGGTGCCGCCGCTGCCGGGCGCCACCGACGCCATGCCCTCGGTCACGGTGCGCACCACGTCGCGGATCCCGTCGCGGTCGAAGCGCCGGTTGCGCAGCGCCTCGAGCGTCAGGTCGCGCACGCGGCGCGTCACGTCCTCGCCGGCCTTCATCGCCTCGGCGGCGGCTTGTTTCAGAGATGTCTCAGCCATGGATGCGAAGGTCCTCCTCGAGTGGCGGCCCCGGGAAGTGGAACCGCACCGGCCCGTCAGGCAGCGCGTTAAGGAACTGCTTCAGATACGGATCGTCCGACTCGGATACCTCCTTCGAGGTTCCCTTGCCGAGGATCGCGCCGTCGCCGATGACGTAGACGTAGTCGGCGACCTTGAGCGCCTCGTGCACGTCGTAGGTCACGACGATCGAGGTGAGCCCCAGCGCCTGGTTCAGGCTGCGGATGAGTTCGACGATCTGGTTGAGCGAGATTGGGTCGAGCCCGGCGAAGGGCTCGTCGTACATCATGAGCTTCGGGTCGGTCGCGATCGCGCGCGCGAGCGCCACGCGACGCGTCATCCCGCCCGAGAGGTCGCCCGGCATCATCTTGTGCGCGCCGCGCAGGCCGACCGCGTGCAGCTTCATGAGCACCAGGCGCCGCACCAGCTCCTCGGGCAGGTCGAAGTTCTCGCGGATCGGAAACGCGACGTTGTCGTACACGTCGAAATCGCTGAACAGGCCCGAGGTCTGGAACATCATCCCCATCTCGAGGCGCAGCTTGTAGAGCTCGTCGGACGCGAGTTGGTGCACGTTCTTGCCTTCGACCGTGACCGTGCCGCGCTCGGGATAGAGCTGCCCGCCGATCAGCTTGAGCAGCGTCGACTTGCCCGCGCCGCTGCCGCCGAGGATCGCGACCACCTGGCCGCGGGGAATGTCGAGCGACAGGCCGCGCAGCACCTCAAGGTCGCCGAACGAGAAATGCAGGCCCCTGATCTCGACGGCATTTCCATTCATGCAACTACTATACGCTGGTGCACCCCTATTCCGCCCTCACGCCGGAGGTCGTGCTGGATGCCGTTGCAGCGCTCGGCCAGCGCCCCGACGGCCGCCTGCTCGCGCTTTCGAGCTACGAAAACCGGGTCTACCAGGTCTGGCTGGAAGAGGGCGCGCCGGTGGTGGCCAAGTTCTACCGGCCCGGCCGATGGAGCGACGCGCAAATCGACGAAGAGCACGCCTTCGCCCACGAGCTTGCCGAGCGGGAAATCCCGGTGGTCGCACCGATTGGCAAGGGAACATTCTCGAACTTCATCTATGCGCTGTATCCGCGACGCGGGGGGCGCACGCCCGAGCTCGGCGATCCGAAGACCCTCGAATGGATCGGCCGCTTCATGGGCCGCATCCACGCGGTGGGTTCCACGGCGAAGTTCGTCCACCGCGAATCGCTGACGGTCCAGACCTTCGGGCACGACGCGCGCAGCTATTTGCTGAACAGCACGCTCGTGCCCGCGGACCTGCTAGACGCCTGGAAGGCAGTCACGGAGCAGGCGCTGCAATTGGTCGAAGCGTGCTACCAGCGATGCGGAGAGGTGAACGCCATCCGCCTACACGGCGACTGCCACCCGGGAAACATCCTGTGGACCCACGAGGGCCCGCACTTCGTCGACCTCGACGACGCGCGCATGGGGCCGGCGATGCAGGACCTGTGGATGCTGCTCTCGGGCGAGCGCGCGTCGATGACGTTGCAGCTGCACGAAGTGCTCAAGGGATACGAACAATTCGCGCGGTTCTCCCGCAACGAACTGCACCTCCTCGAGGCGCTGCGCACGCTCCGCCTCATCCACTACTCGGCCTGGATCGCGCGGCGCTGGGACGACCCGGCGTTTCCCGCCGCGTTCCCGTGGTTCAACACCCAGCGCTACTGGCAGGACCCCATCCTCGAGCTGCGCGAGCAGATCGCGCTGATGCAGGAAGAGCCGCTGCAGCCCGGCTAGCCCGCCGCGAGGTAGGCCTTCTCGAGCGCGCCGGCGTTGGCGATCTCGGCGGCGGTGCCGTCGGCGACGATGCGGCCGCTCTCGATCACGTAGGCGCGCTCGGCGAGGGCGAGCGCGAGGCCGGCCATCTGGTCGACGAGCAGGATGGTGGCGGCCTCGGCGCGCAGCCGGTCGAGCGCGGCGAAGAGGTCATTCGCCACCTGCGGCGCGAGGCCGAGCGAGGGCTCGTCGAGGAGCAGCAGCCGCGGCTTCGCCATCAAGCCGCGCGCGATCGCGAGCATCTGCTGCTCGCCGCCCGAGAGCAGCCCCGCGCGCTGGTGCAGGCGCGCGCGCAGCCGCGGGAAGCGCTCGAGCAGCGCCTCGATCTCCGCAGGGTCGAATTTCCTGCGGGAGAAAGCCCCGAGCAGGAGGTTGTCGAGCACCGAGAGCTCGGGGAACACTTGGCGTCCTTCCGGCACCAGCACGGCACCTTCGCGCACCACGCGATGCGCGGGCGCAGCGGAGATGTCGCGGCCCTCGAGCGCGATACCGCCCTCCACCGGGCGGTGAAGGCCTGCGATCGCCCGCATCAGCGTGGACTTGCCGGCGCCGTTCGCTCCGAGCACGGCGACCATCTCGCCCTGCCTGACCTGCAGGTCGATGCCCTTCAGCACCGGCTCGGCGCCGTAGCCCGCGGCCAGCCGGCCGACCTCGAGGATCGGCGCGCCGGGCGTGCCGCGGTGGGCCTCCGGACGCATGTGCTCTTCCCCGAGATAGGCCTTGCGCACTGCCGGGTCGCGCTGCACTTCGGCCGGCGTGCCGGCCGCGATGCGCACGCCCGCGTCGAGCACCACCACGCGGTCCGAGATGCCCATCACGACCGACATGTCGTGCTCGACCAGCAGCACCGCGATGCCCGCGTCGGCGATGCGGCGCAGGAGCTGCGCGAGCCGGGCCTTGTCGTCGGCCGAGAGGCCGGCGGCCGGCTCGTCGAGCAGCAGCACCGAGGGCCGCGTCGCGAGCGCGCGCGCGATCTCGACCAGGCGCTTGTCGACGTGCGGCAGATCCGCCGCGCGCGCATCCAGGTCGCCCGTGTAGCCCACGTAGGAGGCGAGCGCTTCGGTGCCGGACGCGATCGCCAGGTTTTCCGCGACGCTCATCGAGCCGAAGAGCTGCGTGGTCTGGTAGGTGCGCGCCACGCCGGCGCGCGCGATGCGCCATGCAGGCCTGCCTTGTATATGAAGATCGCCGATCCGGATGGAGCCCGCTTCGGGCCGGTAGAACCCGCTCAGCATGTTGAGCACCGTGGTTTTCCCGGCGCCGTTCGGCCCGATCAGGCTCGTCACCTCGCCCGGCCGCGCCTCGAAGGCGATGTCCTGCGCCGCGCGTACGCCGCCGAAGGCAATGCCGAGGCCGTGCACCGCAAGCACGGTTCTTTGCCTGGGAGCGATCGGGCTTGCGCCGCCAATGGCCGGACGCAACCTCCGTTTCCTGGAAGCCAGTCGCAGCACGCTGCCGACCACGCCGTCCGGCGCGATCCAGAGCACGAAGAGCAGCAATGCGCCGAAGAAGAGCAGCCGGTATTCGGCAAGCGCCGCGAGCAGCTCGGGCAGGAGCACCACGATGGTCGCGCCGACCAGCGGCCCGGCGACCGAGCCCGCGCCGCCGATCATCACCACCAGCACGAACAGGATCGACTGCGAGAACGCGAAGGTCGAGGGCGTGACGAAGCCCGAGAGCAGCGCGAACAGCGCGCCGGCGATGCCGGCGCAGAGAGCGGAAATCGCGAACGCGGCGGTCTTGATGCGCACCGGCGCGAGGCCGATCGATTCGGCGGCGACCTCGGCGTCGCGCACCGCGCGCATCGCCGCGCCGAACCGGCTCTTCTGGAAGAAATGGTAGGCGGCGGTGACGACCGCGGCCACGCCGATCGCGATCAGCGCGACGCCGCGCTCGCCGAAGGGATTCGGGATCCCCATGATGCCGTTCTGCCCGCCGGTCACGCCGCGCCACTCGACCGCGGCGTGCTCGACGATGAAGCCGAAGGCGATCGTCACCATCGCGAGATAGGGACCCTTGACGCGCACCGCGGGCAAGGCGAGAAGCGCCCCGGTGAGCGCCGCGACCAGCGCCGCCACGGGCAGCGCCGCCCAGAAGCTCCACTTCGCCCCGACGGTGAGGATCGCGACCGTATAGGCACCGAGGGCGTAGAAGCCGACGTGGCCGAAGGACACCTGGCCCGCGAGGCCGAGCAGCACGTTGAGGCCGATGCCGACGATCGCGGTCAGCGCGAGCGTCGCCATGATGAACACGTAGTAGCTGTTTGCGTTCCACGTAAACAGGAATGCGGCCACGAAGGCTGCGGTGTAAAGCGCGAGCCTCATACCTTCTTCACCTCGGCGCGGCCGAAAAGCCCGTTCGGCATTACGGCGAGCGCGACGATGACCAGCGCGAAGCTGAGGATCTGCGTATAGGCCGAGCCGAGGAGCGCGGTGATCAGCGCCTCGGTCACGCCGAAGATCAGCCCCGCGAGCATCACACCCCAGGCGCTGGTGATGCCGCCGAGGATCGCGACCGCGAAGGCCTTCAGGCCGAACAGCGTGCCCATGTCCGAATGGACGTTGAAAAGCGGCGCGATCATGATCCCCGCCGCGCCGGCGAAGAGCGTGGAGACCGCGTACGCGGCCGAGATGGCGAGCGGTACGTTGATGCCCATCAGCCGTGCCGCGTCCGGGTTTTGCACCACGGCCAGCATCGCTTTCCCGTAGATCGTTTTTCGGGAAAAAACATGCAAGCCGGCGGCGAGCGCGAGCCCGACCACCGGAATCGCGATCTGCAGCCACGCGACGTTGATGCCGGCCACCTGGACCGAGCCGTGGAACGCCGGAACGTTGAAGCCGCGCGGTTCCTTGCCGAAAGTGAAGAGCACGGTGTTGTCGGCGACGATGCCGAGCGCCACCGTGGCCATCAGCCAGGCGCTCGAGCCGCGGCGCGCGAATGGCCGCACCGCGACGAGCTCGACGATCACCCCGTAGAGGGCGCACAGCAGCAGCGCCACCAGCGCCGCCGGGATTAAGGGCCAGCCGAACGTCACCGCCAGCGTGTACGCGAACACCGCGCCGAGCATCATCGAGCTGCCCTGCGCGAAGTTGACCGTGCTCGATACCGCGTAGGTCACGTAGAAGCCGAGCGCGAGCAGCCCGTACATGGCGCCGAGGCCGAGGCCGATGATGATTGCGGAAGTAATCAGCATAGAAGGCGCAAAAAAACGGCCGCACGCGGCGGCCGTTCTTCGAGTTCTTAAGAAACCCTACTTCTTCATGCCGACGGGCAGGATCTGATTATCGATGAACTGAGTCCAGACGTAGTCGTTCTCGTTCACTGCGTCGTGGTTCTGCGGCGTGAAGGGCTTGTCGTAGGTCTTGATCAGGCCCTCGTAGCGCCCGATCTTGTAGAAGCCCTCGCGCACCTTCGGACCGTCGGTCGAGCCGGCGTTCTGGATCGCAGCCGCGGTGAGCATCATCGCGTCGTACGCGTTCGCCACGCCCACCGCTGGGGTGACGTCGCCCGCGCCCTTGATGTCGGAATACTTGGCCATCAGCGCCTTGAGCACCTTCTCGCCCACCGGCGACTGCTTGCCGAAGAAGCTGTAGGTCTGCACGAAGTGCACGCTCGGCGCGCTCGGGCCGGCGAGCTCGGTGAAGCGGCCGCCTGCCGGGCCCCAGTGCGACACGATCGGCGGCTTCCAGCCCATGCGGTCGAGCGACTTCACCACCTGCGCGGAGGGGCCGACGTTGCCGACCAGGAACAGGCAATCGGCGCCGGCGCTCCGCAGCCGCGTGAGCTGCGGCACCACGTCGACGTCGTTGCCTTCGAATTTCTCGATTCCCGCGGGCTTCATGCCCTTGGCGTCGAGCGCGGCTTTCAGGCCCTTCTCGTTCGATTCGCCCCAGGGGTTGTTCACCAGGATCATGCCGCAGTTCTTCGCGTTGAAAGTCTTCTGCGAGTAGGTGAGCATCGCCTTGTTGACGATCTCGTCCACCGCCGAGACGCGGAACACGTAGTTCTCCTTGGCGCCGTTCTTGGTGATCGGCGTGCCCGCCGCCCACGGCCCCATGAACACGATCTTGTTCTCGTTC
>DASRIR010000351.1:0-4860 GCA_035649875.1 Burkholderiales bacterium | reverse complement strand
AAATGCACGCTCACCCCGACGCGCAACGGCATGGCCTATGCCGGCAAGATCATGGGGCGCGAGATCGTCTATGAGCGCAGCCGCGAGCAGGTGCAGGCCGACATCGACCGGCTCGATCCCCGTTTGAAGAAGTCCCGGTGATGTGGAGTAAGATGAAGGGCGTCATGCTGACGCGCTTCGTCCTTGCACTCGCTCTCGCTGCGCTCGCCGGCATCGCCGCCGCGCAGCAGATGTACCGCTGGACGGACGAGAACGGCCGCACCCATATCACCGATACGCCGCCGCCGCCGGGCGCGAAAAACGTACGCAAGGTCAAACCCCCGGCCACGGACAAGCCCGCCAAGCCCGACGCCCAGTTGCCATTCGTGCTGGCGCGGGCGATGAAGGAATACCCGGTCAGTCTCTATACCTCGCCCAACTGCACCGAGCCGTGCGCTGCGGCGCGCGAGCTGCTGAACAAGCGCGGCGTGCCGTTCAACGAAGTGCAGGTCTGGGAAGAGGAAGGCAACGCCGAGCTGAAGAAACTCTCAGGCAACACGCAGGTGCCGACGATCAAGGTGGGCGCGAGTGTGCAGTCCGGCTACGACCCGGCGATGTATGCCGCCCTGCTCGACACCGCGGGTTATCCCCGCGAAGGCGTGCTTCCCGCCGGCATGCAGGTCGCGCCCGGCCGTCCCGACGGCTACGTGCCGCCCGACGAGCGCGAGCTGCCCAAGGCCGAGCCGGTCAAGCCCGAGCCGCCGACCGCGTCGGGTCCGTACGCGCCGGGCGCCAAGCCGCAGCGCGCACAGCCGAAGTAGATGCTCCCGATCGCCGCGGACATCGCGGTGATCCTGGTCGCGGCATTGCACCTGTGGTTCCTGGTGCTGGAGATGGTCCTCTGGGACAAGCCTTTCGGCCGGCGCACCTTCGGCATGACACCCGAGAAAGCCGCAGCGACCAAATCGCTGGCGATGAACCAAGGCCTCTACAACGGTTTTCTCGCCGCGGGCCTGCTGTGGGGCGTGTTCGCGGGCGATGACGTGAAGATCTTCTTCCTGGCCTGCGTCATCCTCGCCGGGGTATTCGGTGCGCTCACCGCCAGCCGAAAGATCCTGTGGGTGCAGGCGCTGCCGGGACTGCTCGCGCTCGCGCTGGTGGTGTTCAGCTAGAGCTGCGGCCAGGGGCGCTGCGTCGGCCTTAGGGTCTCCACGAAGCTCGAGAGCCTGAGCACGCCGGCATCGTCGAAGCGCTTGCCGATCAACTGCACGCCGATCGGCAGGCCGTCGGCGCCATAGCTCCAGTTGACCGACGCTGCCGGCTGCTCCGACATGTTGTAGGGCACGGTGAAGGCGATGTGCGGCAGCGCATCGTGCGCATCGTTCCCTGGCGCCGGAAGCTCGGCCTCATAGGCGAGGATCGGCGAAGTCGGCGACAGGATGAAATCGTAGGGCTGCGAGGCGGCGACCGCGGCCTCCCGCATTGCCATCACCAGGGTATACGCCTGCATGACATCGCGCCCGGTGAAGCGCGCCGCGCGCCAGCTGCACCACTCGGTGATGAACGGCAGCACCTTCTCGCGTTTGGCGGCGGGCAGGTTCGTGAGGTCATGGTAGGAGCGCGCCTCGAAGAAGCGGCACATGCCGTCGAGCATCTCTTCGCTGAGGAAGGAGCGGATCGATTCCACGTGGCAGCCCGCGCCGGCGAGCGCGGTCGCCGCGGCTTCGGCCGCGGACCTGACTTCCGGCTGCACCGTGAGCCCGACGCCCATGTCGGGCAGGAAGCCGATGCGCAATCCTTTCGGCTCCAGCGGCGCAAGCGCGGCGAAACCGCATTCCTGAACCGGCAGGCTCATGAAATCGCGCGCGTCCGGCCGCGCGATCACGCTCATCAGCAGCGCGGCGTCCGCCACGCTGCGCGTCATCGGCCCGGTGACGCGGCCGAGATACGGCGGATGGACCGGCACGCGGCCGAGCGAGGGCTTGAGCCCGAAGATGCCGCAATGCGTGGCCGGCAGCCGCACCGAGCCGCCGATGTCGGTGCCGAGGTGCAGCGGCGCGTAGCCCGCGACCGCGGCGGCCGCTGCGCCCGAGCTCGAGCCGGAAGGATTGCGGTCGACGCGCCACGGATTGCGCGTGATGCCGTGCAGGCTGGACAGCCCGGACGACAGCATGCCGAAGTCCGGCATGGTGGTCTTGCCGAGGATCACGCAGCCGGCTTCGCGCACGCGCGCCGCCGGCGGCGCGTCGGCAGACTGCGGTGGCCCGTCCTCGTTGGCGCGCGTGCCGATCGGCGCCGGATCGCCGCGCGTATGGATGTTCTCCTTGATGGTGACCGGCACGCCGTCGAGCGGGGACAGCGGCCGGCCGGCGCGCCAGCGCGATTCCGAGGCCCGCGCCTGCTCGAGCGCGGCATCGCCCTGCACCCGGTACATGGCGTTGATGCGCGGCTCCCAGGCTTCGATGCGCTCGAGCAGCGCGCGCGTCACCTGCAACGGGGAGAGCTCGCCGCTCGCGTAGGCGGTGGACAATTCGGCGGCGGAAAGCTCCGCCGCGCTGCGTTCGTGAATGGCAGCCATCGCCACCCGACTATATACTCGGCGCCGCATGTTGCGTATCGCACTCGCTAGCCTCGCGCTGATTTGCTGCGCCGCCTCCGCGGCCGCAGGCCCGGCCGAGATCCGCGTCTGGCACTCGATGAGCGGCGTGCGCGGCGCAGAGTTCGCGCGGCTGGTTGCGCGCTTCAATGCGTCGCAGAAACACTATCGCGTCGTCGCGACCTACAAGGGCGCTTACGACGAAGCCGTAGTGGAGGCGTATACCGCGCGCCGTGCGCCGCGAGCGCCGCACCTTGTCCAGGCCTCGGAGCTTGGCGGCGCATTTCTCCTCGAGCAGAAAGACCTGGCGCGGCCGCTGTGGCAGCTCGCCGCGGAATCCGGCGCCGCGCTGGCGGTCGAGCCGGGCGGCGCCGAGGATCTCATCGACACGGAAGGCCGCCTGCTCGCGCTGCCGGTCGGACGCTCGACCCCGGTGCTCTACTGGAACCGCGACGCGTTCCGCGTCGCCATGCTCGACCCGAAGAAGGCGCCGGCCACGTGGTACGAGATGGTCGCAACGCTCGCCGCGCTGGTGCAGTCGGGCAGCGACTGCGCCCTGACGCTCGCCTGGCCGGCGTCCGCGATGCTCGAGAACATGGCTGCCTGGCACAACCAGGCGTTCGCCACCGACCGGCTGGTGTTCAACAACCGGCTGGCGGTGCGTTGGGTGTCGACGCTCGCCACGTGGAAGCAGTCGGGCTACTTCACCCAGGCGACGCGCCGCGACGAAGCGGAAAGTCGCTTCGCCAGCGGCGAATGCGCGGTGCTGGTGGCCTCCTCGGGCAACTATGCCGATCTTCGCAGCCGGGCGAAATTCGAGCTCGGCATCGCGCAGTTTCCTTACTACGACGACTTCGACAGCGCGCCGCTCAACACACTCAGCTCGGGGACCGCGCTCTGGGTGATGGCCGGACGGCCGAAGGCGGACTACGCCGGGGTGGCGCAATTCCTCGCGTTCTTCGCGCGGCCAGAAGTGCAGGCCGAATGGCACCAGAAAACCGGCCTGGTGCCGCTAAGCGCCGCCGCGTACGAGCTCACGCGCAAGCAGGGCTTCTATGCCGCCAATCCCGGACACGAGATCGCCGTGCGCCAGCTCCTCACGCGCGGCACGCCGAACTGGAAGAGCCTGCGCCTGGTCCAGCATCCGCGCCTGCGCGGCATCATCGACGAGGAAATCGACCTCGCCTGGCAGGGCAAGAAGACTTCACTGGACGCCCTCAACGCCGCCGTCGCGCGCGGCAACGCCTTCCTGGACCGCAACAGATAAAGAAAAGGCCCGGGCACCTCTCGGTGCGCCGGGCCTTGAATACTGCGGTCGTCGCTACTCGGGCTTTTGGGTGTGGAGGACCTTCAGGTCCCCGCGCCCTTCAAAGTCCATGCCTTTTATCCTGCCCGTGATCACGCCCTCTTCGTGGGTCTCATCGAAGCGCGCCGCCTGGTTGTCGAAATGGCACACAAGGTCGAGGCGGCCATCATTGTTGACATCCTCGCCGCCCTTGCCGCAGCGCAGCGCCGTCGCTTCCTTGCCGGTCGGACCGAATCGGACCGAGCCGGATTCCACCTGGAGCGCGTCGAAATCCTTGGAAGACAGCAAAGCGACTGGAATGTTGCCCCTCGACTTCGGATTGATCTTCGCGATGCTGGTGGCGCCGGGCTTGATGTCGATGTTCATCTGGATCACGGGTGACGAAACCCCCGAGATGATCAGCTTATAGCTGCCGTTCGACAAAGTGCCCGGTACGAAAGGCGTCGCAGTGCCATCGGGCAGGAAGATCCGTGCAACGCCGCCGGACACGCCGCCGCTGGTGACCCCGACTATGTATTTCCCACTTGCGGGCAGGACCACCTGATCCAGACGCGCATCGCGGTGGGTGCAGCAGCCGATTGGCATCGAGTCCGGGTCGCCGCTAAGGGGATCACCGTTCTTGCGGAAGAAGCCGTTCGGCCCCCAAATGGCGATGATCGTATCTACGCTGCGCTCCGGCGCTCCGGTGCCCTTGAAGCCGAAGTCGATATCGATCGTGACCGTATTGCCTTCGGCCGCGCGGAAAGAGTAGTAATCGATGTCCGGGACGACCGGCGCGGGTGGCAACGCCGTGATTCCGATAGTGCCAGTGACTACGACTTGTCCGCTGCTGTCGACCTGCAGCTCCTGCGGCCGGTCAAAGGAATCGTTGTCCGTCTCCTCGACTGCGAGCGCCATGTTGCTCGCGCCGGCAACGGCAAACGCGGCTGCGACTGCGTAACGAAGGTAGTTCTTGATCATGTTCTTACTCCCCTGAAGT
>DASRIR010000350.1:0-11553 GCA_035649875.1 Burkholderiales bacterium | reverse complement strand
AGAATGATCAGGTCGAATTTCGCATTCTTGTCCCTGAGCGTCCTGAGCTGGGAAAAGACATCCGCCTGCAGGAACTCGATTTTCGAGGCCTCGAGAGGATTCGCCGCGAGGTTCTCTCGCGCAATCTGAATTGCATCCTTTGAAGATTCAACTGCAGTCACGCGCTTCGCGCCGCCGGCGAGCGCCGCGATCGAGAAGCCGCCGGTGTAGCAGAAGCCGTCGAGCACCTCGCGTCCCGCGGCCAGCGCGCGCACCCGCTGGCGATTCTCGCGCTGGTCGAGGAAGAAGCCGGTTTTCTGCCCCTGCTCGACGTCGACCCGGAAGTTGAGCCCGTATTCGATGATCGGGCAGCGCGAAGCGCTGCGGTTGCCGCGCGCGAAGCCCGCTTTCGCCGGCAGGCCTTCGAGCTTGCGCACTTCGGCGTCCGAGCGCTCGTAGATCGCGGCGCAGCCGCTGAGCTCCATCAGCGCGTCGAGGATCGGATCGCGCCATCGCTCGACGCCGGCGGCGAGGAATTGCGCCACCAGCACGTCGGCGTAACGGTCGACGACGAGGCCGGGCAGCCCGTCTGATTCGCCGTGCACCAGCCGCAGCGCATTGGTGTGCTTCGCGGCGGGTAAGGCTTCCCGCAGAGCCAACGCGCGCTCCAGCCGGCTGCTGAAGAAAGCCGCGTCGATGTCTGCCTTCGGGTCGAAGCTCCATACCCGAGCCCGGATCTGCGACTTAGGACTGTACGCGGCCTGCGCTAGGCGGCCTCCGCCCGCAAGCACCTCCACGGTGTCGCCCGAGCCGGGCTTGCCCTGCACCTTCTCGACCGCGCCGGAGAAGATCCACGGGTGGCGCCGCTTGAGTGACTTTTCGCGTCCCTTCTTCAGAACCAGGGCGTTCATTTCTTCTTCGCCCGCGGGTGCGCGGCGTCGTAGACCTTGGCGAGCGCCTGGAAGTCGAGGTGCGTGTAGACCTGGGTCGTGGAAATGCTCGCGTGGCCGAGCAATTCCTGCACCGCGCGCAGGTCCTGCGACGATTGCAGCATGTGGCTCGCGAAGGAGTGCCGCAGCATGTGCGGATGCACGTGCTCGGCGATGCCGCGGCGCTTGGCCCACGCGGTGAGGCGGTGCCACACGCGGCTCGGCGAAATCCTGCGGCCGCGTGCGCCGACGAAGAGCGCTTTCTCACCCGGCGTGGCGATCTTGCTTCGCATGGAGAGCCAGCTCCCGAGCGCCGCGCGCGCCTTGGCGCCGACCGGCACGGTGCGCGTCTTCGAGCCCTTGCCGGTCACCGTGACCTCGCCTTGCGCCGGCTCGTCGACGAGATTTAGCGCCACCAGCTCGCCAACGCGCAGTCCGGACGAGTACATCAGCTCGAACATGGCCTGATCCTGAATGAGCAACGGCGCCTTGTCGTCCTCGGCATCCAGAAGGCGCTGCGCCGTTTCCACCGAAAGCGCCTTCGGCAGCGGCCGCGCCGCCTTGGGCGCGCGGATGCCGAGCACCGGGTTGGACCGGAAGCCGCGATGGCGCGCGAGCCAGCGGAAGTACCCGCGCCAGGCGGACAGGGTAAGCGCGAGCGTGCGGGGCGACAGGCCTCTCGAATGGAGCATGGCGACATAGCGCCGGATCTCGCCCGCCTCGAGCTCGTCGAGCGATCTTTTCCCGACAAAGCCCTGCAGCAGGGCGAGCGCGCGGCCGTAGTTCTCGAGGGTGGCAGCAGAAAGGCGGCGCTGATGCCTCAGCGCATCCAGGTAGTCGCGCTCTAGAGTCGCGCCGTCACTCCGGCTGCGCATAGCTCGCCGATGCGGCGCAAGTACAACGTGCCCATGTCCGGATAGAAGCGCTTCGGATCCTCGCTGCCGAGCGCGAGCAGGCCGAATACCGTCGTCTGGCCGAGCGGCACGAGCGCGATCGAGCGCACGTGCTCGCCCGCCTCGCGGAACCACGGCACGAACGGGTTGCCGGCCGCCGGGCCGCACTGCGGCGCGCCCATCGTGCCAGCGTGGTGGCGCTGGGCTTCGTCGACCGGCTGCGCCTCGTCGAAGTCGGCGGGCACGCTCTTGCCCCAGACGCGCAGCGCCACGTGCGGTACCGCGAAATCCTCGCGCAGGTGGAAGTAGAGCGAGGCAGCAAGGGCGGGAAAATCCTTCGCGCCGGCAAGCGCGACCGACAGGCGGTGCACCCTCTCGCTGATCACGTCGTTCTCCTCGCCGAACTGGAGCAGCTCGCCGAGCTTGCCCTCGAGCGCCTTGTTCTTCTCGCGCAGCGCCATCGCCTGGCGTTCCGACAGCGGGATCGCGCGCCCGCCGTACGGGTGGGGCACGGTGATGGCTTCGAGAAGCTCGGGGTGCTGGTCGAAGAACTGCGGGTGGGTGCGCAACCAGCGCGCGACGTCGTCTGCGTTCATGTGCCTCTTATAGTTCTAGGGTTCCTTCGAATACCGTTACTGCGGGTCCTTTCATGAACACCGCATTCTCGCCGCCCGCCCAAGCGATGGTCAACGTGCCGCCGCGCGTTTCGACCTTGACCGGCGAATCGAGCAGATTGCGCGAGATGCCGGCGACGACCGCGGCGCAGGCGCCGCTGCCGCACGAGAGCGTTTCGCCCGCGCCGCGCTCCCACACGCGCAGGGCGATCGCGTGGCGCTCGAGCACTTGCGCGTAGCCGGCGTTTACCCTGTTCGGAAAGCGCGGATGGACCTCGATCAGCGGACCCTGCGCCGTGACCGGCGCGCTTTCGACGTCAGGCACGAACTGCACCGCGTGCGGATTGCCGATGGAGAGCGTGGTGAGCTCGACCTGCCGGTTGCCGACGCTCAGCTTCTCCATCACCGGGCGCGTCGGCACGCCCATGTCCACGCTCACCTCTCCATCGCCCTCGAGGCGCGGCCGGATCAGCCCGCCGAGCGTCTCGACCGTGATCTCGCGCTTGCCGGTCATGCCGCGGCCATGCACAAACTTCACGAAGCAGCGCGCGCCGTTGCCGCATTGCTCGACCTCGCCGCCGTCGGCGTTGAAGATGCGGTAGCGGAAATCCGCTTCGGCGTTGCGCGGTCTTTCGACCACGAGGATCTGGTCGCAGCCGACGCCGCGGTGCCGGTCCGCGATTCCCCGGAGTTGCGCCGAGTCGAGGCCGAAAGGCTGCTGCGTGCAATCCAGCACGACAAAATCGTTCCCCGCGCCCTGCATCTTGGTAAAGCCCAGCTTCATGCCGCCTTGCGCACGCACGCCGCGATGCGGTCGATCGATGCCTCGTCGAGCAATGGATGGATGGGCAGCGAGAGCACGGTCTTGGAGACTTTCTCGGCGACCGGCAGCGAGACGCCCTTGGCGATGGCTTCGTACGCGGGCTGCTGGTGCAGCGGCATGGGATAGAACACCGAGCTCGCGATGCCTTCCTTCGCCAGGGCTTCGCGGATCGCCTCGCGCCGCTCGGCGCGGATCGTGAACTGGTGGTAGACGTGCGTGCCGCGGCCGTGCTCGACCGGCAGGGCCACGTTCGCGCCCGCCAGCTTCTCGCGGTAGCGGCGCGCCACGGCCCGGCGCGCCTCGTTGAAGCGCGCGAGGTGCTTCAGCTTCACGCGCAGCACTGCGGCCTGCAGCTCGTCCAGGCGGCTGTTCCAGCCCACGCGATCATGCAGATAGGTCTGGCGGCTGCCGTGGTGACGCAGCATTCGAAGGATCTTCGCGTGCTCCTCGCTTCGGGCAGTCATTAAGCCGGCGTCTCCCATCGCGGCGAGATTTTTCGTCGGATAGAACGAGAACCCGCCGAAGTCGCCCCAGCTGCCGGCACCCTTGCCCTCGTAGTCCGCGCCGATGCACTGCGCGCAGTCCTCGACCAGGATGAGCTTGCGACTCTTGCAGATCTCCTGGATTTCATCCAGGGCGGCGCATTGCCCGAACAGATGGACCGCGATCACTGCCTTGGTCCTGGACGTGATGTTCCTGCCAAGAGAGGCGGGATCGAGATTGAAGGTCCCCGGATCCACATCCGCGAACACCGGCGTCGCGCCGGTGTAGGAAACGGCCTCGCCGGTAGCGAAGAAGGTAAATCCGGGAATGACGACCTCGTCGCCGGGCCCGATGCCGGCGGCAACGAGCGGCAGATGCAGCGCGTCGGTGCCGGAATTGCAGCCGACCGCGTGCGGCGCGCCGACGAGCGCGGCGATCTCGCGCTCGAGCGCCTCGCCTTCCGGGCCGAGCACGAAGCGCCCCGAGGCGAGCACCCGGCCGACCGCGGCGTCTATCTCGCCTTTGAGCGTGCGGTACTCCCCCGCGGGATCCACCATGGGAATATTCATGAAAACCTCGCGAGGCGCTCACGTACCAGGCGGCCGATGTCGAGCGCGAGCTTGAGCACGCGCCGCCCTTCCACGCCGTCGACCAGGACGGGCTGGTTCTTGGTAATCGCCAGCACGAAGCTTTCCGCCTGCGCCGCGAGCGCATCGCCGCCCGGATGCGCTTCCTCGGTCTCGTCGATCACGCCGCCCGCCTGCCGCACGTAGCGCAACTTCCCTTCCTGCAGGTCGGCCGACGCGTAGAGCCCGGGCTGGAACACGCGGAATTTGCGCACCACGGCCTGGCTCACGCGGCTCGCGGTGAGGTCGACGACGCAGCCGCTGGCGAATTCGATGCGCGCCGAGGCGATGTCGATGTCGCTGGTCAGCACCTGGAAGCCGCACGCGCTTACGCCGGTAACCTCGGAGCGCGCGAGCGAGAGCGCGAGGTCGAGATCATGGATCATGAGGTCGAGGATCACGTCGACTTCGGCGCCGCGCTGCTTGAAGCCCGAGAGGCGTTCGGCGTTGATGTAAAGCACCTTGTCCACGCGGCCGGCGAGCGCCCGGAAGGCGCCGCTATAGCGCTGCACGTGCCCGACCTGGAGCACCAGGCTTTTTCGTTCCGCCATTGCAACGAGGTCGTCCGCCTCCTTGAGCGTGGCGGCGAGCGGCTTCTCGACCAGCACGTGCACGCCCTTCTCGAGGCAGGCGCGCGCAACTTCGTGGTGCAGATTGGTCGGCACCGCGACCACCGCCGCCTGCACGCTACCGAGCACTTTCCGGTAATCGGAGATCTTGGCGCGCGCGGGGTCCGGGTCCACCACCGCGGCGAGCTCGACGCCCGGCAAGCGCGAAAACTTGTCGGCATGGTAGCGGCCCATGTGGCCCGCGCCGATGACGGCCACCTTCAATAGAACCTCGGCTCGCCCACGGGGCGCGTCTTGAACCGCTTGTGCAGCCAGAAGTACTGCTCGGGCATCTCGAGCACCCGCTCCTCGATGAAGGCCATCATGCGCCGCGCGTCGGCATGGTCGTCGCCGCTCGGGAAGTCACGCCATGCAGGATACAGCCGGGCGACGTAGCCGCCGCCCCCGGGGAGCATGCGTGTCACGCAGGGCACCACGGCCGCGCCGGTGGTGCGTGCAATATACGCGAGTCCGGTCACCGTAGCGGCGGGCACGCCGAAGAAGGGCACGAACACCGAGCGATTGGGACCGAAGTCCAGGTCGGGCAGGTAGTAGTAGAGCAGGCCCGAGTCGATGATCTCGATGCCCTTCTTGATCCCCGCCTGGCGGGGGAACATCACGCCGCCGAAGCGCGTGCGACCGGCGAGGAGGCGCGCCTCGAACCGCGGATCCTTCTGGCGCGAGTACATCATCGATACCGGGAAATCGAGCGCCAGGCGTGCGAGCGTCGCTTCGAAGCCGACGAAGTGCGGCGCGAACACGATGGTTTTCGTGTGGCCCTCGAGGTGCTCGCGGCCTTCGATGCGCACGAGATTCTCGATGCGGCCGCGCGGCGACCACCACAGGATCCCCTGCTCGATGAACGCGCGGCAGAACGCGCGGAAATGCGCGCGCGCCAGCTGCTCTCTTTCGGCGGGTGTTTTCCGTGGGAAGCATTTGTCCAGGTTGATGCGGGTCACCTTGCGCCGCTCCGGAATCAGCCAGAAGAGGGTTGCGCCGACCAGCGAACCGATCGCGGCCTGGGCTCGCAAGGGCAGCCAATGCACCAGCCACATGAACGCGAAGACGAGGCGGCTCATGCAGGTTTTGGCTTCGCGCCGGCGGGCGTCTTGTAGCGGTTGTAGCCCCATAGGTACTGCTCGGGGCATTCGCACACCAGCTCCTCGAGCGCGCGATTGAGCCGCCGGGTCGGGGTTTCATCCGGCCGGCTCTCGGGGTAAGGGCGCAGCGTGATGGCATATCCGGCGCCGCGCGGCAGGCGCTTCGCATAGGCGAGGAAGCAGGCAACGTCCTCGCGCAGCGCGAGCTTCGGCGCGAGCGTCGCGGTATACGCGAGCTTGCCGAAGAACGTCTCCCATTCGCCCTCGCCCGCGCCGGGGACCTGGTCGGGCAGAAAGCCGGCCGCCTCGCGACGCTTGAGCGCGGCAAAGAGCTCGCGCACGCCGGCGAAGTCGGCGGGCACCAGCCGCACGCGCCCGCGGCCGCGGCCTTCGCGCATCAGCGGGTCGAGCCAGGCGATCTTGGGCGCGCGATACAGCACCGTGATCGGCAAGTGCTGCGCGGCATACTGCGCCGCGACCTCGAAGCAGCCCATGTGCGGGGTGAGGAATAGAAGCGCGCGACCCTGGTCGCGCGCCGCGAGCGCCTGGTCGAGGCCCTCGACCTGCTTCACCAGCGCGACGACGCGCGGCTGCGGCCGCAGCCAGATCGCCGGGGTTTCGGCGAGCATCTGCCCGGCGGCGGCAATCGCCGCGCGCCGGATGCTTGCATCCCGGTAACCCGCCCTTTCCAAGTTTGCCTTCAGATGGCGCCGATAGGTGGGCGATATCCCATACATCGTCCAGCCGAGGACGGTTCCCAACCGGTGCAGGAGCCACAGCGGAAGCGCAGCGATCAGAGCGAGGAGAAATCTAGGGAGCCGGTGCAAGTTTTGGTATCCTTGCGGCCTTCCCACCTAGTAGAAGAAGCGCAGGCAATGAGCGATTTTCTGTTTACCTCCGAATCGGTGTCCGAAGGCCATCCCGACAAGGTCGCGGATCAGATCTCCGACGCCGTGCTCGACGCGATTCTAAAGCAGGACAAGACCTCGCGCGTCGCAGCCGAGACCCTCGTCAAGGACAACCTCGTGGTGCTCGCGGGCGAGATCACCACCAACGCGCGCGTGAGCTACGACGCGATCGCGCGCAACACCATCCGGCGCATCGGCTACAACGACCCCGCAATCGGCTTCGATGCCGCGACCTGCACCGTGCTTATCGCCTACGGCCAGCAGTCGCCCGACATCGCGCAGGGCGTGGACGAAGGCAAGGGCCTCGACCTCGAGCAGGGCGCGGGCGACCAGGGCCTGATGTTCGGCTATGCCTGCGACGAGACGCCGAGCCTGATGCCGCTGCCGATCTATCTCTCGCACCGCCTGGTCGAGCGCCAGGCCGAGCTGCGCCGCAACGGGCGCCTGCCCTGGCTGCGGCCCGATGCGAAGTCGCAGGTCACGATCCGCTACCTCAACGGCAAGCCCGATTCGCTCGACACCGTGGTGCTCTCGACGCAGCACGCCAAGGGCGTCGAGCACAACAAGTTGAAGGAAGCCGTGATCGAGGAAGTGATCAAGCCCGTCCTGCCCAAGACCATGCTGAAGGGCAAGGTCAACTACCTCGTCAACCCCACCGGCGCGTTCGAGATCGGCGGCCCGAAGGGCGACTGCGGCGTGACCGGGCGCAAGATCATCGTCGACACCTACGGCGGCTCGGCGCCGCACGGCGGCGGCGCGTTCTCGGGCAAGGACCCGTCGAAGGTCGATCGCTCCGCCGCGTACGCGGCGCGCTACGTGGCGAAGAACATCGTCGCCGCCGGCCTCGCCGCCAAGTGCCTGGTGCAGGTGTCCTACGCCATCGGCGTCGCGCGCCCGACCAGCGTCATGGTCACCACGCAGGGCACCGGCAAGATGTCCGACGACCAGCTTTCCGCGCTCGTCAGCAAGCACTTCGATCTCCGGCCGAAGGGCATCATCCAGATGCTCGACCTGCTGCGGCCGATCTACGAGAAGACCGCCGCCTACGGCCACTTCGGGCGCGAAGAGCCCGAGTTCAGCTGGGAAGCCACCGACAAAGCCCTCGCTCTCAAGCAAGCGGCCTGAAACAGGAGGAGTTCATGAAGAACCTTGAGGAGGTACTCAAGGCGGCCGGCAATCCGGTCGACATGCTGCGCAATTCCCCGATCGGCGCCTACGTGTATCCCGTAGTGCCTTCCGAGTTCTCCAACTGGCGCGACGAGCAGGCGGCGTGGGCCAAGACCGCCGTGCTTTTTGACCAGTCACACCACATGGTCGAGCAGTACGTGCAGGGGCCGGACACGCTGAAGCTGTTCACCCACCTCGGCATGAACAGCTTCGCCAACTTCCCGGTGAACCGCGCCAAGCAGCTCGCGCCGACCAGCTACGACGGCTACATCATCGGCGACGGCATCCTGTTCCACCTCGAAGAGAACCACATGGTGTTCGTGGGCCGCGCGCCGGCGGCGAGCTGGATCCAGTTCCACGCCGAGACCGGCGGCTTCAACGTGAAGACGCGCAAGGACGACCGCTCGCCCGGCAATACCCAGGGCAAAGCGGTGGTGCGCACCAACTACCGCTTCCAGATCCAGGGACCGAACGCCTGGAAGGTGATCGAGAAGCTGAACGGCGGGCCGATGCCCGAGGTCAAGTTCTTCCACATGGGCGTCATGAGCATCGCCGGCCGCAAGGTGCGCACCCTGCGCCACGGCATGGCCGGCGCGCCGGGGCTCGAGATCTGGGGCCCGTACGCCGAGCGCGAGGAAATCCGCGCCGCGATCGTCGCCGCCGGCAAGGAGTTCGGCCTGAAGGAGGTCGGCTCGCGCGCCTACGCGACCAACACGTGCGAGTCCGGCTGGATCCCCTCGCCGCTCCCCGCCGTCTATACCGGCGAGAAGATGAAGAAATACCGCGAGTGGCTGCCCGCGAACAGCTATGAGGCGACCGGCTCGATCGGCGGCAGCTTCGTGTCGAAGAACATCGAGGACTACTACGTCACGCCGTACGAGATGGGGTACGGCTCGTTCATCAAGTTCGACCACGACTTCATCGGCAGGGAAGCGCTGCAGAAGATGGCCGGCAAGCCGCACCGCCGCAAGGTCACCTTCGCGTGGAACCCGGAGGACGTGGTGAAGGTGTGGCGGTCGATGCTCGAGCAGGGCGATCCGTACAAGTTCCTCGACCTGCCGCTCTCGAACTACACCTCGGCCTCGTACGACAAGATCATGCTGAACGGCAAGCAGGTCGGCCTCAACATGTTCTCGGGCTACAGCTACAACGAGCGCTCGATGCTCTCGCTCGGCATCGTCGAGGCGAACGTCGAGCTCGGTACCGAAGTAAAGCTAGTCTGGGGTGAAGAGGGCGGCGGCACGAAGAAGACCACCGTCGAGCGCCACCGGCAGGCCGAAATCCGCGCCAAGGTGAGCCCGGCGCCGTATTCAAAGCAGGCGCAAACCACCTACCACGAGGGCTGGCGCACCAAGGCGACGGTGTGAAAAGCCTCGAGGACCTGCTCACGGCGGCGGGAAATCCCGTCGACTATCTCAGGAACTCGCCCAGCGGCCCGAACGTCTACCCCGGCGTGCCGCCGGAGTACACCAACTGGCGCGACGAGCAGCAGGCCTGGCAGAAGACCTGCGTGCTCTTCAACCTGTCGTTCCACATGGCCGATCTCTACGTCGAGGGGCCGGACGCGCAGAAGCTGCTCTCGCACCTGGCGATCAACACGTTCAAGAACGTTTCGCCGGAGCGCGCTAAGCAGTTCGTCCCGTGCAGCCACGACGGCCGCGTGATCGGCGACGTGATCCTGTTCAACACCGCGCCGGGCAAGTTCGTCCTGGTGGGGCGCATCCCGGCGCTCAACTGGATCCAGTTTCACGCCGGCGCCGGCAATTACCAGGTAAAGCTGGAGCTCGACGAGCGCTCGGCCGCGCGCAAGGACCCGTTCGGCCGCAAGTCCTACCGCTTCCAGATCCAGGGCCCGAACGCCATGAAAACCATGGAGAAGGCGCTCGGGAAACGGCCGCCGGAGGTGAAGTTCTTCCACGTCACCACGTTCAGCATCGCCGGCAAGCCGGTCACCGCCCTGCGTCATGGCATGGCGGGCCAGCCGGGATTCGAGCTGGTCGGCCCCTATGCCGAGGGCGACGCGGTGCGCGAGGCGATCGTCAGGGCGGGCGAGGAGTTCGGCCTGCGCCTGGTCGGCGGCCGTGCTTATTCGTCCAACACGCTGGAGTCGGGCTGGATTCCCTCGCCGCTCCCCGCGGTGTACTCGGGCGAGAGGATGAAGCCCTATCGCCAGTGGCTCAAGGAAGACAGCTACGAAGCCCGGGCGTCGATCGGCGGCAGCTTCGTATCGAAGAAGATCGAGGACTACTACCTCACGCCCTGGGACATGGGCTACGGCTCGTTCATCGACTTCGACCACGACTTCATCGGCCGCGAGGCGCTCCAAAAGATGGCCAAGGCGCCGCACCGGAAAAAAGTGACGTTGGCCCTCGAGCAGGCGGACGTGCTGCGCGTGATCGCGAGCCAGATCGAGAAAGGCGAGCGCGGCAAGTTCATCGAGTTCCCCTCGGCCGTGTATTCCATGCATCCCTACGACACCGTGCTCGCCAAGGGCAGGGCCGCCGGCATCTCGACCTGGATCGGCTATAGCTCCAACGAGCGCCGGATGCTGACCATCGCGGTGCTCGAGCAGGAATACGCCGAGCCCGGCACGGACGTCACCCTGGTCTGGGGCGAGGAAAACGGCGGCACGAGGAAACCGACGGTCGAGCGGCACAAGCAGATGGAGATCCGCGCGATCGTCAGCCCGGTGCCTTACGCGGAGACCGCCCGCAAGTCGTACTCCGACAGCGGCTGGCGCAAGAGCGCCGTCACCTAGAATGGGGGCGATGCACGCCCCGATTCCGGACACCAGCATCTTCGACCTGCGCCTGTCGCGGCGCGGCCGGCGGCTGAACAAGATGTGCGCGGCGCTCTGCTCGCCGACCGAGCGCGCGGCGTTCAAGCACGACGCGGAAGCCTTCATGGCGCGCTTTTCCCTCACCGAAGCAGAGAAGAACCTGATCCGGAAGCGCGACTTCAAGGGCCTGATCGAGGCCGGCATGAACATCTACGCCATGCTCAAGATCGGCTCGGCAACCGGCAACAGCCTCTACCGCATGGGCGCGCAGATGCGCGGCGAGAGCTATGAGGAATTCCTGAAGACGCGCAGCATCAGCGGCGCCGTCTGATGGGAAGGATCGTCGCCGGCATCGGCTTGTCTCACGTACCTTCGGTCGGCCCGGCGTTCGATCGCGGCAGGCAGCAGGACCCGGCGTGGAAACCGCTGTTCGACGCGTACGTGCCGGTGCGTGAGTGGTTGGCGAAACTCGCGCCCGACGTCGCGATCGTGGTCTACAACGACCACGTCGCCGAGTTCACCTTCGACCAGTACCCGACTTTCGCGCTCGGCGCGGCCGAGCGCTATGCGATCGCCGACGAGGGCTTCGGCACGCGCCCGCTGCCGGAGGTGCCGGGGGACGCCGAGTTTTCGATCCATCTCTG